>CAZVYI010000017.1:0-27322 GCA_964631755.1 uncultured Sphingobacterium sp. | reverse complement strand
AGCATGCATACATAAAATACAAAGCCTTTTTTCTGCTTTGGTAGTATTGACTGATAACACCTACTGTAATATCCCCTAGCGCATTGCCAATATACCCATACATCACACAAGCACCTGCTATTATAGAACTTCCTTCATAGAGCTCCAATGCAAATCTATTGCTAAGTGTAATCAGAATACCTACAACAAACCATGATGGTATACCCACTAAAATTGCCAGCAAATACTTTTTAAGCAATGCAGGAGAAGTGAACAGTTTAACCAAACTCCCTTTTTCAACATGTGCCCCAATTTTCGTAAACATTGTACTTTCAGCAACACTTACTCTTAACATCAAAAGCAGAATTCCTAATATTCCACCAATCTTATAACACAATCTCCAATCTTGGGTAAACTTATGAATCAAAAAGGCTGCTACAGCACCAAACACACCAACACCAGTAATGAAACTAGTCATCACACCCCTCTTACTCTTTGGCATCACCTCAGTTACCAAAGTGATACCAGCACCTAGTTCACCTGCCAGACCTATTCCTGTAATAAATCGTAATGCAGCATACTGGTCTACAGTCTGGACAAACCCATTCATAAAATTTGCGACTGAATACAATAAAATGGATCCAAACAGCACACTAAGTCTTCCTTTTTTGTCGCCCATAATTCCCCACAAAATCCCGCCCAATAGTAGACCTAACATTTGCCAGTTTATTACTCTTGTACTAGCATTGATGATCTCTGCTTCAGGAACATTTAATGCTTTTAAACTATGCTCTCTAACTATTGAAAAAATCAATAAATCAAAGATGTCTACAAAATAGCCCAGAGCAGCTACAATAATTAATACACTCTTTGATTTGTTTTCAGGTGAAAAAGCCCTAGCCAGCATGTGCAATTATATTTACCATACAATATAGATTTATTTGAAATCAATACAAATCTTTTATTGTTAGAATCAAATGTAATTCTCATATAATTTATTACATTTAAACATGAGCCTAGACCAAAACCAACAGATGAAGATAAGTGACAAAAAACTCGCATTAACATTAATTATAGCAGCATTAGGTTATTTTGTCGACATATACGAACTATTGCTTTTTTCAATAGTAAGAAAACCATCTCTCATTGGAATAGGTGTTCCCGATGAAAATATTGCTATGCTGGAAGCCAGTGCCAAGGTGATTAACTGGCAGATGATCGGTCTTTTAATTGGGGGGATAGTATGGGGTGTACTTGGTGATAAAAAAGGAAGACTTAGTGTGCTCTTTGGATCCATATTATTGTATTCGGTAGCCAATTTTGCAACAGGTTATGTGCAGACAGTGGACCAATACGCCTGGGCAAGATTCATAGGTGGAATTGGCCTTGCAGGTGAGCTGGGGGCAGGCATTACATTGATTTCAGAAATCATGCCTAAGAAAAACAGAGGATTAGGAACTTCATTGGTTGCAGGAATTGGACTATTAGGCGCAGTTTTTGCTTATTTTATTTTTAAGCTGACAAACGATTGGAGATTGTGTTATAAAATAGGCGGAGTAATGGGTATTGTGTTGTTATTGCTAAGGGTGAGTGTTGCAGAAAGTATGATGTTTGCCAGAGTAAAAGCAGAAAAGATTAGTCGCGGTAACTTTTTTATGTTCTTCACTAACTCAACCAGATTCAAGAAATACATACTTGCAATTTTTATTGGTCTTCCCATCTGGTATGTAATAGGCATATTAATGAACTTTAGCAATCGATTTGCCTCAGACTTGTATGAAAACAGTATGGTAGATTCGGGTAAGGCAACCATGTTCGGTTATGTAGGTATATCCATTGGAGATATAACAATTGGATTGGTTAGCCAATATTTCAAGAGCAGAAAAAAAGCTCTTTATATTTTCTATTTACTAACAATAGCAGCCTGCATTTTCTATTTCTCTCCTTATAATAACAGCGACAACAGCATGTATGCGATATGCGGACTACTGGGTTTTAGCGGGGGATATTGGGCAATTTTTGTCACCATGGGCGCAGAACAATTTGGCACCAATTTAAGAGCTACTGCTGCAACTACCATACCCAATATGGTAAGAGGCGCACTTCCTCTCATGAATTTCATGTTCATTGAACTGTTTCAGGAAGGTATGAAATGGTCTGTGATTCAAAGTGGTATTGCAACAGGCGCAATAATTATAGTCATTGCAATTGTTGCAGCTTTTTTTACTGAAGAAACATTTAAAAAAGACCTCAACTACGTGGAATTATAAATATTATTTGGATTTACCTCTCATGAGTTTAATAATAACAGGAGCAGTTGTAACGAATACAATTCCCAAGACAATGAACTCCAACCTTTCTTTCAAATCAAATCCATATTGGTTGAGAAAGAATTTATAAAGATAATGCCCCGCAAACATCATGCTGAATACCCATGCAATACAACCTACTACGTTGTAAAATGTAAACTTCGACTTATCCATTCGTACTATCCCTGCTATGATTGGAGCAAATGTTCTAATGATGGGTAAAAACCTAGCAAAGACAATAGCTCCACCACCATGCTTCTCGTAAAACTCTTTAGCAGTAAACAAATGTTTTTTCTTAAAAAAGAAAGTGTCTTGGCGACTGAACAAATAGGGGCCGCTTGCTGCACCAAACCAATACCCAACAGTATTGCCTATTATACCTGCAAAAATTACCAGTACACAAACCAATACAAGATTAAGCACATCATTGTTCATCAATAAAATTTCGCCAGCTAACTCATTGCTGTATATTCCAGCAACAAACAACAGTGAATCTCCAGGTAGAAAGAAACCTGCGAAGAGTCCAGTTTCTGCAAACACAATAAACAGAAACAACCATAATCCACCATGCTGTATATAAAACTCGGGATTTAAAAAATCCTTCCACTGAATAACCAACTCAATCATACTTTTTTCTTTATCATTTACACTTCCTCTGAAACAGATGCAGGAGTTAATTCTCCTTCCCATTTACTTACAGCTGTTGTCGCCAATGCATTTCCAACAACATTGGTCATCGATCTGAACATATCGCAAAAATGATCGATAGGTAAAATTAATGCAATTCCCTCTGCAGGAATGTTAAACATCGCACAAGTGGCAGTCACCACTACCAAAGATGCTCTTGGAACACCAGCTATTCCTTTACTGGTGAGCATTAGAACAAGCAACATGGTGAGCTGCGTTCCTAAATCAAGTTGAATGCCATAGGCCTGAGCAATTGCCAAACTTGCAAAAGTCATGTACATCATGCTTCCATCCAGATTAAAACTATATCCTAGCGGCAAGATGAACGAAACAATTTTATCCTTACAACCAAACTTCTCTAACTCGCTGGTCAATTTTGGAAATACAGCTTCACTGCTTGTAGTACTAAATGCAATCAATAGCGGTTGAGAAATACCACGAAGTAATTCAAACAACCTTTTTCCCAAAAAAATATAACCCACAGAAAGTAACAGAATCCATAATACCACAATACCAGCCAAGAAGGCCAATAAGTAATGCCCGTAAAAAGAAAAAACTTTTAATCCTTTTGTAGCAATAACTGCTGAAATAGCTCCGAATACCCCCAAAGGAGCAAAATTCATTACATAGCCCACCATCTTTAAAATAATATGGGCAACAGCATCTAAAGCTTTTACAACAACCTTACCCTTATCCCCCAATCCAGCGGTTGCAACACCAAAAAAGATACTAAAGACCACCAATTGTAAAATCTCATTATGAGCCATGGCCTCTATCAGACTCTTAGGGAAAACATGTTCAATAAACTTAACAAATGAAAACTCTTGTGTTTTACCAATAAGATCTTTTGCGCTATCTAAATCTGCATTACCTAACTCAATAGCTGCTCCTGGTTTAAAAAAGTTGACCAACAACATCCCCAGCAATAAACTGGCGAGTGAAGCAGAAATAAACCATAGCATGGCTTTACCCCCAACACGCCCCACTGCTTGCAGATCTCCTAGCTTAGCTATCCCCACCACCAGTGTAGTAAATACAAGTGGGGCAATAACCATCTGCACCAGTCTCAGAAATATAGTGGTCAGCAACTTAATATTGGAAGAGAACTCCTTTATCGTTTCCGGAGACGATTGCAAATGAATCACATACCCTACCCCTATACCCAATATCATGGCAATAATAATATAGAGTGTAAGCCTACTCGAAGAACCTTTCATTGGCAAATGATTTATACTTTAAGGACTCAAAATAATTGATTTGATTGGATTTCAGAATTTTATTTGAATGCATAAAATAAAAATTTTCTATATAGAATAATTGGCTATTTTAGAACTTTCATATATCAAATAACCAAAGAATTGCTATGAGTTTATTTAGAAGAAAATCGCTGACGGATATGTTATCTCAGGCGGCTGACTCTGAAAAGGGATTGAAGCGTACATTAGGCGCAGGAAATCTGATTGCACTGGGAATTGGCGCAATCATTGGCGCAGGTCTATTTGTTAGAACGGCAGCAGCAGCGGGACAAGCTGCGGGACCAGCAGTAACATTATCATTTATAGTAGCTGCAATTGGTTGTGCTTTTGCAGGACTTTGTTATGCAGAATTCGCTTCGATGATACCAATTGCCGGTAGCGCATATGCTTATTCTTATGTCACCATGGGTGAATTGGTTGCTTGGATCATCGGATGGGCCCTAATCATGGAGTATGCACTAGGTGCAGCTACTGTATCAATAGCCTGGAGTGAATATTTAAACAAGCTATTAGGAGGAGCAATACCCTATGAATGGTGTCACTCTCCTTTTGAAAGCTTTACTGATTCAGCAGGTGTTTATCATCAGGGTATGATCAATGCACCAGCACTCATCATTCTCTTTTTGTTAACCTTATTGCTTATAAAAGGAACACAGGAATCTGCTATGGTGAATGCTGTTATCGTTTTCATCAAAGTGGCAGTTGTACTTATTTTCATTGCAATTGGATGGCAGTATATCAACCAAGCAAACTATACTCCCTATTTGATTCCTGCTAACGAACCTGCAGTTGTAGATCAGGCTGGAAAAGTTATTGCCGATTACAGCGGTTGGAACAAACACGGCTGGGGTGGTGTACTTGGAGGAGCTGCAATTGTATTTTTTGCCTTCATCGGTTTTGATGCTGTTTCAACTGCTGCACAGGAAGCAAAAAATCCTAAACGAGATATGCCAATTGGTATCCTGGGCTCTTTGGTAGTGTGTACAATACTCTACATATTATTTGGTCACGTATTGACTGGAGTAACCAACTGGAAGGAGTTTGTGGATCCAGAAAAAGGACGCGAAGCATCCGTTGCCTACACCATATCTACTTATATGAAAGAATACAGCTGGTTGGCTACAGCAGTTACAGTAGCTATCCTTGCAGGTTTTTCATCTGTAATCCTGGTAATGCTTATGGGTCAAAGTCGTATTTTCTACACCATGAGCAACGACGGCTTGATTCCAAAGGCCTTCGGTGATCTTCACCCTAAATTCAAAACACCTTATAAATCAAACATCATCTTATTTGTATTTGTGGGTGCTTTTGCAGCATTTGTTCCTGGACACGTAGCAGGTGATCTCACTAGCTTTGGTACTTTGTTTGCCTTTGTACTGGTAAGCATCGGTGTATGGATCCTTCGTGTAAAAGCCCCAACGATGGAACGCCCATTCAAAACACCAATTGCTCCAGTAGTTAGTACTTTAGGTGCCGTAATATGTACCGCAATGATTGTTGGCTTAGATGAACAAACACTAAAAGTAGCGTTTGGCTGGATGGCTATCGGATTGGTTGTTTATTTCTTGTACAGTAAAAAGAATAGTAAGCTAAACGCTTAAACATCTTTTAAATATCTAACAAAAAAGGCCTCTTATGAGGCTTTTTTTATTGAAATTGTCTTTTTATTTGATAACTAGCAATAGAATAAACAAGAAATTGTATTTTGTACACAAATGTTACATTTAGCAAAATTTAACCGTTCGTTGATGATGAAAAAAATGAATTTATGGGCATCTCTTTTGGTCCTTACAAGTATATCATTATTGGGTTGCGGAGAATCAAAAGAGGAGAATAATGGAATAGCAGGATGGTACACCATGCAATCTCAAGTGTTCACAGCCAATGGTGTAGAAAATGCTATTGATCACGCTGAGCAACGCAAAGTATATACAGACGAATATTATGCATTTACAAACATGAGAGAAGACACAAGCTCTTCTTTTGGATTTGGTTATTACACCTACGATGGATCTAAACTTGTTGAACACAATATTTTCAGCACAGGTTTATTAGATTCTGCACGCTCGTTCGACTTGGTTATTGAGCCACATGAAGCCGGGTATAAACAAGTTATTCCTGAAATCATGATTGCAGGAGTTCCCAACCGTCTCGTAGAAGATTACTACAAAATCAATTTCAACAGCACTTCTGATATGGATGGTGTATGGAAATTAGAAGAATATATTTCTGTCACCAATGGAGATACAGCAAGATTTAAAAGAGATCAGTACAAAATATTTCAGGGTGGCTATTTCATGTTTGTACAGTATTTCCTAGACCCGGTAACAAAAGCTCCTAAAAAAGGTTTTGGTTTTGGTGATTTCAAATTGGAAAATTCTGATATCATTGAAACGAATGTTTTCTGCACTTATCCAGCAGTAAGAGGAGTGCCTATCAGAATCAACCTTACTAAAGACAGCGAAAATAGTTTTACACAAACGATAGTATCCGATACCAATGGAAGTACTTCTATAGAGAAATATACCCGCATGCCTAAGGTTTCCAAATCAACAAGCAATCCTTAACTTTGCCTTTTATTAATAGAAATTATGGGAAGGATATTTGAAGTTAGGAAATCTACTATGTTCGCCCGTTGGGACAAAATGGCAAAACAATTCTCCAGAATTGGAAAAGAAATTGCTATAGCAGTAAAAGCAGGTGGCCCAGATTCCAACACCAATCCCGCTCTTCGTCGTTGTATGCAAAATGCAAAGAGCGTTAACATGCCTAAAGACAGGGTTGAAGCTGCCATCAAGAGAGCAATGGGTAAGGAAATGGAGAACTTTGAAGAAATTCTTTATGAAGGCTATGCACCCCATGGTGTTGCTGTATTGGTGGAAACCGCAACAGATAATCACGTAAGAACAGTTGCCAATATCAAGGCTCATTTCAACAAAGGAAATGGAGCTCTTGGAAATAGCGGAAGCGTAAGCTTTCAATTCAAAAAAATGGGGGTTTTCAAATTGAAAAATGAGGGACTCAACCAAGAAGACCTTGAACTGGAGTTAATCGATTTCGGACTTGAAGAATTGGGTGAAAGTACCAATGATTCCGGCGAAGAAGTGTTGGTCTTGCGTTGTGCTTTTGGAGACTTCGGAAACATGCAAAAAGCTTTGGAAGAGAAAAATTTGAACCCTCTGAGTGCGGAAGTAGAATGGATACCAGTAACAACCGTTGAAGTCGACGAAGAAAAAGCACAAGAAGTACTCAAGCTAATCGACAAGCTGGAACAAGACGAAGATGTTCAAAAAGTATTCCACAACCTCAAATAATTAGGTTGCATATGCAAAACGTCTCCAAACATCGTATTGTATTCTACGATGGAGCGTGTGTACTGTGCAACAGGACAGTTAATTTTCTCATCAAAGCTGACAGAAATCAAAAATTAAAATTTGCACCACTGGGTGGCACCACAGCAAAAAGTTTAAACATCAACGAATTTGTTGATGGAGCAGCATCAGTTGTTTTTTACAACAAAGGCAATATATACTATCGGTCGACAGCCATATTAAACATCATCAAGGATCTACCTTTCCCCTGGAATTTGCTTTATATATTTTGGATAGTTCCAACTTCTCTTCGCGACTATTTCTACAGGATAGTTGGAAAGAACAGGTATAAATGGTTTGGTCGTACAGCATCCTGTTTGTTGTATGACGCTAAATACAAAGGAAGATTTCTGGATTAATTTACTCCGCTATCATTTCCTCAACCCTACTGATTATATCTTCCACATTGGGTTTTGAGAAATAATCACCATCACTGCCATAGGCAGGACGATGCGACTGCGCGCAAAGAATTCTAGGCGTTGCATCCAACCAACGATAACCACCTTGTTTGTCCATCACTTCTGAAAACATAAATGATGTAGCACCACCAGGAACATCTTCATCAACAAATAAAATGCGACTTGTTTTTTTCAGTGATGCAACAATTTTGTGATGGATATCAAATGGCAACAAAGTCTGTACATCAACAACCTCGCAATCAATACCTTGCTCTGCAAGGAAAGCAGCAGCTTCTTCTACTAAGCGAAGTGTAGAACCATAAGACACTATAGTGATATCATTACCTTCTCTAATAACTTCTGGTATACCAAAAGGAAGCTTGTATTCAAGTAAACTTGCAGGAGTTTTTTCCTTGAGTCGATATCCATTGAGGCACTCCACTACAATACCTGGATTTTTACCTTCCAACAATGAATTGTAAAATCCAATAGCCTGCACCATATTTCGTGGAACACAAACATGAAAACCTTTCAATGCATTAATCATCACTCCTATTGGAGAACCACTATGCCAGATACCCTCTAAACGATGACCTCGTGTTCTTACAATGATAGGTGCAACTTGTTTTCCAGTAGATCTGAAATGAAGTGTTGCTGCATCATCACTCAGAATCTGTAATCCAAAAAGCAAGTAATCCAGATACTGAATTTCAGCAATAGGCCTTAGTCCACGCATTGCCATTCCCACACCCTGACCCATTATTGTCAATTCACGAATGCCAGTGTCAAAAATTCTGTTTGCACCATACTTTTGCTGTAAACCCGCAAACCCTTGATTGACATCCCCAATTTTACCAAGATCTTCTCCAAACGCAACTACTTTATTATTGGCTGCAAATAACTCATCAAAATATTTATTGAGTATCTCATACCCATTTTGAGCAGGTCCCTCATGCTGAATGAGTCCTACAGGTAACTCAGCAACAGCAAGTGGTACATTCTCGTTAAATTGTAAATATGAATTGAAAAGCGTTTTACTTTCTGTCAACAAACTTACATAATACGTTTCCAACTCGTAAGTGACATTTTTCTCTTTCAGTATCGACAATGTCTTCTTTAGTGCAGACATTACATCTCTTCTAAAAGGAATTGTGTTGCTGAGCAACTCTTGATATAATTTTTCAACACGACCTGTTTCATCATATGAAGATATGTCTGAAATCAGTTTAAGCGTTTTGGTTTTTTGTTCTTGTATTGGACCATCATATAATTTCCATGTTTCTTGACGGCATTGCAAAACATAAGTCCTTAATGATTCTTCAAGTGATATCATTTCTTGCTCAGTTGCCAAAGCATTTTCAAGAATCCAAGTTCGAAATTTAGGAAGACAATCCCAATCTCTTTCCCACTGTAAACGTTCAGGTGTTTTATAGCGTTCATGACTTCCAGAAGTTGAATGACCTTGCGGTTGTGTCAACTCTTCTACATGAAATAAAACTGGAGTATGTTCACTTCTTGCTATTGCAATTCCTTCCTCAAATGCCTCACACATTTGTGCATAATCCCAGCCCTTTACTCTATAAATATATATTCCATTTGAAGTCCTGGTTTTTTCAAAACCTGATAACGCTTCAGAAATTGATGCCTTTACAGTTTGTACTTCTTTAGGAACAGAAATTCCATATCCGTCATCCCAAACAAAAACAGCTAAAGGCACCTGGCTAACAGCTGCAGCATTCATTGTTTCCCAAAAATGCCCTTCACTTGTTGAAGCATCGCCAATTGTTGCAAAGCATACTTCATTTCCACCTTTTGAAAAATCTGTTTCGTTTTGAAGAACAGAAACATTTCTATACACTTTGGAGGCATATGCCAAACCCAATGCCTTGGGCATATGGCCAGCTGTTGGCGCCATACCAGCAGCCAGATTTTTTCTGTTGGCCAAATCCAAAAATCCACCTTCTTCGTTGATGAACGGAGAGCAGAAATGTGAATTCATTTGCCTCCCTGCACTGTGAGGATCATGATTGGGATTTGGATCAGCATACAATTGTGAGAAAAACTCACTAATCGTAGCAATACCCGTAGCAAATGCAAAAGTTTGATCACGATAATATCCTGCACAAAAATCACCAGGCATAAAAAACTTTGCCATGGCAACTTGTGGCACTTCTTTTCCATCTCCAAAAATGCCAAACTTAGCTTTACCCGTCAATACTTCTTTCCTGCCCAATAAGCTGGCCTGTCTACTTTCAAAAGCTATTTTGTAATCATTGATCACTGCCGTTTTGAAAGCCTCAAAAGACAATGCCTCAGCGGATTGTAAATCTGTGATCAAATTAGGATCCATGCGACAAAACTAACCCCTTTTATTAAAAAAAAAAGGGACAAACCGCTAATGGAACAAAGTGTTAAAAACTTGTTCCATTCATGGTTCGCCCCAAACTTCTTGAGAATACCTATTACTTCTTATTCAACTTGTCGTATTCTGTAGCAGAAAGTACCTCTCCTGCAATTTTTAACTCAACAGGAGCATCAACTCCTTTAATTTTCACAAAAACCGTTTTTTCAAAAGGTCCAGGTGCAGCTGCATTAAATCCAGCTTTGATTTTTTCTGTTTTAGCCTTCATTACTGGAGCCTGTGGCCATGTAGGTGTTGTGCAGCCACATGAAGCTGTAGCTGTTTCAATAATTACTGCCCCATTTGAAACATTGGTAAATTCAAAATCATACGTTACAGGCACACCCTGCTTAATTTTTCCAAAATTATGTCTCATTTCTTTGAATTTCACTACTGATCCCGCACTATTGCTTGCATTTTGTGCAAAACCCATAAAGGCAAAAAGGGCAATGAAGAGAGTCAACATGATTTTTTTCATAACGCTATTTTTTATTGATTTTCTAGTTGTTGTTATTGATTCTTATTTTTTTTAACAATGATATACTCTTGTTTGATGGTGCTGGCTGATCAGGAGTCCTCCAAACATCGCCCTTGATGGTGATCAGCATTGTCTCACCCTGACCATAATACACTGTTATTGTCTTTTCAAAATATCCTGCTTCTGCAGCATTGTATCCTATTTTGATTTGAGTTGAACCTCCAACCTTAACCGGTTCTCTTTCCCAAACCGGAGTGGTACAACCACAAGAAGCTTGAACATCTGTTATCTGAAGGATTGATTTGCCTGTATTTTTAATTTCAAACACATGAAAAACAGGTTTCCCTTGTGGAATCTTTCCAAAATCAAAAAAACTTTCCTTCAACACAAACCCATTGCTTTGATCTGCCTGCTGCGCTAACGCATGGTTCACCGGCAAAAACATTGCACAAAAAACGAACATTAAGAAGATTAACTGTTTCATCAATAATTCAAATTTACATATTGTTGTTGAAGCATCCAATTTGCCTAATTTTGCTTCATGTTAAAACCTTCACAAAGAGGGGAAATGATGCCCCCATCACCGATCAGGAAATTGGTTCCATTCTCAGAAAAAGCAAAAGCGCAAGGTATTAAAGTCCATCACCTGAACATCGGACAACCAGATATTGAAACTCCAGCCGAGATAATGAATGCGGTAAAAAATGCTGATATCAAAGTATTGGCCTACAGCCATAGTGCAGGTAATGAATCTTATAGAAAAAAGCTTGTTGAGTATTATCGTAAAAATGGAATAGATATTAACGCAGAACAAATCATCATCACAGCGGGAGGAAGCGAGGCCATTGTATTTGGCATGATGGCTTGTTTAGACGCTGGTGATGAAGTGATCATACCAGAACCTTTTTACGCCAATTACAATGGTTTTGCGGTGATGGCAGGAATTAAAATTGTGCCAGTTACTTCTTCTATTGAAAATGGATTTGCTTTACCTCCAATTGCTGAATTTGAAAAGCTGATTACACCAAAGACCAAGGCGATTCTGATTTGCAACCCCAATAACCCCACTGGTTATTTATACAGCAAAACAGAAATGGAACAACTTGAAGATATTTGCCTCCGCAATCAATTGTTCTTGTTCTCTGATGAAGCTTATCGCGAATTCTGTTATGAAGGTGAATATACCAGTGCACTGCATCTTCAGAAAATTCAGGAACAGGTCATCTTGATGGATACAATATCTAAACGTTACTCGGCATGTGGTGCAAGAATTGGCGCTTTTGTTACCAAGAACAGAGAAGTTTACCTGGCTGTTTTAAAATTGGCTCAAGCAAGGTTAAGTCCACCCGGACTCGCCCAGATTCTTGGCGAAGCTGCTGTTGATCTCCCCGATGATTACTTCAATGAACCAAAAGCGGCTTACTTATCAAGACGCAATTTGCTCGTGAACCGGCTCAACAAAATGGAGGGTGTTTTTTGTCCAACTCCAGGTGGAGCATTTTACGTAATTGCAAAATTACCCATTGACGATGGCGATCGTTTTTGTCAATGGCTGCTTGAATCTTTTTCTTACAAGGGACAAACAGTAATGCTTGCACCTGCAAGTGGTTTTTATGAAACCAAGGGACTAGGAAAAAATGAAGTGCGCTTGGCGTATGTGATCAACAATGATGATATCAATGCTGCAATGGATTGTTTAGAAGAAGCACTGAAAGTTTATCCGGGAAGAACAAACTAGAACTTATTGATTATGAAAACTCCGCCAATAACCATTGCGGAACCATATATCATATAAGTATGAATGGTTTCTCCTAACAATATAACGGAGAGCAGCATTGCAAAGATGGGGATCAAGTTGTTGAATGCTGATGTTTTAACAGGACCAATGGCTTTGATACCTTCATAATACCAAACAAATCCAAGTACCGAACCGCAAATCCCTAAATAAACAATTGCCAACCAGACGGTCCAATCAACATTTACAGGAAATGGCTCAAAAGGAACAAAGCATACAATAAACATCATTCCTGTTAAAATGGCCCAGGTAGAGGCTTGCAAAGGTGTAGAAAACTTCAACGCATCTTTTGCAAAATAGGTATAGAAAGCCCATGAAATGGGACAACCCAGCATCAATGCATCACCCCAGGTAAACATGGTAAACAAATCCATTATATCACCTCTGGCTATCACAATTGCTGTTCCTGTGAGCGACAACATCAATCCCATTATTTTGAATGGAGAAATTCTTTCCTTTCCAATAAGCGAAGAGATTAACATTACAAGCACAGGATTCAATGCAACAATCAATGCACCGTGACTTGCTTTAACCAATCTTAATCCCGTAAAGAAAAAAAAACTGTATGCAAAAATACCAGTGAATCCAAGTAGAGCAAGTTGAATGAATTGCTTTCTTGTTACTTTAAATGCCTTTGAATCCTTGAACAACATCATTGGAACCATGAACAACAATGCAACCAGATAGCGAAACGAAGCTCCTGTAAATGAACCAAATACATGAGACGCCATCTTTGTAGCTATGAATGTTCCAGCCCACATGATGGCAACCAATACAAGCTTGAGATATATCACTCCGCGAAGGTATCAATTCTGCTGATGAAATTTTGTGATGGATTTCAAATACCTATTGAATCATCACTCCCATTCTTTTTGTAATCAATTCAACTGTCCTTCTCAATTCTTTTCTTTCAATATCTTTCTGTTTGATGAAGCCATTATCCTCTAGCTTTCCAACTACAGCCTCTTGCTCATCTTTATCAGAAAAGACCATTGTTCTAAATGGATTGCTCATGTCCTTTTCTCTTGAAGCAACGATTCCTTCATACACTTTCTCTGTTGTTTCCAAATGTTGCTTAAGCAATTGCTCAACTTTTTCCTCATTAAATGACCTCTTCTTTAAACCATCCAACTCCATCAATGATGCAAGTGCATGCAACAATACCTGCTCATTATAATTTGATGCAGCATCAAGATAACAAGCATGTACGCCTTCCCATGATTTAATTTTCCCTGAATGAATCTTATCCAACAATTGCTCAAATGTTGAAGATGGCATTAACTGTCCACCTACATTGATCCACTGCTCTCTTTTTGCTGAAGCTGACAATTGATTGATGAATGAAACAGCATCTGAATCATTCTGTTGTTTCAAAGCCGTCACCAATTCTCCTGCTGCATAATACCTGATCATCTCAATATAGGCTGCATATGCTTGTCTAACTTTCAACAAAACAACCTTACGATTGCTGTTTTCAAATCCTTCTGCCAACACTTCCAGATCATCTACCAATTTATCTTGCTTTTCCAGTAACTTGTACCCTGTTTTTGCACAAACATCATCAGCAGGTGTTTTCTGATCTTTCGATCTGTAATAGGCTTTACCGGTATACAAAGCCATTAATTCCAAAGCCTCAAATATTTCATTTACACTATCAGGTGCCAGACTTCTATGCTCAAGCAATAATTCTTTTACTATTCTTGAATCCCTATCCTTGTACTTCCATTCATTTCTTTGTAAAGCATAAAAATTATACCTGAACCAGTATGCAGGAATGATTCTTAATTCATTTGAACTTGCATCATTGATGATCAATGAGAACGGGATAGGTATGTTCAACTCAAAAGGAAAGTCGCCTTTTGCCAGAAGAGAGAATGATGCAAATTTTGAATTGTGTTTCAAACTTACACAAAGTCCAGGCCAGAAACCTCGACCAGCAATCAATTCACCATCGGCACCTCTTGAATTGTGATTGGAACCAATTGTAGCACCTGCTGCAACATTAGATTGACCCATCACCAAGGAAGCGCATAAAAATGAATTGTTATGGTGCTGCTCATGAAAAGGATAAATCAAAGAATTCAAAACTTCACAACAAGATATTGTCGCGTTGTTTCCCAAATAGGAATTGATCAAACGTGCACCATATTTCAATTGCGAATGGGATGCCATGAAAAAACGAACAGCCTTAACACCATAAAAAATTCTACAACCCACACCAATAATTCCATTTACCAGTTCACATCCTTCACCAATTTGTGTCGAAGCCTGGTCATTGCTGTTGATGGTTACATTTTTGATTTTATTCGCACCTTTTATATATGCATCAGAACCAATCAGTACATCCTTAATCATTTTACAATTTTTGATGACTGTCCTGTCACCAATAATTCCATAATGCCCTCTCGAACTGTCAAACTTCTTTTCTGTGAATGAATGAAAAGCATTCATCAACTTTTCATCACTTCTGTATTTCGACCAAAGAAATGCATCGGCAGTCAGCATTCCATCAAATGGCAACACCTTTCTTCCTCCATTTTCATTACATATCTCCAACCATATTCTTTGCGCTTCCGTCTCTCCATCTTTAATGATACCATTACCAAACTTAGCTGTACTCGTTGTTGCCAGCTCATTTACATTGGCAATCATCACTTCACTCCCCACTACAAAATGAGAAAGATAATTAACGTTGTGAACACAAACATTATCACCAAAATCACAACTGATAATGGTTGAATTGTATAAACCAACTGAAAGACTCAGGTTATGAAACCCCAAAGAAAAAGGCTCTAACTTTCCAATACGCACTAACCCAAAAAAGCTGCACTGCTTTACCAACTGTGGATCAAACTGAGCAGACACCAGAATATTGTTCCAGTTATCAGAGGTATTGCTGTTCCTTACCAAAGTTTCAATCTCAGAAGCAGTCAAACTCCTGTATGCAATCCCGCTGTGGTTGTGTCTATTTCGAAGATGGTACTCATCTTTGCCAGCAGGCAAATAGGCTTCACTGATAAATTCATATCCAATCGAAGAAATTGGCTTCTTACTTATCTTGTTCATAGGTTAATTTATACGTTATTCAACAGTTACGCTTTTGGCTAAATTCCTCGGACGATCAACGTCAAGACCCCTTCCAACACCAATGTAATACGACAACAATTGAAGTGGAATTACATTTAATATTGGCGCAATTATCTCATCTGCTTCTGGAACAAAAATGAGATCTCCTGTCAGATTTTCAACACTTCTATCGCCTTCAGTAACCACAGCAATAAGTTTTCCTTTTCTCGCATTGATCTCTTGCATATTGCTGATCACTTTTTCATGATACGTGTCTTTGGTGGCAACAAACAATACAGGAAGGTTTTCATCCACCAAAGCAATTGGACCATGCTTCATCTCTGCAGCAGGATAACCTTCGGCATGGATATAGGATATCTCTTTTAATTTCAATGCACCCTCTAGGGCGACAGGAAAATTGTATCCTCTCCCAAGGAAAAGGAAACTTGATGCATCAGCATGCTTCAAAGCAACTTCCTTAACTGCATCAGCAGATGTCAAAATTTCTGACACTTTATCTGGAACAGTATTCAACTCTTCCATCAAATGGACAAAACGATCATCTGTAATTGTATTTTTTTCTTTAGCAATCTTTAATGCCATCATCGTCAATACCACCAACTGTGCAGTAAATGCCTTAGTGCTGGCTACGCCAATTTCCGGACCAGCATGTGTATAAGCCCCTGCATGTGAAATACGCGCAATAGAAGATCCAACAACATTCAATATCCCAAAAATGATTGCACCTTGCTCCTTTGCTCTTTCAATTGCTACTAAAGTATCTGCTGTTTCACCACTTTGAGAAATAGCAAAAATTACATCGCCTTTGTTAACGATTGGATTTCTGTAACGAAATTCAGATGCATACTCCACTTCCACAGGAATACGACACAATTCTTCAATGACATATTCCGCCACCAAACCTGCATGCCAGCTGGTTCCACAAGCAATGATGATGATGCGGTTTGCATTTTTTAATTCATCCATGTATTGTTGCACACCACTCATGATGATCTCATGGTTGGCCATATCCAATCTTCCTCTTAAGCAATCAAAAATGGTCTTAGGCTGTTCATGAATTTCCTTCAACATAAAATGATCATATCCCCCCTTCTCAATTGCAGCCAACTCCAAATCCAATTGCTGCACAAATGGAGTGATTACTTCATTGCCCAGGTTCTTTAAAATCAATTCATTCCCTTTGATAATTGCCAATTCATAATCATTTACATACACCACCTGCTTGGTATACTCAATAATTGGTGATGCATCAGATGCCAAAAAATGTTCGTTCTTGCCTACTCCAATTACAAGCGGACTCCCCTTTCTGGCAGCAATTAAAGTTGTAGGATCCTGCTCATCCAGCAATACAATTACATATGCTCCAACCACACGTTTCAATGCAATACGAACTGCTTCTTCTAATGAACATTCATTTCGTATAAGGATATCATCAATAAAATTCAATAGGACTTCTGTATCTGTATCACTTTTAAAGACATAGCCCTTCTTGTCTAATTCCTGTTTAAGGGATGCATAATTCTCAATGATGCCGTTGTGTATCATGGCGAGTCTTCCAGAAGTGGACAAATGCGGATGGGCATTCCTATCGCTTGGCTCACCATGTGTAGCCCATCTGGTATGACCGATGCCAATTGTCGCACTGAGGCTACTCCCGTTCAACGACTCCTCCAAGTTGGCAACCTTGCCCTGTTTTTTATGTACATTTATACCATCGGCATTTAATGCAATTCCTGCACTGTCGTAACCACGGTACTCTAATCGCTTCAAGCCCTTTAAAATGACGGGATAGGCTTCTCGGTATCCCACATAAGCAACAATTCCACACATAGGCTAGTAATTATTTTGTGCAAAATTACCCTGCGCCTTCAACCTTTAAAAGTAAAAACTAGAAATTATTTGATAAAATGCATTAAATATAGATTTTTAATCATCTACTTATTAATATTTTTTATTATTTAAGTACTATTTAGAAACTATTTTTGCTATATACCCATTACTTCCACATAAATATAATATTTTATGATTTTTATCTGATTGAACAGCATGAAAGCTTTGGGAGGACAAATTCGTCCATTTGTTTTTGCTGGCCGACCATTTATCTACTCCTGTAGTTCCACAGGTTATGATATCATCCTTACCCAAAAAAGCGACCCCACTTTTATAGCCAGCAGGGATTGATGTGGGCTGACCAATTTTTAAAGTTTTACCCAATTCAAAAACTACCATTGCACTATCAGACCTTTTGGCATCAGAAAAATCACCGCCTATGATTACCCCTTTTTTAAGACGATTTGAAAAGAACAAACCGTTTGCTCCTGTATAATTTTTGCCCGACTGCATTGGCAAAGCAATACATTGGCCTTGAAAAAACAACCTGGATTGAATACCTCCTGAAACAAAAAGAGGAAAGTACCCATCACCTCTTTTGAGCAATTGAATATTGCTTCCGCTGGCAGCAAAAAATGCTTCACCATTGATTGTTTGCTGGCAGTCGTTTTGTAAGAACTGTACCTGCCATGTTTCACCATTGTTGTTTGTATTAGCGATGAAAGGCCGACCATCTATGGGATCACCAATTACTACACCGTGTTTACCTTCAAAGTGTATAGCATCCAAAAACATGCCAGCTCTGCTGTCTTCAAATACTTTATACCAAGAGCGACCACCATCATTTGTTTTAAGAATTAGCGCAGGTGTATCAATGGCAATGATAACTGCATTACTGCTATCAAATGCATGAATATCGCGGAAGTCGCGTTGCTCATACCCCTGTACAGTAAACCATTTAAATGAAGCTCCCCCATCGGTAGTTTTTACAACTTTACCATTGCTGCCACTTGCCCATACAATATTTTCGTCTACAACCGAAAGCCCTCTCAAGGAAGAATTTGTCCCTTTAGTAAGGATCTTGACATCTTGAGCAAGATTACTCTTAGGAAAGGCAACTAACAAACAAATAATGCTTAATGCATTTATAGCTAAATAGATTTTACGCATCATTAAAAAACTTAGATTTATAACTAATATAACCACCAATTCAACATCAACCATGAAAGCTTGTCTCAGTTTTTTATTTGCCCTTTCACTACTCCAGATTAAAGCACAAGAGAATACTATGAATAAGGCTTCAACACAACTAACAACTCTACAAGGTATGCTGGAAGGAGTTGAGGAGAATAAAGCTGTTGTTGCTTACAAAGGTATTCCATATGCCAAAGCTCCTGTCGGCGAACGCAGATGGAAAGCTCCTGAACCAATTGAAAAATGGGATGGTGTTCGCAATGCAAAACAGTTTGGACCCAAAGCCATGCAGACCAATATTTTTGGCGATATGGTTTTCAGATCGAATGGCACCTCCGAAGATTGCCTTTATTTGAATGTTTGGAAGCCAGTGAAAACTGGCAAAAAATTACTACCTGTTTTGGTGTATTACTATGGAGGAGGCTTTGTGGCTGGAGATGGCTCTGAACCGAGATACGATGGAGCAAGCATGGCAGAGCAAGGTATTATTGCTGTAACCGTCAATTACAGATTAGGTGTTTTTGGTTTTTTAGCACACGAAGAACTATCTAAAGAATCAGAAAAAGGCTCATCGGGTAATTATGGTTTAATGGATCAGGCTCTTGCATTAAAATGGGTACATGAAAATATTGCAGCATTTGGCGGAGATCCCAAAAAAATAACCATTGCAGGTGAATCTGCAGGTTCAATTTCTGTCAGTGCATTAATGGCTTCTCCACTTTCGAAAAATATGATTGCCGGAGCAATTGGTGAGAGCGGATCTATACTTGGTGCACTTCCTGCAATGCCTTTAGCAGAAGTGGAAAAATCTGGCGATCGTTTTATGAAGATGACCAATACAAATTCGATTTCAGCACTGAGAGCAATGCCGGCCGATAGCATTCTTAGTTATGCAGAAAAATTCGGACTATTCAATTTCAACAGAAGTATTGATGGTGTTTTCTTTCCAAAAGATCCTGAAACAATTTTTAGCAATGGAGAGCAGGCCAATGTGCCATTGTTGGCTGGCTGGAACAGTGAGGAATCTAACTACAGAAGTATCATGGGCAATGAAAAAATTACTGTCGATAATTTTAAAAAACTAATCACAAAAAGATTTGGGAAAAATGCTGATGCAGTATTGAAAGTATACGCACCGGCAAACGACAACGAGGTAAAGCAAGCTGCCAATGATCTTGCGGGCGACATGTTTATTTCTTTCAGTACCTGGAAGTGGATTGAACAACAAAAGCAAACCGGACAACCCACATATAGATACTACTATGAACACCCAAGACCCGGTAGTGATGGAGCAGCGCACTCAGCAGAAATTGAATATGCTATGGGAAATCTTGATGGCAACAAAGTTTACAAATGGACAGAGGAAGACAGAAAGGTTTCAAAAATCATGCAAAGCTATTTTGTGAATTTCATCAAGACTGGCAACCCCAATGGCAAAGGTTTACCTAAATGGGAAAAATTACGTAAAGAAAAAACAGCTGTAGTGATGCACATCGGTAGTAATACGAGGCAGGAAACTTCCAAGCACGAAGAAAGGTATGAGACCATGAATAGTTTTTCAAAGAGCAACAAATAAGCGTAGAGATTTAAAAAGCAGGATGACAACTCAACAGGATAATTTGTGTTTAATACCAAGGAAAAACATACCATGTATTTTGATGTTACCAATTTGGTAAAACCCATGGAGGATTGGAAAAGACTGGAGTTTTTGTTCGAGTTAATGACGGCTAATAGATAGCTCCCCAATCAGCCCTCAAAACGATAGGAAATTGGGTCCTTTTATTGATTTCAATAGGATTAATCAACCCTTCTAAATCAGAAATATTGCTGTAATACTGCCCTTCTTTTCCCAAAAGAACAGAGTATTTTCCAGGCTTTATTTTAAGCTTGAAACTGCCATTTTTTTCAGCTAATACCTTGGCAACCAATTTTTTATTTGTCATCAAAAATACCCCCTGTTCTCCTGTCGGCATCCCCGTATTCATCAAAGTGGGTTCAAAGAAAAAAACTGTTGTACTAAACCCGCCTGGTTCCTCATTTTCCAGGTCGGGAGAAGGCATTTGGTTACCCATCACACGCTGCACCTTACCCGTTACGATTACTTTAGAGGCTCCACAACCCATAAGCGAGATCATGAGCAACATAAACCCAGTTATTTTTCCGTTAATCAACATTTATTACCTCCGATTAAAATATTGTTTAAATTCAGCATTCTCTGAACAAGGTAGCTTTTTCAGACCAATAATTTTTATCTTCATCGTTATGAAAATGCAAAAAAATAAAGTTTTTGTTCTTGCTGCTTTTTTATTGCTTGGCAACTCATTATTGCATGCACAAAAGCAAACCATACCTCAAATACGTGAGCTTGAAAAAATATCAAATGATCAACGTATTGTAGAAACACAGCGTTATGAAAAAGCAATGAGCCTTGCGGCGAAAAAGGGATGGAGATTAACGATAACAGATGATAAGGGGAATTTTGCTCAGCTGGTTGGTGTTGATGAGTTGGGTTTTCCAATGTATGTAGGCACCCAAAGTAATGTAACAGCAGCATCTACAATAGGTACAAATAAATTGTGGACAGGTGGAAGCTCTGGATTAAATTTAGATGGCTCAAGTGCTCTACTAACCAACAAACTTGCATTGTGGGATGGAGGTTTGATCAATAAAACACATGTTGAGCTTATTGGGAGAATCACACAAAAGGATAATCCTTCTACTGTAGATAATCACGCTACACACGTTACCGGTACACTAGTTGCATCAGGAGTAAATAGTATTGCAAAAGGTATGGCACATGGTATTAAAGGAATCATTGCCTATGACTTTTCCAATCACATTTCAGAGATTTCCTCAGAAGCTGCAGGCCTTCTTGTATCTAACCACTCCTATGGCTCAATTGCTGGCTGGAGATTTAATAGTGGACAAAACAGATGGGAATTCTGGGGCGCCCCTGGATCAACTGAAGATTGGAAATTTGGTAATTATAGTAGTGAGACACAAATGTGGGATTCGATAGCAATCCTATCTCCCAATTACCTCCTTGTAAAATCAGCTGGTAACAATAGAAACGAAAGTGGCCCCGCTATTGGTACCACCTATTGGAGATTTGATGAAGCCGGTAACATGGTAGATGCTGGCGGAAGACCTTCAGGTATAAACGATCAGACTGGCTTTGATTTATTGCCTACATATTCTAATGCGAAGAATGCACTGATTGTGGGAAATGTTCTCCCTATTTCAGGTGGCTACACTACTGCAGCTGATGTAGTACTTAGCAACAGCAGTAGTTTCGGTCCTACAGACGATGGTAGGATAAAACCAGATGTTGTTGCAAATGGATCTGGTGTGACTTCTTCAGGAGCTGGAAGCAATTCTGCTTATTCAACACTATCAGGCACATCGATGTCATCTCCGACAGTAGCCGGTTCAGCAATCTTGTTGCAAGAACTTTTCATGAGAAAAAACAACGACAAAGCAGCATGGTCATCAACGATCAAGGGATTGATTTTGCACACTACAGATAAGGCTACAAACATTCCTGGTCCAGACTACAGACATGGATGGGGACTTGCCAATATTGCCAGAGCAGCAAGTGTACTTAACAATACACAAAACAATATGGTAGTAGAAAAAAACCTGAAAAATGATTCAGTCTATACCGTAAATATTGTTGCATCAGGTAAAGGTTCTTTAAGTGCAACAATTGTATGGACTGATCCAGCAGGTTCTGTAACACCAAATGGAACACTCAATTCTAGGGATAAGAAATTGGTAAATGATTTAGATCTTCGCATTAAACAAGGAAATAAAACTTTCTTCCCTTGGAAACTTGATGGAAATGCCCCTGCCAACCCTGCTACAAGAGGAGACAATGATGTTGATAATGTAGAAAAAATTGAAATCGATTCTGTATTACTTGGCGAAATTTATACCATTGAAGTTCGCCACAAGGGTAAACTCATCAGAGGCGACGGCAGTCAAAATTTTTCTTTGATAGTTTCAGGTACAGGAGGAACAGCATACTCAGCAGCAACATTCAGTGACCAAAGTGGTGCCTATATTGATTCGCTTTCTTTTGGAGGCATCAACGCAAAATACAAAGACACCTGCAGCAGCTATAGAGACAGCAGACTCTCTACAGGTATCATTGAATCAGGTGGATCAAATGTCTTTTTTATGCGTGTGAGAAGTTGCGATAACACCAACAATGTGAGGTATGCAAAAATATTTATTGATACCAATAATGATGGTGATTTTGGAGATGCCGGTGAAACATTTGCAACCAGTCAGGCACTTCAAAACGATAGCACTTTCAAAACAACAATCAGCCTTCCAACAGGCTTTACAATTGGTGATAAAATGTTGATGCGTGTGATTGTTTCAGAAACCAATGACCCCAACACGATTCAACCAACAGGCAATTATACAAGAGGAGAAACACAAGATTACACACTTGCCATTGTAAGACCTTCTAATGATCTTGCATTAAGTTCAATCGTATACCCTTTTGATGGAGAATGCGCAGATGGTTCACAATATGTTACCATTAAACTTAGAAACTCTGGAAGCAAAGAGCAAAGAAATATTCCTTTATCTGTTGAAATCAAAGAAAATGGCAATGCGCTTTCAACTATTACAGGTGTGTTTAATGGCCCACTTGTATCCGGTGCAGAATCTGAGTACACATTCCAGACACCTTTTGTAATGAAGGCCAATTCAAAATATAGTTTTACAGCAAAATCAAATTTGGTAACTGATCAGAATGCAGAAAACAACCAGGTGGTTTCGGAAGCAAGTGCTCTTGGAGCTGGTGTTGCACCGACTGCTTTGCAAGCGTTGATTTGTAATAATTCAGCAGCCTTGTTTAGAGGTACCACAACAACTGGTAATTATATCAGCTGGTTTACCTCAGATACAGCAAAAATTCCATTTGCATTATCTACCGTGAATACAGTTGCCAGTACAAGTACATTGACACCTGACAGGAAATATTTTGGATCCTTCAACGACCTTGCCGGAACAGTAGGTCCAAAAGATAAAACAGCATTTCCTTCTGGCGGATACAATGAATTCAACGGCAACTTCGTACGTTTCTCTAATACTGTTCCTATGGTAATTGAATCAGTCAAGATGTTTATTGGAAACCCTGGTAAGGTTAGAATTATTCTTGCTGATCTGGCGAGCGAAAATGCTCAAGGGGGATATAGTTTTTTCAATTTGGGACAAAGAGATTTTATTGTCTCCAATACCAGGCCTACTGCCCAAGCTGGTGTAGTTACAGAAAATGATCCAAACGATAAGGGAATGGTTTTCAATTTGAACTTTGTAGTAAACACACCGGGAAACCACATATTAATTATGCAGTGCACAGATGGTGCAACTGTTTATAGAAACAACAATATAGCTACTTCACCTTACCCACAAAGAATTAATGGCATAAACAGTGGACTGACTGTTACAGGAAATAGTGTTGTTCCTTCAGCTACTGCAGATCCAAATCAGTTCTACTATTTCTTCTACGACATGAGAGTAGAGTTACTGGCGCAAACTTGTCCAACTGCTAAAACCCCAGTTACTGCTATCAACAATGTAATTCCTACAATTACAAGAAATGCTGATACCTTGATTAGTTCTGTTGTAAATGGCAACCAATGGCAGTTGAATGGATTTGATATTCAAGGTGAAAAAGCACAAAAACTGAAAATCACGCAATCGGGTAAATACAGAACATCTGTAGTAGATGAATTCAAATGCGAAAGCTTGTCGGCAGAACAAGATGTAACGGTAACTTCAGTAATCAATGTTGCCCCCGAAAAAATCGGATTTTCTGTTGCACCTAACCCAAGTAACGGCAACTTCAATCTAAGCTTCAGTGTAACTGGTAAAGAGGATTTAGGTATAGCAGTTCTAAATTCGGAAGGCAGAGAAGTATTGCGACAAACACAGGCAAATTTCAGCGGAAATTATAAAGGAAGTATCCGCTTACAAAATGCTAAACCTGGTGTTTACCTCATCAAGATTACACATGGATTAAATCAGTACATCAAACGAGTTGTCATTCTTTAATTGAATAATTGAAAATAAAAAAGCCAGGATCATCACCTGGCTTTTTTATTGCCTAGTTATAGGGGGTATGCATTAATTTCGCTTAATAATTATAAATCTTGCCTTCACCCATCTTTCTAATCACACCTCCTTTCACCCAGCTGAATACGCCCTATCCAGCTACAGCCTATTTGAAAGGATTTTTCAATACCAGAGGAATTCCTGCAGTACATGCAGATTTGGGTATTGAAGTGATATTGGCGGTATTTTGTAAAAAGGGACTTACAGCACTATTTGATGAAGTAAAAAAAAGAAACACAATACTATCAGAAAACACTGCTCGAATTGTAGCATTGCAAGACGATTATATTCGCACCATCGATGATGTGATTTTATTTTTACAAGGCAAACGAGATACATTAGCTCGTGCCGTCAGCAGCAGAAATTTTCTTCCCGAAGGAAGTCGATTTTCTCAAGTAGATGACTTAAAATGGGCCTTTGGTAACATGGGGCTTCAGGATAAAGCAAAGTACCTGGCCACGATGTATCTGGAAGATTTGAGTGATTTGATCAAAGAGACAATCGACGAACATTTTGGATTTAGTCGATACGCTGAAAAACTTGGCAGATCAGCCAACAGTTTTGATGAACTCTATGAAGCATTGCAACAACCCTACACCTATTTAGATAATATTCTGTTGCAAATTTTTGAGAAAAAAATCACAGCTATTCAACCTGCATTAGTCGCGATTTCGGTTCCTTTCCCCGGAAATCTATATACTTCATTCAGGTGTGCACAATGGTTGAAACAAAATCGGCCAGAGATTAAAGTCGCCATGGGTGGCGGCTTCCCCAATACAGAGCTTCGTTCACTTTCTGATGCAAGAGTATTTGAATTTTATGATTTCATCACACTAGATGATGGTGAAGCTCCCATGGAAATGCTTTGGGAATACATCCATGGCAGAAAAGAAAAACATGAACTGAAAAGAACATTCACCTTAGAAAATGGTGCTGTAGTTTACATCAACAATGCCAATTGCAAAGATTATAAACAGGGACAAGTCGGCACACCAGACTACAGCGATTTGTTCTTAGACCAATACATTTCTGTTATAGAAGTCGCCAACCCCATGCACAGTCTCTGGAGTGATGGTCGCTGGAACAAGCTAACCATGGCACACGGATGTTATTGGGGCAAGTGTACATTTTGCGACATCACCTTAGACTATATCAAAAACTATGAACCCATTGCAGCATCAGTTTTGGTGGATCGCATGGAAGAGATGATTGCACAAACCGGACAAAACGGGTTTCATTTTGTGGATGAAGCAGCACCACCTTCGTTGATGAAATCACTTGCTATTGAAATCATCAAAAGAAAATTGGTAGTGAGTTGGTGGACGAACGTACGATTTGAAAAAAGTTTCACACCTGATCTATGTATTTTATTGAAAGCCTCCGGATGCATTGCTGTAAGCGGTGGCTTGGAAGTCGCTTCAGATCGGCTTTTAGAGCTGATTGATAAAGGTATTACAGTCGAGCAAGTAGCTAAAGTTTGTAGAAATTTTACCGCATCCGGAATAATGGTCCATGCCTATTTGATGTACGGTTTCCCAACTCAGACTGAGCAAGAAACCATTGATTCATTGGAGATGGTGAGGCAGTTGTTTGAAACAGGTGTATTGCAATCTGCTTTCTGGCATTTGTTTACCATGACAGCACATAGTCCTGTTGGACTTGATCCAGATAAATACAAAGTAAAAAAGCAATCTGACAAAATAGGTAGTTTCGCCAACAACGATATAGATCATATAGATCCTACTGGCGCCATCCATGAAAGTTTTGGATTTGGATTGAAGAAAGCATTATTCAATTATATGCATGGCTTATGCTTTGACTATCCCCTACAAAAATGGTTTGAGTTTAAAGTCCCGAAACCCTCCGTTGCATCTGATGTCATCAAACGAGCAATAGAAGAAGCAGAGTTAAATGCAGCCTCTCACAATAAAGTAATTTGGCTGGGTAAGTTACCGCAAACAGAAATTATTCAAAAATCGAAAAAGGGAAGTAAATGGGAAACCATGGCTTTGAAGTTCCAAGCTTTACAAGGCCCCTTTACAATACAAGCAGACCCACTAAAAGGAGAATGGCTAATGCAACTGTTACCCAAAATTGACATCAACAATATAACACAATTGACCCTACAGCAAGTGAAGCAAGATTATGAAGCAGCAGGTTTAGATGATTTTGAATTGTTCTGGGACAACAAGCCTATGAACACCATGCGTAAAGCTGGACTGTTAGTGGTTTAAAAATAAATAATAACTTATGCCGAATTATGCAATTATTGGAGCCAGTGGTTTAATTGGATCATGCCTTGTCGATGAGTTATTACAAACCACCAATAACAAAATCATCTTAATTAGCAGACGTCCATTAGGATTGAGCAATTCACGCATTCATGAGGTGATTGTTGACTTTACAAA
>CAZVYI010000016.1:0-27707 GCA_964631755.1 uncultured Sphingobacterium sp. | reverse complement strand
TCTATGATAAATCACAGACAAACGGTCTCAGTATACCATCCTCCTCAGGCAAGCTAGAGGAGATCCTAAAAATTACACTTGAAGGAACGGGACTATCTTTTTACAGAGATTACAATAACAGGGTCTTTATTTCAAGAGGAGGTACTTTGTTTACCCCTCTGCCAAAAAATTATTTTTCTATAGTGGATGGCAATAAAAAAGATACGGTTTTACCCATAATAGAAGAAGAAGCGCCCATTGCCAGGATGGACAATAAGGTTTATATCATTGGTACGAAAAGCGGCACTGGACCTACAGCTGTCGTGTCTGGCTATGTGCGTGATGCAAGAAATGGTGAGCCTTTGAGTTCAACATCCATCACGCTTGAAGGCAGTCAGACCGGCGTATCAACGGATGCATTTGGTTTCTACTCGATTAGCATTCCAAAAGGACGTCAGGCTATTCGTATCAGCAGTATTGGGATGAAAGAAATCATCCGTCAGCTGAATGTTCAAGGGAACGGAAGCCTGAACATCGAAATGCAGGAAGAAGTGAGGAGCTTAAAAGCTGCAGTCATTATTGGACAAAAACAATCCAATGTAAGAGGGATGCAAATGGGCGTTGAACGTTTGAGCATTCGTGCGATCAAGAACATACCTGCCGTTTTAGGCGAAACAGACATCCTCCGTTCACTTCAGACCTTACCTGGTGTTACTACCGTAGGTGAAGGTACTGCAGGTTACAATGTAAGAGGTGGCAGTGCTGATCAAAACCTGATTTTACTGAACGACATGACCATCTATAATCCAACTCACCTCTTCGGTTTCTTTTCAGCAGTCGACCCCGAAGTAGTAAGAGGATTGGAATTGTATAAAAGTGCTATCCCTGAAAGACTGGGAGGAAGAATATCTTCAATTATGGACATCAGTACCAAAGATGGCAACTCTAAAAAAGTGACTGCCTCTGCAGGCATTGGTCCACTTACCAGTAAATTCAGCGCAGAAGGCCCAATCGGCAAATCTAAAAAAACCACTTTCCTTGTTGGAGGCAGAACCACCTACTCCAACTGGTTTCTTAGGTATTTACCAGATGCCACTTTCAAGGACAGCAAAGTTGGATTCAGTGATTTGATGATTCATCTCTCTCATGAGATCAGCGAAAAAGACCATATCTATCTTTCTGGTTATATCAGCAATGATATGTTCCGCTTGAATGCCGATTCTACTTATTCATATGCCAATCAAAATATGAGATTCAAATGGAAACACAACTTCAACAATAAATTTTACAATGTGTTTTCTGTCGGCGTTGACCAATATGATTACTCTGTAAAAGGAAGAAATAACCCGCAAGATGCATTTGACCTGGGCTTTGGCATCAAACAGTGGAGTGCAAAAAGTGATTTCAAATATGCAACAAGCAACAAGAATGAAGTCAATTTTGGTGTTCAATATATTTTATATGATCTCAACCCAGGATCTAAAAATCCAAGAGGTGAATCTTCCTTGGTAAGATCCAAAGAGCTGCAAACTGAAAAAGCCTCAGAAGCAACGCTCTATTTGGGAGATCAATACCGCGTCAACAACAAACTCTCTCTGCAAGGTGGTGTTCGTTACAGTTATTACAGAACGAGCGGACCAAGAAAATCATATATCTATGCAGATGGTAAACCCAGAAATGCTGAAAACGTAATTGATTCAATGATGTATGCAGCAGGTGATAATATTCAAACCTATCACGGACCAGAGTTTAGAATTTCTGCACGCTATTTAATTACACCAAGAACTTCATTGAAGTTCAGCTACAACACCATGAGGCAATACATCCACATGATTACCAACACTACTGCTATTGCGCCGACAGATACTTGGAAATTGAGTGATCAGTTTATTAAACCACAAATTGGACAACAAATATCTTTGGGTCTTTATACACAACCAGGTGATAAAGGTGATGAGTTCTCTATTGAGGCGTATTTCAAAACAAATAACAACTTCCTCGACTATAAAAGCGGTGCTAACTTGCTCTTGAATGAAACACTGGAAAGAGATGTGATTCGGACAAGAGGAAGGTCTTATGGTGTTGAGGTTTTGTACAAAAAACCAAACGGAAAACTCAATGGATGGATCAGTTACACTTATTTAAGATCACTGTTACAAGTTGACGATCCAATTGCAGGTGAAACAGTCAACAATGGAAATTTTTACCCATCGAATTTCGACAAACCTCATATCGCGAGTCTAGTCGCCAACTATAAATTCAACCAACGCGTTAGCATTTCACTTACTTCAACTTACAGCACAGGAAGACCAGTTACTTACCCACTTGGTGTATTCAATATGGGTGGTGGTCAACGTGTTTTTTATTCAGAAAGAAATGCATTCAGGATACCCGATTTTTTCAGAACTGATTTTTCCATGATCATTGAAAACAACCATAGACTTACCCAGTTGTTGCATGGTTCATGGACCTTCGGTGTTTATAATATTACCGGCAGGGACAATCCTTATTCAGTTTATTTCGTTACGGATGGCAGACAAGTGAAAGGTTATCAATTGTCGGTTTTCGCAACACCTATACCTTTTGTAACCTTTAATTTGAAGATCAGATGAGAACAATAGCAAAATTATTTTTCATCGTAATGGTTGTATCAGGTTGCACAAAAGCACTTGAACTACCTGATACAGCACCAGACAAATCGATATTGGTTATAGAAGGTGATATCAAAACAGGCACCAATTCTGAAAACATCATCAAATTAAGTCGCCTCAAACCATTATTTGAGTTTGAAGATGTTCCCGAGTTAAATGCCCAGGTTGAAATAGTCGCAGAAAATGGAAATAGATGGGCCTTAACCGGAAACGACAATGGAGAATATATTGGCACTCCCTTTCTTCCTACCACTATTCCACTTGCATTGAGGGTGCAAACCAAAGACGGAAAAACATATGAATCACCATTTCAAAATTCATTGACAAGTCCAGCTATTGATAGCGTTACCTACAAGCAGGAACAAGACGGTGTTAGACTATATGTCCATTCAAGCAACAGATCATCAAGCTCAAAGAATTACAGATGGACTTACACCGAAACTTGGGAAAGCAGAGCCTGGTATGAAACCTATCATGATTTCAAAAATGGCGATATTGTCCCAAGACCAGTTGGTGATCAGATTTACAGATGCTGGAAAACAGAGGGTGAAAAAAATGTAATTGTCAACAATACAAGTGAACTCGGACAAGACGTCATCAGTTATCAGCCCATCGCTTTTATCCCTAATTTTTCTGAAAAATTTTATACCCGCTACAGCATCAACGTACAACAAATTGCACTCTCTAAAGAAGCATATGATTTTTGGGATATACTCAGAAGAAATACAGAATTAACCGGATCGCTATTTGATCCACAGCCCTCAAAAATGCCGACCAATATTAAATGCACCAATGATCCAACACGCATAGCTGTTGGTTTCGTTTCAGTTGCACAAATCAGTGAAAAAAGAATTTTCATCATGAACTCAGATTTGAGTTTATGGCCTTTTAGAAATGAAAGTCAAAGTTGTCAGGCATCTGAGATGCCAAGGTTTCTGGCAGAAAGGTTTTTAAGTCAGAACAGAGGATACCTACCTGCTTATTTGGTGACTGCTGGCGGTGGTTTTGGTATTGCTCCGAGTGGGTGTGTGGATTGTAGATTGAGTGGCGGTATTAATGTTGAACCTTCTTTTTGGTAAACCATGAAAATGAATTTAAAATATTTACTGGGACTTCTTTTCCTAACCGCTTTCACTTCATTGAATGCACAGCAAATGAATAATGCTGTCTTTCAGATATGGGCCGATCAAAAAGTCTGTATTACAGGTGAAGACTTATGGGTTGATGGTTACCTTAATCAGCAAACCATCAATGCAAAATCAATTACCATGCGATTGGTAGACAGGAATGGTCAAACTAAATCAGAAGTAGACGTAATTCCACAGCGCAACAGCTTCTCTGGTTTTCTCAATATCCCCGACAACCTCCCAAGCGATTACTATTTCCTGGATTGCTTTGCAAAAGGAATGAGTTCGACTTCAAAATTGCAACCTGTAATGGTCATCAATCCACGATTGGCACCTCAGGGAATTTGTCAGACATCACCTTTGGGCTCTCCTTCAAATAACAATTCACAAATCATCATCAAGACAACCAAAGAAATTTACAACCCAAGATCATTGGTACGACTGGATCTAGAATTACCAACTACTCTTGAGCAACTAACTGTTTCTGCAATCATGCATGATCCACTAGCCAGTGCTATGGATTCACTTTCGAGTATGTTCCCGATTTCTTTTAGCCATAACAATACTGGTTCTTTAGAACAAGAAGGACAGGTTATATCTGTAACTGCTGTCAGCAACGGGAGACCTCTTTCGAACACAAAACTTGTGGCTGCACTCAAAGGCTCTAAGGCTGTGGTAGGTTCCAGCACTACCAACGAAGCAGGAGTTGCCAAGTTTATTTTACCACTCACTTATGATGCCCGTACACTTGTTGTTTCTGCACTTGAAAACAAAAAAGAAAGGATCAGTTTCACCATTGGAAAAACGGTGAGCGATAATCAACTCATCCAATTTCCATGCCTTCAATTAACTGAATCCATGAGGCCCTTTATTGAAAACAGAATGTTCAACAGCAGGGTAACGAATCGTTTTATTGGAGACAATACCAAATCATTTGAAACCATCGAAAGAGATACATCTGATTTTTACGGTAAAGCAGATGCGGTTTTTCAATTGGATGATTATGTTAGATTTCCCAACATGGAAGAAGTAATCAGTGAAATCATTCCGCAGTTGAGGGTGAAAAAGAACAAGGAGGAAATGATTCTGCAAGTATTGAACAGCCCTTATAAAACCTTCTTCGAACAAGAAGCCCTTGTCTTGTTGGATGGTGTTCCAGTTAACAATTCTAAAGTGATTATTGAAGCTGACCCTTTACTGATTAAATCAATAGAAATAGTCGCGAGAAAATACATGCAAGGAAATGCAGACTTCAATGGTATAGTTCATTTTAAAACCTATCGAGGAGATTTAGCCAACATACAACTCAACAATATTGAAGCCAATTTCAAATTAAATGGTATTCAAGAGTTAGTCACCTATCAGAATGTAAACCATACAAAACAAAACGACCGACTTCCTGATATGAGAAATTTACTCTGGAGAGATGTCAATATCAACGCTGAGCAAATCAAATCTGGCTTAAAATATTACACTTCAGATATTGAAGGAAGTTTCAAAATTATTGCAAGAGGTTTGAACGCCAATCAAGAAATGGTTACAGGAGAAAAGATTATTACAGTAACGCAACAATAAATCGATAGTTAGTTGAGTCCAAGCATTTGAACAAACTGTTTGAGTGGTTCAATTGTTTTCAGTTCACAATAACCAACCTCTTTCTGAGCTGCCTTCAACTTACCTTCTCGTTGTGCATTCCAAAATAGGGTATTGAAATTATTTGACTTGTATTGTTGTAGTGCCTCTATTCCAATTGTCGATAATTCTTCCAATGAATTGGCATGATTGATGAAATCATGCAATGCAGGTATTTGTTGGGCATCCAATTTAACCCGACGAGCATCATGCCTCCATTGTTGCAACAAAAACTCCACCTGCTTCAATCTACTTGTATCGGTTAACACTTTTGGGTCAGTTAATAAAGCAGTAGCATCCCTAACTGCCTTTTGATCAGGAGCTGCGATATCTGCAATCAAGCTGTAGGGAGAGAATCTTGTAAAATTATCTGCTCTGTTTCTTCTGTAACCTTGCACAGGTTCGAGGTATTGTACGAGATTGGAGAATGAGGAAACATCTTCTTTACCAATCAGCCTACGCAACATCATATCGCGGTTTTTTATGTGCGTTAAACCAAGTGCTTCCAGTTGCACAGAAACAAGATCCATTCTCCTGTACATGTCTTTTACATCTCTAATATGAGCAGGCGACCAAAGTCGTTCTGCTATTACAGCTGTTCTTGGCCAAACCCTTGAATCAAATGTCTCTGCACTCACATGTTCCGTCCACATGGTTGCCTCTCCACCCAAAATCAATTTTTCCTCATCAGGTGAAAGTAGTTTTTCACCCTGTTGAATTTTTTTAATGATATCAGATTCGAAACGATCAAAATTGGCTTCACTATCTGGAACAATTACTTCATTCCTGAATGGAATTGGATCAGTTAGATAATGATAAGAAGCTGGTTGAACAAGATCAATGTAATAGCCTTTTGATAAAATACTTTTATATCCATTTTTTGCCGAAGACAATAAGGCCTCCATGCCTCTCCAGGATTGTATAACCATATCTTTAGGTACATCAGTCTCTATCAATTTGTCAAACTGACCATCCAGAAAATTTTGTTTTGCTGTTTTTGCATCTACTTCTTTCATCAGCACTTCATCCCAGCCAATAGCTATTTTCCCGTTTTTCTGAAGTATAGCCTGTACTTTTCTGTTAAAATAATTTTGAAGAGCAAGGGTAGTTTTGAAACCTTTTTCTTTCATGAAAGCCTGAATGGCAGGATTTCTTTTCCAATCACGACCAGTATTTTCATCGCCACCAATATGAAAATACTGATCAGGAAAAAGAGAAGCAACCTCCGTGAGCAATGAATCCAAAAAAGTATAGGTTGATGGTTTAGTGGGATCCAAGGTTGGATCAAATACACCCCAATGATCTTGCAACTTATATTCCCGCTGAACAGAAGCCAGATGCGGGTATGCATAAATCATAGCAGTAGAATGCCCTGGCACATCTATTTCTGGAACAACTCTGATTCCTCTTTGATTTGCGTAATCAATCATTTCCCTAACCTGCTCATGTGTAAAATACATACCGTCTGATGCCATCTCATGTAGCCTTGGATAGACTTTTGATTCAATGCGATAACCCTGATCATCACTGATATAAAAATGAAGAACATTCATTTTTACTGCCGCCATAGCATCCAAGGTCCTTTTGATGACATCCATCGGCATGAAATGATAGGGCTGTGAAATCAACAAACCCCTCCATGTAAATCTCGGCTCATCTTTAATAGCTATACCCTTGAAAAAATAACCTTTGTTATCCGAAGCAATCAGCTGCAAAAGCGTTTCTAATCCTCTTATGCCGCCGATGGTAGTATTGGCTTCAATAATGATGTTTTGTCTATCAACATGTAACTCATATGATTCATCCATACCTAAAGCGACAGTCCCTTTTGATTTGATTTTGACCAGCAGTCCCTTTGTCGTTAATTTATTATTTGAAGTAACGATCCACGACTTGAAAAAAATTCCTGTCCGCTCAGATAATCGTTGAAAAAAACGTGAGGCCTCTTTATAGATACTCGCATCTGCATCACCAGTTATCTCAATATTAAATGTTGAATTGATATCAAATCGTTCGTCAATCAACTTAAAGCTTGCAGGCAGAGGCATCAGGTCTGGTGTTTGTGCAAACCCTATACCCAAATGGAAAAGAAAAACAATAATCAGAAATGACCTCATGACAAAACCAGTTTAGCCAGCGCTTGCCAAAATGCTGGATATCCATCCCAGTAAACAAAATTGCAGCCCCAGTGTGGACTGGGATCTGAAGTATATGCAAGTACTTTACCAGTACCTGTATTTTTTATAATGATCGCCGGATCTCCTGTCTCTTTGAAACGTGCTATGACTACTGCATCTTCCAATGCGATGGTTTGATTGTAGCCCAAAATAGGCGGACAGCCTTCGAGGTTCAATTCTGGACATAATTTTTTACCCTCTTCAGTCACTTCCATGGAAAAGCCTTCTGTAGTTTCAATCAGATCTTCATAATCCAAGCATTTAACAGGCAGCATCTCTTTCAATCTGGTTCTACCCCATCCTCCTTTTCCCAATTCTCCTGTGAATGAATACCATCCACCTAAAAACATATATCGCCCACCCTGATGAGCATGTTCTACCGACAACCTGATTCGATCTGGAAAAGTCAGTACTTCTTTACCAAACTTACTTCGATCAAAAAACTTTGGCGACAATTGAAAGAGCTTGGCATCGACATCACTAAAAATGATCAGGTCGTAATCTATCAACAGCTGTTCGTAATCACCCGGACCAAGGTTGTTGTAAAAGTCCCACGCAGATACTGAATTCACTTGATATTCAGGATCTTTCTCCAATGCGTCTTTTAACCAAACACCGTAGTTAAAGATTTCCAATCCTTTTGGACTGTGATGAAAAGGCGTTTCAGCAAATACTGGTCCAGTCAATATCGCCCAGTCGCCCACATAGTAAACTTTTTTCATGGCAAGATTTTGTTGAATAAATTTATTGAATTATTGGATAGGCTTTGCTTTCCTTATCTTTGCCTACTATGAAATTGTATAACTTTTATATCAAATACCGACTCATCATCGGTATTGTGACACTTGTTTTTGCTATTGTAGCGAATATACTTTGGGGTTTCTGGCCTTCATTAACACTTTACCTGATAGCTGTCCTCTCCATTTTTACGCATTTTTTTATAGGACCACTTCGCGTAATTCAGGAATACCTTGAAGAAGGTGATTTTGAAGGTGCTGAAAAAATATTGAATGGTATTCAATTCCCTAACCTGCTTTATACGCCTATTCGTTCTGTTTACTATACCCTGAAAGGGAATATTGCCATGACCAAACAGGATTTTGACTCAGCTGAAAAGCACATGAGAAAAAGTTTGGATCTTGGGCTACCCATGAAAGAAGCAGAAGGTGCGAACAAACTGCAGTTGGGTATGATGGCCATGCAAAAAGGTAACATGAAAGAAGGCGAAAGCCTCATCAGACAAGCACTCAAAGCGGGTATACCAGATAAAGAAAGTGCAGCAATGGCCTACTTGCAAATGTGTCAGATCATGATGCAGAAAAGAGAATTCAGGGCTGCAAAAGACTTCTTCAAAAGAGCAAAAGCACAGAAACCTTCAACGGCTCAGGTAGTTGACCAGATCAAGCAAATCGAGAAATATATCTCGAGGATGCCGGGGTAGATAAATAGGGAGCAGGGAAAAGGGATTAGGGAATAGTTAATGGCCGAACAACTCAACAACCTTCTTCTTCCTGAATTCGAAGATGCCTTCCAGCTGTTTTTTAATGAACAAGGCAACTGCTATATCTCCAAGAAATCCTAATGGAGCTTTGTAATGTATTAAGTCGGTCATCTCCACCCCACCTTCAACTTCTTTAAAATGATGCTGGTGATGCCATAGCGCATAAGGTCCGAAACGTTGTTCATCTACAAAAAATTTCTTGGGCACCACATGGGTAATTTCTGTCATCCAGAACATTGGAATCCCCAAAACAGGTTTAACATTATAAGTCATCACTTGCCCCTGGTACATCTCTTCCCCGTATAACTCATTGGTGAACTTCAGGTTCAGGTATTCGGGGGTCATTACTGCCAGATTCTTAGGATGAGAGAAAAAATCCCAAGCTTCATCCAAGCTCACTGGAATAAATTGAGTCTTTTGTAATTTATATACTGCCATACACTGGATTAACATCTATTTAGCCTAGTTGTTCTAACTTGATTGACTAAATTTGACCACCACTAAGGGCCTCACATGGAAAACATTTTTGAGAAAGAATACGCCTCTTTAAATACAGCACAAAAACAAGCGGTTGACACCACGGAAGGACCGGTTATGGTGATAGCAGGACCTGGCACAGGGAAGACTCAAATTTTGGCGATTAGAATTGGAAAAATTTTATTGGAAACCGATACGCGTCCGGAAAACATCTTGTGCATGACTTATACCGATTCAGGTGCAATTGCGATGCGCAAACGCCTGATCAAAATGATTGGTCCGGATGCCTACAAAGTAAACATCCACACCTACCACTCTTTCTGCAACCAGGTCATTCAAGATAATCTATCGCATTTCGATAAGAACAGCATGGATCCCATTTCTGAATTGGAATCCATAGCCCTGGTCCGTGAACTCATCGATCAATTTAAAAAAGGAAACCCTTTAAAAAGATACAGGGGTGATGTTTACTATGAATCTCAAAACCTACTTTATTTTTTCAGCATCATGAAAAGAGAGGGTTGGTCGGCCGAACTGATTAAAGACGGAATAACAACATATCTGGAGAGCCTCCCCTTACGTGATGAATTCATTTATAAAAAGAAATATCAGCAATTCAATGCAGGAGATCTGAAGGAGGATAAGGTAAATGCAGAAAAAGTCAAAATGGCTAAACTCGCTGCAGCCGTTGATGAATTTGAGAAATACCAAAAGAAAATGATCGATCGAAAAAGATACGATTTCGACGATATGATCAATTGGGTGATCAAAGCTTTTGAAGAAAAAAGAGAATTACTGGCACAATACCAAGAACAATTCCAATATGTATTGGTGGATGAATACCAGGATACCAGTGGAACACAGAATAAACTTGTGGAGTTGCTTGTCAGCTATTGGGATGAACCCAATCTTTTTGTTGTAGGCGATGACGATCAATCGATTTTCAGGTTTCAGGGAGCAAGTGTAGACAATATGCTTCGCTTCTTGCAGAAATATCCGAACATCAAGACCATCATGCTGACCGAAAATTACAGATCGATTCAGCCTATTCTCGATGTTTCTAAATCTTTGATCGACGCCAACCAGGAACGTTTAATTAAACATATTGAAGGCTTATCGAAAGTACTGACAGCCGGAAAAAAAGAATTGCAAGGCATCACAGAATTTCCTGTCATCAAGGCTTACAAAACCCCAAGAGAAGAAATGATTGGGATTACTCAATCAATTGAGGAACTTATTAAAAGCGGGACAGACCCCAAGCGGATTGCAGTTATTTACAAGGAAAACAAATATGGAGAAGAAATTGCAGAATTTCTTCAATGTAAAAAAATCAACTACTTCAGCAAACGTAATCTTGATCTATTATCCCTTCCACTCATTAAAAAAATTGTTCTGCTCTTTGAATACTTAGATGCTGAAATGGATATGCCATTCAGTGGCGATGAGATGTTGTTTGAAATTTTACATTTTGACTGGTTCGGCATACAACCGCTTGAAATTGCAAAACTCAGTATAGAGAACAATGAAAGATTGTATAAAAAAGAAGGATCAGGCTTCAGAAGACTGATTGATGAAAAAACAAATAAAATTGCTGGATCTCTATTTGAAAAAAACATATCTGATGAGCTTGCACAAACAGGCAGATTGATTGAGTCCATCATTGGGTCAATTAATAATACAACTTTGCAACAACTGCTTGAAAAAATCATCAGAGATACAGGCATGCTCGGCGTAATCATGAGGGCACAAGATCACCACTGGCAGTTACAGGTTCTGACTTCATTTTTTGATTTCTTGAAAAATGAAACCAAAAAAGACCATACACTTGATTTGAGAAAGTTTGTGAAGGTCATCAAAATGATGAAAACGGAAGAAATCAAACTTCCGATTGTACAAGTGGGAGGCAGCGAAAAAGGCGTCAACCTGCTTACTACACATGGTTCTAAAGGATTAGAATATGAGCATGTGTTTTTTGCTGGATGTAATGCCAATTACTGGGAAAGCAAAAGAGCGAATAGCAGAGGTTATGCCTTTCCAGATACTTTGTTTGTCGCCAATGCAGCAACTGACAAACACGAAGAACTCAGAAGACTGTTTTATGTGGCACTTACAAGAGCGGAAAAATACCTTACCGTTTCTTATGCCAAATTCAAGGAAGATGGCAAAGAAATGGAAGCCAGTATGTTTATTGAAGAGCTGAAATCCAATCATGCTTTTACTGAAGAACAAGTTGTTCTAGATGAAGAGGAAATTGCAAGCTTTAATCTCGTTCGTTTATTATCAACTCACGAACCAGTGATTGATAAAATGGAATCGGATATAATCGATAAGGCACTGGACAAGTTTACGATGAACGTAACAGCATTGAACAATTACCTGAATTGTCCACTTGAGTTTTACTACCGCAACCTGATTCGCATTCCATCACCAAAAAACGAAACATTGGAATTTGGATCTGCCGTTCACCATGCACTTGAAATGATGTTCAACAGAATGAAGGAGGACCCCAATAAGGATTTCCCTAAGAAAGAAATTGTAATTGACGACTTCATCAGTTACATGTACAGACACCGTGAATCCTTCACCAAAGAGGAGTTTGAACGCAGGATGGAGTATGGCAAAGAAGTACTTGAGCAGTATTACAATAAGAGAGTCAATCATTTCAATAAAATCGTATCCGTAGAACGCAACATCAGGAACGTGATGGTTGATGGAGTTCCACTAAAGGGTAAGATTGATAAGATGGAGTTTGATGGTCAATTTGTGAATGTGGTTGATTATAAGACCGGGAATCCAGATAACGCGAGCAAGAAATTAAAGAACCCTGAACTTGACCCACCCAATGGTGGAGACTATTGGCGTCAGGCAGTTTTTTACAAAGTATTGATTGATAACAGCGAACAAGGAAAGTATCAGGTAAGGAGTACAGAGTTTGATTTCATTGAACCCAACGCTAAAAAAGAAATCAAATCACAAAAAGTAGAAATTACCAAAGAAGATACAGATTTGGTTAGGGCACAGATTGTAGCGGTTTGGGACAAGATACAGTCGCGCGAATTCTACAAAGGCTGCGGCAAAGAAGACTGCCACTGGTGCAATTTTGTAAAAACCAATAAACTCGAAGTGATTGAAACAGAGGAAGAAGAAGGATTGATTTGATCAAATCAATAGAATGAACTGAAAAGGAATGAATTAACTTTGCAGAGCGATGAACAAAATTTATTTGATACTTGCGTTGGCGGTTTTTTTGGTTTCATGCGGACAACAGGTTGCTCCCACAGGTGGCCCCAAAGACTCCATCCCACCGAAACTGGTCATGGCCATTCCTGAAGTAAATGCCAAAAATTTTAAGTCGGATCGCATCATATTGTACTTTGATGAATACATAACACTTGACAATCCATTTGAAAAAATAACCTACTCGCCTATTCCCAAAATCAACCCCAGTGCAGATGGTAAACTTAGGACTGTTACTATCAAAATAAAAGACACACTGGAACCCAACACTACCTACTCCATTGATTTTGGTGAGTCAATCAAAGATGTAAACGAAGGCAACATCCTGAAGAATTTCAACTACGCCTTTTCAACTGGAGAATACATTGATTCTGCATTCTTTACAGGACAAGTTTTTCTTGCTGAAACTGGTTTAATCGATAGTACCATGGTTGCAGTATTGCACAACAACCTTGATGATTCGGCTGTTGCGAACGCCAAACCAAGGTATTTTGCACGATTGAAGGGCGATGGCAGCTTTTTGTTCAGAAATCTTAAGCCTGGTGTTTATAATCTTTTTGCCATCAGAGATCAAAATGGCGATAAAAAATATGATCAACCTAGCGAGCTGATTGCTTACTTGGATAATACCGTTCTCGTAGGGATTGACACCAGTATTGTGCTGTATGCGTTTGAGGCCGAAAGAATCGATACATCTATTGTTAAAAAACCTACTGCTAAACAAGCTGCAAAGAAAACCGAAGACAGGCGATTGAGATTTTCAAATAACTTAGAAGGTGGTCGGCAAGACTTATTATCAGATCTCATCTTTACCTCGGAGCATCCACTCAAGACATTTGATAGCACCAAAATACAATTAACCGATTTCGAGTTCAAACGTATACCCAGCTATTCCATCTCAAAAGATTCCACCAATAAAAAAATTACAATCAAAACATCTTGGAAAGAAGGTGAAAAGTATAATCTCATCATTGTAAAAGATTTAGCTTCTGATACTTTAGACAATACCATTCTTAAAACAGATACACTCTCCTTTAACGCGAAAAAAGAGTCTGATTACGGAAGCGTTGATTTAAAAATTGAAAATCTTGATTCGGCACTTCATCCTGTAGTATTCCTCTATAAAAATTCGAAAACTTTTCTGAAGCAATCACTTGTAAAGAACCGATACAGAATCAAGCTATTCGAACCCGGTGATTATGAAGTAAAAATTTTATTTGATCTCAATAACAATGGCAAATGGGATACTGGAGATTATTGGAAAAAAATACAACCAGAGAGGGTCGTGGCCAGAAAAAAACCTATTAGTATAAGAGCGAACTGGGACAATGAAATTCTCGTTGACCTGAATCAGATCAATGAACAATAATTATTGTATATAACTATCAACCGGCAAACGGTTTCTGATACTTTTCGCCAAAGTCATTTCATCTGCATATTCCAATTCACCACCAAATGCAATTCCCCTTGCAATGGTAGTAAATCTTAAATCAGGCTTGTTGAGTTTTTTGCGGATATAGTAGATGGTAGTATCCCCTTGGATAGTGGGACTCAACGCAAAAACTACTTCATTGATGCCTTCATTCACAACTCTATCTGCTAAAGAGGCAATGGTCAGCTGATCTGGACCTACACCATCCAATGGAGAAATCACCCCTCCTAATACATGATACAATCCATTGTATTGCTCTGTCGATTCAATAGCAATAACATCCCTGATACTTTCAACCACACAAACCATATCCCTTTTCCTTAATGCATTCTTACAAATTGTGCATTGTTCATGGTCTGAAATATTGAAACAGGTTGAACAAAACTTGATGTCTTCACGCATTCTGGCAATTGTTTCACTGAATTGAGCCACTTCAGACTGTTCCTGCTTCAACAAATGCAATACCAATCTCAATGCTGTTTTTTTACCTATGCCAGGTAACTTACTGAACTCTTTAACAGCCGCTTCCAATAGATGAGAAGAAAGATTCATATTACTGCAAATATATCGAAAACAAAGTGTCTTTAACAGCTGAAAGCCTTGCCTGGACAATCATTTATACTATCTTTGCAGCTCTTAAGCATAACATGAAAGACATTGCAACCCTACTCAAGGAAAGAATCCTCATTATTGATGGTGCCATGGGTACCATGATACAGCGACACAAATTGCAGGAAGCTGATTACAGAGGCAAAAGATTTGCAAACTGGGAAAGCGACCTAAAAGGAAATAATGACTTGCTCTGCATGACGCAACCCCACATCATTCAGGAAATTCATCTTCAATACCTTGAAGCAGGTGCAGACATCATTGAGACCAATACCTTTAATGCACAGGCTGTTTCATTAGCAGATTACAACATGAGTAATCTTGCCTATGAAATGAATATTGCAGCAGCTAAATGCGCAAGAGCTGCTGTTGATGAATTTAAATTGAAGCATCCTGATCGTGCAAATGAAGGTGGCCCCTATGTAGCAGGTGCAATTGGACCCATGAATAAAACATTATCCCTCTCTCCAGATGTAAACAACCCTGGTTTCAGAGGAATCAGCTTTGATGAAGTAGCAGAGGCCTATTATGAACAAGTGAAGGCTTTGGTAGAAGGTGGTGTTGATTTGTTGCTAGTTGAAACCATCTTTGATACATTGAATGCAAAAGCCGCCATCTTCGCCATCAAAAAATATTTCAGAGACAATCATACACCCGAACTGCCTTTGATGATCAGTGGAACCATTACAGATGCATCTGGAAGAACCTTAAGCGGTCAGACACTGGAGGCATTTTATACCAGCATAGAACATGCCAAACCTTTGAGCATTGGCTTAAACTGTGCCTTGGGCGCCAATCAGATGAGAGCTCATATTGAAGAGCTTTCACAAATTGCCAGTTGTTATACCTCCGCTTACCCCAATGCAGGTTTACCCAATGCCATGGGAGAATACGATGAAGAGCCCCATCAGACTGCAAGTTTCATAGAAGAATGGGCCAGGAATGGATTTGTCAATATTGTAGGGGGATGCTGCGGCACTACCCCTGATCATATTCAACATATTGCCAGCCACGTGAAAAAACTTAAACCGAGATCGCTACCAGTTGTTGAAACCAGTTTAGAAACACACGAGTAAAAAAACATGAGCAACACCAGATACCACATTAAACCATATATGCGATTGGCTGGCTTAGAACCATTGGTGATAAGACCTGAAACCAATTTTGTGAATGTTGGGGAAAGAACCAATGTAACAGGTTCTAAAAAATTTGCACGCCTTATCAAGGAAGAAAAATATGAAGAGGCATTAACTGTAGCTCGTCAGCAAGTTGAAAACGGTGCGCAGATTCTTGATGTAAACATGGATGATGCGCTATTAGATGGTGAAGCAGAAATGGTGAAGTTTTTGAACCTGCTGCAAAGTGAACCGGACATTGCTAAAATCCCCATCATGATCGACTCATCCAAGTTTTCGATCATTGAAGCGGGTTTAAAATGCGTTCAAGGTAAATGTATAGTCAATTCTATTTCTTTAAAAGAAGGTGAAGATAAATTTATTGAGCAAGCAATCATTTGCAGAAGCTTTGGTGCAGCAGTTATTGTGATGGCCTTTGATGAACAGGGACAAGCAGATACATATGAACGAAAAGTAAATATTGGTATCCGCGCGTATGAGATACTTACTCAAAAGGTTGGTTTTCCTTCTCAAGACATCATATTTGATCTGAACATCTTTGCTGTAGCAACTGGACTAGAAGAGCACAACAATTATGGGGTAGATTTTATTGAAGCCACCAGAACCCTGAAGCAAAAATTTCCATTGGTCAAAATTTCAGGTGGTGTCAGCAACCTTTCTTTTTCTTTCAGAGGCAATGAACATGTGAGAGAAGCCATGCATAGTGTGTTCCTTTACCATGCCATCAAGGCAGGCATGGATATGGGAATTGTAAATGCAGGTCAGCTGGTAGTTTATGATGAGATTGAACCAGTGCTGAGAGACCTGTGCGAAGATGTTATTCTGAACAGGAATAATGAGAACAATGAAGCGACAGAAAAATTAATTGCTTTTGCAGATACGGTTAGAGATAAGGGACAAGGAACAAAGGAAAGGTCTGAGGAATGGAGAAAAGCTAGTGTAGAAGAACGCCTCAAGCATGCATTGATCAATGGTATCACTGAGTATATTGATGCTGATACCGAAGAAGCAAGACAAAAATATCCAAAGCCACTCGATGTAATTGAAGGTCCATTGATGGACGGCATGAACGTAGTGGGTGATCTATTTGGATTGGGTAAGATGTTTTTACCACAGGTGGTAAAGAGTGCACGTGTAATGAAAAAAAGTGTAGCGGTGCTTACTCCCTACATCGAAGCTGAAAAACAAAACGCATCATCAGCAGGAAAAATCTTACTAGCTACAGTAAAAGGAGACGTCCATGATATTGGGAAAAATATTGTCGGCGTAGTACTAGGCTGCAATGGCTACGAAATCATTGATTTAGGCGTGATGGTTTCTGCAGATAAAATTCTGAACGAAGCAGAAAAACACCAGGCTGATATCATCGGGCTGAGTGGATTGATCACTCCATCACTGGATGAAATGGTACATGTAGCCTCTGAGATGAAAAGAAGAGGCATGAAGCAACCTCTACTGATTGGAGGAGCAACCACATCCAGAATGCATACTGCATTAAAAATTGCAGAACAATATGACAATGGAGTGATTCATGTATTGGATGCATCCAGAAGTGTTTCCGTAGCAGGTTCTTTACTCAACAGAAACAAACAAGAACTACTTGAAAACATCAAGACGGAGTACATCAAACTGAGAGAAGAGTTTGCCAATAAGAAAAACAGCAAAGAACTATTGAGCTACGAAAAAGCTGTTGACAATAAGTTTAAAATCGACTGGAATACAACCAAGTTCACTGCACCAAGCTTTACAGGATATAAACGCGTCGATAATATAGATATTAAAACACTGATTGATTATATCGACTGGACACCTTTCTTTATTGCATGGGAAATGCATGGAAAATTTCCAGCCATTCTCCAAGATGAGGTTGTTGGAAAAGAAGCGACCAAACTTTATGAGGACGCAACAAAAATGCTGGCTAGCATAACAGAAGAAAAATGGCTTAGTCCAAAAGCAGTATTAGGGTTCTGGCCAGCCAACAGCAATGGAAATGATACGGTGCATGTAATAGATGAGAGGCAAGAAGGTGAAATCAAGCTGCAATTTTTAAGACAACAGATGAAGAAAGCAGCAGACCAACCTAATTTGTCGTTGGCCGACTTTATTGCGCCAAGTGAGTGCAATCAACAGGATTATCTTGGAGCATTTGCAGTAACGATTCATGGTATAGATACTCATATTCAGCGTTTTGAAAAAGAACACGATGATTACAGCAAGATCATGCTTCAAGCGTTGGCTGATCGTCTTGCTGAAGCACTTGCAGAATATCTTCACCACGAAGTAAGAACGAAATACTGGGGTTATGCAGGAGAAGAAGCTTTGTCGAATGAGGAATTGATCAAAGAAAAATATGTAGGTATCCGTCCTGCACCAGGCTACCCTGCATGTCCAGATCACACAGAGAAGTATAAATTATTCAACCTCTTAAATGCAACGGCAGAAATAAATATTCAGTTGACAGAATCACTGGCTATGTATCCTGCATCTTCCGTCTGCGGTTGGTATTTCTCTCATCCTGAATCAAAATATTTCGGTGTAGGCAAAATCACCAAAGATCAATTGAATGATTATGCTGACAGAAAAGGCATGTCAAACGAAGAGGCAGAAAAATGGCTGAGACCCATCCTTGATTAAGAACAACAAAGCGGCTCAAGTATTTAATCTAATTTCGTTACAGTACAATCAAAAACTGGAATGCGCATCATCTCTTATAATGTAAATGGTATTAGGGCTGCAATCAAAAAGGGATTTATCGATTGGCTAAAAACCGATCCTGCAGACATTATCTGTCTACAGGAAACAAAAGCCACAAAAGAAGATGTAGATGTTACTGAAATTAATGCGTTGGGTTACCACGACTATTGGTTCAGCTCCAGTGTAAAAAAGGGATACAGCGGTGTTGCTGTGTTTACAAAAATCAAGCCAGACAAAGTAGAACATGGTAATGGACATGCCCAAAGCGATGATGAAGGCCGTGTTATTCAATTGCATTTTGGAAAACTCCTTTTGATCAATGCCTATTTTCCATCAGGAACTTCAGGAGAAGAGAGGCAGTCGTTTAAAATGAAATGGCTGAATGAATTATTGCCTTACTTGAATAAGATCAAAAAGAAACATGAAGGAATTATACTTTGTGGTGACTACAATATAGCACACAAAGAAATTGATATACACGATCCAAAAGGAAATAAAAACACAACTGGTTTTTTACCAGAAGAAAGAGCATGGATGGATGAGTTCTTTGGTTCGGGATGGACTGATAGCTTTAGGACCATACACACAGAACCACATCGCTATTCCTGGTGGAGTCAGCGTTTCCCAAGTGTCAGGCTCAACAACAAAGGATGGCGTATAGATTACATCAACGTCACCAATGATTTAAAAAGCAGCATTATTGATGCTGATATCTTTCCAGAGATCAAACACAGCGATCATTGTCCCGTTTACCTCAAACTATCAGACAAATGATACTTTACAACATTACTTATATGGTTGCACATGAAATTCATGACGAATGGATAACATGGTTGAAAACTGTACACATACCTGAAATGATGGCTACTGGCTTATTTGAGCGAAATCAGGTATTGCGAATTTTAGAAGTTGATGAGCAAGAGGGCATAACTTATGCTGCACAGTTTTACTCTTCTTCAATCGATAACTACAGATCGTACATCAGCAACAATGCGCCAGCACTACGTTTGAAAGCAAATCAAAAATGGGGCGACAAAGTGCTTGGATACAGAACCCTTATGGAGATTGTGAAATAAGTGTGGAAAAATAGAAGCTATTTAGGGGCTAAAATGCAGTACTGGACTGCTTTTTAGCGGAAAATAATGAAGAAAAAAATTTTTGTTTACTAAAAAAGCCTCTAAATTTGTTTCATACAAACCAATTAAAAATTCTTTTATGAACAAAGCTGAATTGATCGCGAAACTCGCTGACGACGCGGGAATTACCAAGACACAAGCAAACGCTACACTTGATTCTTTCATCAGTGCAATTACCAAAACTTTGAAAGGTGGTGGTAAAGTTACTCTTGTTGGTTTCGGTACTTTTTCTGTAACCAAGAGAGCTGCTCGTAATGGTCGTAACCCACAAACTGGCGCTGTAATCAAGATCAAAGCAAAAAAGGTTGCTAAGTTCAAAGCTGGTAAAGAGCTTTCTGCAAAGATCTAATTGCATCTAAAAAATTAAAAAAGCAAGACGCTTGCGTGTCTTGCTTTTTTTTTCGATTAACTAAATAAAATATATACAATGGGAAGAGGCGACAAAAAAACGAAGAAAGGAAAGATTTTCAAAGGGTCATTTGGTAAGTCAAGACCTGCAAAAACAACAAAGAAAGCTGCTCCTGCTGCAAAAAAGGACTAAGCTAACATTAGTAATTAGTGAATAGTCGTTTGCACTATTGCTAATTACTAATTTCTAATTGACATTATTTTTCTGCTAAGGTGCAAGACGACTAATCTGCCAGTTATCATTGCCTTGTTCGTACAATATTCTATCGTGAAGCCTGTTACTTCTACCTTGCCAGAATTCAATCTTGGTAGGCTTCACACGGTATCCACCCCAATGTGCGGGCCTTGGAATAGGTTCTTCAGTAAATTGCTCTGTAAATTTGATTAACTCCTTATTGAGCACTTCTCTGTCGGCTATTTTCTGACTTTGTGGCGATGCCCAAGCTCCCAATCTGCTTCCCACAGGCCTGCTGTTAAAATAAGCATCACTTTCTTCTTCTGATACTTTTGTAACGACTCCCTCGATTCGCACTTGTCTTTCTAATTCTTTCCAAAAAAACAGTAATGCAGCAAAATGATTTTGACTGATTTGCTGACCTTTATCACTTGAATAATTGGTAAAAAAAACAAAACCCTGCTCATCATATCCTTTCAATAAAACTATTCTGGATGAAGGTTTACCAGCGGCTGTTACAGTGGACAAAGCCATTGCGTTAACCTCAACGATATCTGACTGAACTGCTTCATTCCACCACACAGAAAACTGAGTAATTGGATTTGAATCTACCTCGTGTTCAGAAAGCGATTTGAGTTGATAATCTTTTCGAATGTCTGCAATTGACATAAGCAATGGGTATCGTTTATTTTACCAGTGTACCTACTTTTTCACCACAAACCAAACGCTTCAGGTTTCCTTCCTCATTCATATCAAACACAATTATTGGAAGTTTGTTTTCCATACACAGCGTAAAAGCTGTCATATCCATGATTTTGAGATTCTTATCGATACACTCTTTAAATGAAATATTATCGTACTTCACTGCACTAGGATCTTTTTCTGGATCTGCAGTGTAAATGCCATTAACACGTGTGCCCTTTAAAATAACATCAGCTTCAATCTCAATCGCACGAAGTGAACCAGCTGTATCTGTTGTGAAGTAAGGATTTCCTGTTCCGGCACCAAAGATTACCACACGGTGTTTCTCAAGATGTCTGATGGCTCTTCTTCTGATATAGGGTTCTGCAACCTGCTCCATTTTAATGGCACTTAAAAGTCGGGTATACATACCTTGCTTTTCAAGCATAGCCTGTATGGCCATTCCATTGATAACTGTAGCCAGCATACCCATATAATCACCATGAGCTCTTTCAATACCAGTTTCAGACTCATTCATTCCCCTGTAAATATTCCCTCCACCAATAACGATGGCCACTTCAACGCCAAGGTCTACTACACTTTTAATTTCCCTTGCATAACGGTTAACCATTGCAGGATCAATTCCAAAACTGCTGTCCCCCATGAGAGACTCGCCAGATAATTTAAGCAGGATTCGTTTGTATATGGGTTGCATAGTGCGAATATACAAAAAGGGTCTTCATGATGAAGACCCTTTTCTATTTCTTGAAAATCAATTAAGAATTATCCCAAAGCTACACGCTTAAAAGAAACAACTTTAAGGTCGCTATCCTTAGATTTGATGTAGTCACCAACTGACATACCGCCATCCTTTACAAATGCCTGGGCAGTCAATGTGCTCTCTTTAAAGAAAGCATTCATTTTACCTTCAGCAATTTTTGTAAGCATTTCTTCAGGCTTACCGGCCATTTTGGGATCAGCTTTGATAACATCCATCACAATCGCCTTCTCTCTGTCGATTACTTCCTGAGAAACAGAAGACGCATCTACTGCTACTGGATTCATCGCTGCAATTTGCATAGCGATATCCTTTCCAACCTCAGCGTTTGGCTTATTGAAGCCCACCAATACACCCATTCTATTTGCACCATGGATATAAGAAGATACGAAGTCAGCATCAATACGCTCAAACTTAGATACACCAATTTTTTCACCGATACTTGCCAACTTGTCGTTAACAAGATCTGCGATTTTAACGCCATTGATTTCAACACTGTTCAATTCCTCTGTCGAATTTACATTATTTGCAATAGCAGCATCAATAATGCTTTCAGCGAAAGAAATGAAATCAGCATTTTTACTTACGAAGTCTGTTTCGCAGCTTACACAAAGAGAAATGCCAGTTTTGTTATCGGCAGTAGTTTTAGCAAAAACCACACCTTCCTTTGCATCGCGGTCGCCACGCAATGCAGCAACTTTCTGACCTTTCTTTCTCAACCAATCAATTGCAGCTTCAAAGTCGCCATTGTTCTCAGTAAGTGCCTTACGACAATCCATCATACCGGCACCTGTCATTTGACGCAGCTTGTTGATTTCAGCTGCTGTGATATTAACTGTTGACATATTTAATCTCCGGCTTTGCAATCATTGCTGATGCAAAGCACTATGTTTTTGATTTAAATAAAATAAAAAGCGATTACTTCTTTTGAGCTGGCTTTCTGCCACCTGCTCCTGCAGAAGGAATTCTACGCTTTGGCGCAGTCTTACCTTTCTTTCCACCTTCAGCATCACCTTCCTCATCTACTGAGAACTTCAGTGCATTGTCAGAAGTTTCTTCTGTTTCATCTTCTTCAGACTTTTCAGCCTGACGCTCAGCCAAACCTTCAGCAATTGCAGCAGTGATATAATTGGTGATGATCGCGATTGACTTTGTAGCATCATCATTCGCTGGTACAGGGAAGTCAACTTTATTAGGATCACAGTTGGTATCTACCATACCAAAAGTTGTGATACCCAAACGCTTTGCTTCAGACATTGCAATATGCTCATGACCGATATCAATGATGAACAAAGCAGCAGGAATACGGCCCAATTGAGCAATACCACCCAATACTTTCTCCATTTTATCTTTATCGCGAGACAACTGTAACCTTTCTTTTTTGGTAATGCTGTCGAAGCTGCCATCGTTCAACATCTTTTCGATGCTCTGCATCTTCTTAACAGACTTACGAACAGTATTAAAGTTGGTAAGCATACCACCCAACCAACGTTCAGTTACATAAGGCATGTTAACCTTCTTAGCACATTCAGTTACGATTTCTTTGGCTTGCTTCTTTGTTCCTACGAACATGATCTTCTTGCCACTTTTCGCGATGTTTTTAAGTGCATGAGCTGTTTCCTGCAAGCACTCTACAGTCTTGTTTAAGTCGATAATGTGAATGCCTTTCTTCTCAGCATAGATGTAAGGCAACATTTTTGGATTCCACTTTTTACGGAGGTGACCAAAGTGAACACCGGCTTCAAGAAGTTGCTGCTGCAGTGTAGTATTATTTTCCATTGTATTAAGTATATTTTGATTCTTGTTTGGGAATTGCTGTTAACGCTTACTGAACTGGTAGCTTCTTCTCGCTTTCTTCTTACCGAACTTCTTCCTTTCAACACCTCTTGGATCTCTGGTAAGTAAACCAAGTGCTTTTAAAGCTGGCTTAAACTCAGGATTCAGGTTGATCAAAGCACGAGCAATACCCAATTTCGATGCTTCTGCCTGGCCTTTTTTACCACCACCAGCTGCATTGATCTTGATATCATATTTACCTACACCATCAACAGTGATGATGGGAAGTTCCACTTGGTTCTGCAAGTATACCTGTGGAAAATATACTTTATAATCAAGGTCGTTTACGGTGATGTTACCATCCCCTTTGCTGAGGAATACTCTGGTAACCGCTTCTTTTCTGCGACCAAGTCCGTTTTTCTGTTTTTCCATTATTGTTAAATTGAAATGGTTTGTGAATTAGAATTTGAAAGGTGTTGGTTGCTGTGCAGTATGCGGATGCTCAGCACCAGCGTACACAAACAATTTCTTATACATTTTGCGGCCAAGTCTGTTCTTAGGCAACATTCCTTTTACCGCCCTTTCAACGATTTGCTCTGGACGACGCTTGATCAAATCCTTTGCAATCTCGATTTTCTGACCTCCAGGATAACCAGTTACGTGCTGGTACTCCTTGTCGTTAAACTTGTTACCAGTGAAAATAACTTTCTCTGCGTTGATTACGATAACGAAGTCTCCGCAATCAACGTGGGGCGAATAATACGCTTTGTTCTTACCGCGCAATACTGAAGCAATTTTGCTACAGATTCGTCCCACAGTTTGATTGGTTCCGTCTACAATATGCCAGTGGCGTTGTACGGAAGCTGCATTTGCATGCTTTGTGGTGAAATGTAATTTACTCATGTTTTGTTTTTTTTGGAGCTAAGCCCCTGTTATTTAATAAGCCTCCGCCATCCCGGAAACTACCCATCCTTTGTAATGGGAGCGCAAAGTTAGCAAAAGACAAGTCCAAAAAAGAAGAAAAAGGCCTCTTTTTTCAAAGAGGCCTTCACAACTAATTGATTTTCAATAAATATTTTGCAGATTATTTTAAATACCTTAAAAAACAGGATATGAAACCCTCACTTTTACTACCTGGGAATCTGCAAAACCATACCCTGGGCTTATGTATTTGATGAAGGGAATGGCCATACTGACCAGCGTATTGTATCTTTTATAGTCTTCCAGAACTGAAAACAATTCTTTGCTCTTTCCATAAGGCCCTTCATAATCCATGATCAACAGCTTCTTCCCATAAGGCATCATCTTGTACTGAATCTTTTCATTCGGACCAGTTGGTGTATAATTATCTACACCTACTGAAGCAAACAAAGCAATTTCTTCCTTGCTTACTCTTTGGGTATAAAAAATCCTAACGCCATTGTAACCCGCATTTCGCTTTTCAGCATAAGCGATCAATTCATCAAATATCTTTTTGGTCTCATCTGCCTCATTTGCTTTGGCAACAACCTTCGATTGAAAAAGAAAAGAACTATCGGTAACTGTTGTGGTAAGAATGTTGTAACCGTAAACATAGGTGGTTGTTTTAAGCTTTTCTCCTAATTCAGAAAGCGCCGTTGCTGCTGCCTCAGCAAGATCATCTCCAGGAATAGGTAACCTGGATTGCTCATAACGGTATACTATTTTGGTCAACTTTGAATCTGTGGTATCCGGACTCACCACAAAATGCAAAGGAGTTGTTTTGTTTTCTTTGGTATGAACAAAAATAAATTCAAACGGATTGGCCTTCTCAATGGTCAATGCATACCCTTGCTCGTTCTTGGGCGTATACCACTGATTGATTTTATCCATTTGTTCAAATTCCATCATCACCCTTTCAATAGGTAAGGGCACTTTCACAACCAGTTCTTTTTCAGCAGGAACAACTGCAAAAATTACCGCCAGCAATAAAACCAAACCAATAACCAAAAATTTCAGCTTGCTTTTCATGATCACTTTTTTACTTGTTTATGGAATGAATAATTGTTGCTTTATCATTATTTCTAATTACCCAGATTTTTTCTTTATCTGCATGCAATTTTCTTACTTGACCTTTCACACTTAAACCAGGCAAAAGTTGATGTACAAATTTCATGCCGCCTTTATTGATTAGCACTGACCCAAAATCGGCATCGTTTCTGCCCAGTTGTACATTGTTTTCATAGAAATTTCCAGTCAAAATCAAATCCAGCAAACCATCACGATTCACATCTTGAGCCAATCCAGCTTTTAAGGGTGATAGCTGTGAAAGCCAAGGCAGTGGCATGGACTTAAACTTGCTCTTGCCTTCATTGATAAATAACATACTGCGCATCTCTGTAGCCATCCATTTTTGAGCATCAGCTAATTTTTCACTGGTAAATATTTCTTGTAAAGATGCCTTTGCAAAATCTTCTGCATATAAAAACTTTTTCTTCAACTGCGGCATTTGTCGTTCTAAGTCTGACTTCACCGCAAAACAAATTTCTTTTCCTGTTACATAATATGTAACGACTTGCTCTTTCACACCATTGTTGTCAAAATCATTGAAATACAAATTGACAGGTTGATTAGCGCTTGCTTTTAACCTGCTGTTTTCACCCAGATTGCCTGCCACCAAATCCAAATCACCATCATTGTCAATATCGACAGGTAAAACAAAATTCCACCATCCATTATCTGAAACCGACTTCCCCTTCAACTGATTACCTTCCACATACATAATGGTTACTGCGCCCCACTCTTTCCCCAGGACCAAATCGGGTTGTTTATCCCCATTCATATCTGCCCACTCAGCATCTGTAACCATTCCTGCATCAACCAACTCTGGCGCATGAGTAGCAGTCACATCTTTAAAATGACCAGCCCCATCATTCATCAATAATTTAGAAGATACAGTTTGGCCGTATGCAAATGGCATGGCTCTTGCTCCTACAAACAAATCAACTTTACCATCTTTGTTGAAATCATGAGCACTGATACAAGAAACCGTAAAATCAAAAACTGGGAATGCATCAGGAAGTTTTGAAAATCCCTTGCCTTTATTATTAAGGTAAACCCTTGGTGTTAAATAAGGTGTCACGCCATAATATTCATTACCTCCAGATGCGACAACCAGATCTTTCCAGCCATCATTATTGACATCAATAATTAGTGCATCAATATCTTCATAGGTACTATCATTATCCAGATCGGGCACGTAAATCGACTGCCACTGATCCTTGTTACGCATCAATAATTTACTTTTTTTCCCCTTAGAGGAGCCAAAAAATAAATCATCAACGCCATCATTATTAATGTCTCCCATGGCAAAGGCAGGCCCTTCTGTCGACAACATATGTGGCAACAAAGGCTCGCGATCAAATTCATTGAACCTGTTTTCCTCATGATTTAAGATTGAAATAGGTTCTTCAACCCATTGCTCACTATAATCAGTCGCGTTACCAGTAAATAGAGTATAGTCGAATTTTTTCAACCCTTTTTGATAAATAAGTTGAATACTTGTTTGTTCAAGTCCTGTTTTTATTGTTTGATAACTATTATCAGGCCAAATCACTTGTATAGAATCGATATCCATATTTCCTATACCAATTTGCAATGGCACTTCCATACTGGATTGAAAACCTCTGACAGGAAATTTTTCATACACAGCCCTTCCTGTTTGATGATAGACAATTGCCTTTGCCCCGATTGCATTTTTATTCCCCACATCACCTTTCAATTCCAGCTGTACAGAACGATGCGTACTATCGCCGCCATTATTTTTATATACCAGTGGGGCATCATCAATATTATTGACGATGATATCTAAATCGCCATCATTATCAAAATCAGCATAGGCAGCTCCATTAGAAAATGTCTCTTTGTCATTCTTAATCAAAGCAGCTGCATCGCTGAACTTCAATTCATCCTGATTGTGAAAGAACTTGTTTTTTAGTTTGATTTGAGGAAATTTTTCAATGATCTGCATTTCTTTTTCAGACATCTGACCTGCACGAATTTTCGACTGTATATCATCATTAGAAATGAAATTGACATAGTCGATATCATTCAATCTTCGTGGAATGCCATTCGATACAAATA
>CAZVYI010000015.1:0-28199 GCA_964631755.1 uncultured Sphingobacterium sp. | reverse complement strand
TGTCCAAATTGATCTCTACCATCCCATTTGTATTCAGTGATATTGTTACCAATTCTTAATGGCCCAAGTTCTTCTTTATTAATCTCCTTAACAATCTTACCGGTTATGGTCATGATTTGAATCCTGAACTGAGTAGGAAGTTCTGAACCTGTCAATGTAAAGACAAAAGCAGTTGATGTAGTAAACGGATTAGGATAATTAAGCAAATTGGATATCATGGATTTATTCACTACCTCAAAAGCTACGCTATAGTCAATAGTACCAGAAGCATTATTACTTCTGTCTTTTGCAGATACAATCAATTCATATTCTCCATCCAGCAACAAATGCGGGCGATAATGAACAGTAGCAGCATTTTCTTTTCCAACAGCATCTAAAGAGGCAGGAATAAACTTGAGGGTATCACCGTCGAATCTTACATTTTTCAAAGTACCATCTGGCATTTTTAACCTAATGGTAAATAAAGAAGTGTCATTTAAAGCCAGAAAACGCGAGTCATCTTTTAGGGTCATGATAATAAATGGCTTAGCGCTGACTATATCTTTATTCAAAATTCTTACCCCATCAAAAGTAACATCCAGGTTAGGCGGAGTTTTATCAGGTATTACCGAAAGAGGTATAGTCTGATAATTGTTGAAGATGTATTGTTCTGGCTGTGCAAAATCCGGATTAAAATTCACAAAAACAGAACTGGCCCCTCTGATATCTTTTGTATCCAATAGATAATCTACCACAATGGAGTCCCCGACTGCTATTGGTCGCCTATTTTGATCAAATACTATTCGAGTTTGGTTAGTTTCATCCGTTACCGTCATGATTACCTTTACACTATCAAACGCTACATCACTTATATTCCTGAAACCAGTTGACAATCTAATCTTTTCACCAGTCTCTACCGTGTCTTTAAATGAAGTAATGGCTGTTGGAACAATTGAACCTTCCGGAACAGTCTTATAATTTACTTGAAGAAACCTTTGTTGCCAAGGAGTATGATAAATGCTATCACTGATGTTTGATATGATTTTTAAATAAGGAAATTCATTTGCATTTATTCCCGAAATCAATGTGTCAATTTCAATTGAAGAAGATTCAAACAAGAAACCTTCTGACCTGTCCTGTCTGATTCCATAAACTTTTGTGGCTAATTGATCCCCCTGCAGTATCCCCTTATTCAATGCTTTCCACTTGATAGAAGCCCATTCTTTAGCAGGACCAACAATTGGATAGATGACACTACCGCTATTATCGGGGGAGGTGAACGAGTAAGAAGACGATAAGACGTCTGTAGCCAACCGACCAATCATTTGATCATGAACTTCCCAAATACCATTTTTATCCTTACTGGCAATAAATAAAATAGGGAGCATTCTTGTAAACGAATCAATTTGAGTGAAACCAATATCCATCAATCGATTGTAAAGGGTTTTTCCTGCTCCATAAATCGCAGAGTCTTGTTTCCATCTATCAACAAATTCTGTAGTTGGAGCTCGATTAATTAAGTTCCAATTCATCATTATGATTAAATGATTGTTCGGAAGCGAATCAAAAAAATCATATGCAACTTTTCTGCTTGCTGCTGTATTATATGAAAATAAAAATTGATTAGACAACCCAGGCATGCAGGCAGCAGAGTAGTAACTGTTGTATTTACCTACATTACTGAGACCTCGGCGGGAATTTTTTACAACTTTACCTGTAGATTTATCGAAAATTATAAACTCAAGTGACCTTAAAGTTTCTATACAACCATTACTTGTTAATTGACTAAGATCAAGAAAAGAGCTATTAAAGCTATATGGTAGAATTCCTGCTCTAGCATTAATATTATGAGGAATATGTCCAAAAGTCAAACTCCTTGATTCATCAAACTTTAAATTATTCAACTGATTTGACTGTTGTTGAAAATAATGCGACTGACTCCAACCTGGTCCGCTACTAGGCAGATAAACAAATGATGAATTGGCCCAATTGTATACCGTTCCTGTGTCAGGCTTTTTAGCAACACGCCAGTAATAGACTGTGCTATCGACTAACTGTAGGATTGGAGCAAATTCAATTACTCCTCCACTTGAATTTTGCTTTTGAACAACCTTTAATGGCGAATTAAATAAAGCAGTTGTATCTAATTCTAATTGGAATTCACTGGGTGTTTTTAAAAAACGACTGGTTGATGCCTTTAGTTTTATACCCTGCGCATTTACAATTGCAAATTCTGCAGGAAAAGCGGGGCGCACATCGTCATCCGCAATAACAAATGATTTGATAGCAGTATTATTTGACTCACTGATTTCAGTAACTGCAAATGCAGGATCAAGTGTAACAATAATTTTGTTTTGTCCTCTGTCCTTCAATGGATCTATCGCCACACTCAATTGAATAGAGTCTGAGTGATTCACTGCCTTACGCACTTCATCAAACAAAATATCCTCTTCCCCATCAGCTTTTTGACGAACAATCTTTATCCCAACTGAATCTCTACTTGCCTTACCAATATTCTGAAACTTAACATCAAGATTAAAACTTGAATAAGTCACGTTTAAGTTTGTAGGATTAACTTTTATCAACGGCTCCTCAACTATATAATCTGGCAAAGGATGGGGATACAAAGTAACTGCAGGATCTCCGTTCAACAACAGTTGTTCAACTGTAATCGTATTGAAGAAATCAATCGTACCTGTTGGATTAGCGATATCCCTTAACACATTCGTCTGCATCACACCTATCGGATCCGCATAGTTCTGTCGAGAAATTTTATTGTAGAAATTACTCGTGTAAGTATTTAAATAATTTACAATTCCCAAATGTGTACTGGCTAAAAAACCAATACTTCCTTTATTTGGAGTCAGAATATAATTCTCAGTAATTGCTCTTCTTGCACCCGTCAATCTTAATGTATCATATGCAAAGAAATTACCTGCATTACATCCATTTGCAATGAACAAAGGATATTTACCATCATTGGAATAAATGGAAGGATCATCAAGGTTGTACTCCATCGAACTGGCAGACGAGTGTCCAAAATAAGTAATCAACGACAACCCTTCTTTAAACAGATTACCCAACAATCCAGAATTTACCAACTCATTTCCAGCAGGCGTTATCTTTTCAAAAGTATATACCTTGGCACCAAAAGCAGAGTCCATTAAAATCGTCTTATTGGTATTCATGTACCCATTAATGAGTCCTTGCAAATAAGGATCTCCACCACCAATCACATGGGCGACATTCTTCATCCAAGCTTTATCTGAAATAGTTTGATTGGTTGATTTCAATGCCTGATCATGTTGCTTCACTTTATCCAAATAAGCTAAAATCTCGTCACCTGAAGTCACAGAAAGTCGACCAATAGGTGTTTCAGGTGTTGGATCTAAGTCGGATGACGACAATATATTATCAGAACCAGGATTGCCAAAAGTCGGAATCAAATTCATCCGCTCTGTACTTGCCCTAGATTCATTAATACGATATTGATCATATGTAATACCTCTACCCATCAATAAAATGAACCTGGGTAAATTAGATGTAAACGTAGTCCTTGCAAAAGCAATGAAGTTTTTAATTGACAAAGGATGCTTTTTGATACCAAAAGCAAACTGATCAACCAATTCATCAATATCATAGACTCCTACCTTGTAATTACCTCCGTCAACTGATGCCCTGTAATTAGCATATTGTTGTATAGGATCTCCCTTACTGCTGGAAAACAAACTAGAATGTGCAACAATTAAAAAATTTCCTTGTCGGTTAGTTGCAGCATAATCGATAAAATTCTTACGTGTAAGCGTATTTACATTTTGCACTTGATTTGAACTAGCATTCATCAAAACAAATCTTCTATCACCTCCAGGAGGTAATGCAAATTTTAATTTCCCCGCTTCTGAATTATCTGCCATATATCTCCTACCCTCATTCAACTCATAAAGTACAGGCGCATCTGACCCAGCATTAAAATTGACAATTTCAAGATAGTTTCCGATGGTCGATGCTGGCAATTCAAATTCAAATAATGAACTTCCTCCAAAATTGAACAACCTCGGATAGCTGATCTCATATTTATAGGTAGTCATTCGGTCGGATGCAATTGCCGAATTGTTGATGATCCTGACTGTATCAATTGCACGACCAAGCAAGTTAGCAGGTAATGGAACCTCAACGACTGAAGCTGTAAAGAAGTTCATAGGATTATCAACAAGCATGGTGCCGTTGATCATCACCTGAAACCTTCTGTTGTTCGGAGCAATGCCATAAGCATTGATCCTGAAAATTGGTGCGGGACCTCCTGGAGCTACAAAATAATTTTGCTGTTCTACCAGAGGGCTTGTTGGTGTAATATTCCTGCTACTCCAGCCTTCCCCCATATCATAAGAAGATGAATAAATATAAGATGTACCAACTACAGAAGCATAACCTGGATTGATTTGATCTTTATAGCTTTTTGAAAATGTATAGTTGAAATAAGGCTCAGCAGGTAAGGTATTAGAAGCGACATTGTTTTGTGATAGAGTAAGTCGCCTATTTGGGGAAGCCGTGTTAATCGTCAAAAAATAGATTGCTGTATCTGTTTGTAAACTCCATTTGCTAGCGAGTTGAAGGCCAACACGGCTGTATAATGATTCATCGACTTTACCGTCGTTGATCTCACCAAAAAATTCAATAAAATCACTGGTCCCAAATACACCAGATGCTTTTGACGTAAACAATGGTACTTCCTGACCGTTTCTCCAAAGCTGAAATGAAGATGCGTCAGATGCTGCCAATCCATTTGATTGCAAAACAGCATATGGAATGCGATACAATCCAGTTTGTCCAACTTTTATCTTGTAATATGTTTTGCTATAATCAATCCAACTGTTACTGAATTGAGCTTGCACATTGTTCAACACCAAGGCCAACAAAAACGAAATAAATATTTTATATGGTATATATGTTCGCATTAATAGGGACTGTTATAGCCAGTGTTTTTTGTCAAATTTAATTTCAGAGAAAATATATGGGTATACAAGGGATTAGATTGATTAGCCAAGTTGGTAAAGGCATAATCAATTTCAACATTCTTCAACTTAAATCCAACACCTAATCCTGGTTGATAAATCCAAACCTTCTTTGCGTTGGTTATATCCGCGTCATCCAACGCCTGCTGAAAGTTATAAATACCAACACGTCCAAACAACAGTTCTTTAAACCCAAGTTCGAGTCCCATCCTTGGATCCATATTCACCACTGATGAACTGAGAAGTACATTCCGCCTTCCATCAAAACTCAACTCCATGTTCAACTCAGCTGTTAGTGATAAGTTTTCATTGAAATCAGCAGTATAGGCACTTCCCACTACCAAACGTGGTGCTGTCATTTCTGTAGATTTCACCGGAATATCATTGTTGGTCAAATACAATACTTCTTTCTCCTGATCAGTGAAATTAAACTTCCATGCATTGAAAGTAGTTGAGATGTCTTTTGCCATTACCCCCAATTTAAAACCACGACTTTGATACTGTAATCCAGCATCCAAACCAAAGCCCCAGGCTTTTGCAAAGCTACCAACGCTGCGATGAATGACTTTTGCATTGAAACCAAATGAAAGTGATCTTTCCTCTTCTTCAATTAATTTTTGTCCGTACGATACCAAAAAAGCATAATCTGCCGAAGAAAAAGAACGAATGTTGTTATAGTTAATCGAACCATCAGGTTCAACTAAAAACAGAGTATTTGGGATATCATCAACAGCAAATCTCAAAAGAGAAAAACCCAAACTCCTGGTACTCATTTCCGGATCGCCAAGCGGCATGGCAAATGATGCAAAATCATATTTGCCGATTCCAGCAAAATACTCTGCATGCATAAGAGAGAATGAACTACTTTTCAAATTGGATAAACCTGCGGGATTCCAATAACCAGCAGTGGCATCTGAAGTTGTGGCCACTTGCGCCCCACCCATTGCCAAGCCTTTTGCACCGGCTCCAATATTTAAAAATTCATTGGAATATTTCCTGAACTGCGCTTGACTTGTATTCACGCAAAAGCCAATCAACAGGAGCATTAGCCCTTTGGTCAGTTTGAACGTGTTTTTTGTGCGCATTGTAGGATTTGGATGAAGATCAGTTTTTAATGCTGATTTCAATGATTAATAACGATTTAGATGCAAAAATATTGCCCTTTTGCGAGTAATCATAAACCTTGTTACTTTTGCTCAAAGATTTTAAAAATGAGCCTCATTGAAGAATTGAAATGGAGAGGGATGTTGCAGGACATCATGCCTGGAACTGAAGAGCAACTGAAAAAGGAGCCGACGACCGCCTATATTGGGTTTGATCCGACTGCCGATAGTCTTCACATAGGTAGCTTGGTACCCATTCTTCTCCTCTATCACTTGCAACAAGCGGGCCATAAACCCATTGCACTAGTGGGCGGAGCTACCGGTATGGTTGGTGACCCAAGTGGTAAAAGTGAGGAAAGAAACCTCCTAGATGAGGCAACACTTCAGAAAAACATCAACGGAGTAAGGCGTCAGTTGGAAAAATATCTGGATTTTTCAGCTAACAGGACCAATGCAGCTGAAATAGTCAACAACTACGACTGGTTCAAGGGATTAGGTTTTATCGATTTTCTAAGGGATGTGGGCAAACACATCACCGTCAATTACATGATGTCTAAGGACAGTGTTAGAAAACGAATCGAAGGCGAAACGGGAATCAGCTATACCGAATTTGCTTATCAACTGATGCAGGGATACGACTTTTACTGGTTATACACGCAAAAGAATTGTAAGCTGCAAATGGGAGGAAGCGACCAATGGGGTAACATCACCACAGGAACAGAATTGATCAGAAGAAAAGCAGGCGGTGAGGGATTTGCATTTACTTGCCCGTTAATTACGAAAGCAGATGGCGGGAAATTTGGTAAAACAGAGAAAGGAAATGTTTGGTTAGACCCTGAAAAAACAACTCCATTTCAGTTCTACCAATTCTGGCTGAATGCAGCAGATGCAGATGCTACCAAGTGGATCAAGATTTTCACTTTGCTCCCAAAAGAGGAAATCGATCAACTCATAGAAGAACATGGAAAAGATCCAGGAGCAAGAATTTTACAAAAGAAACTGGCTGAAAACATCACCGGTTTTGTACATGGAAAAGAGGAATGTGCATCAGCAATACAAACAACAGAACAGTTATTTGGTAAAAAAGATGATATCGATTTCAAATCACTAACTGAAATAGAACTGCTGCAGGCAATGGATGGTGTACCTGTACAATTGCTTGAACAAAGCAAGATTGCAGGAGGTATTGATGCTGTAAGCTTTTTGGTTGATGCCGGTATTTTCCCCAGCAAAGGAGAAGCAAGAAAAATGATACAAGGCGGTGGTATAAGTATCAATAAAGAAAAAGTGACAGATGCAGGTTTGATCATCAATGAAAGTAATTTGTTAGCTGGCAATCACATTGTTGTTCAGAAAGGGAAAAAGAATCATTTTCTCGTAAAAACAAATTAACGAAGAGATAGAATTCATTTTGGTCCATTTTTTTTGGGATCAAACTTGAAAAATCCTATTTTTGCGTCCCATTAGGATTGCCCGATAGTATAATGGTAGTACGACAGATTTTGGTTCTGTTTGTCTTGGTTCGAATCCAGGTCGGGCAACAATAAAAAGTGAATAAGTGGTTGATTTTCAACCACTTATTTTTTTAACTATATCAAAATCCCCCGTATTTCCTTTTTTGTTTTTTCATTAATAGCACTTTTCAAGCTATCTTTCAACCTAGTAAGCATTTCAAGTATCTCTCTTCATGATTTTTAAAATAATTCAAATTATTGATGTTTTAATTGAACGTCTACAAGGAATTGGCGGAGGGGCAGTATCCATAAAAAAAGAAGTAGCCTTTATAAAAAAAATAATTCCAGATGGTAAAATATTTATAGATGTTGGTGCAAATAAAGGATATTATACCAATGAGTTATTGAAAAATTTTGATGCCCAAGAAATCCATGTTTTTGAACCTTCGGAATTAAATTTTCAGATCCTATCTAATTCCTATCTTAATAATGATAAAATATTTCTAAATAAAAAAGGATTGTCGAACACCAATTTTGAAAGCATCCTATATAGTTCCGAAAGCGGCTCTGCATTAGCAAGTTTGAGTAAAAGAAGATTAGACCATTTCAATATCTTTTTCAATCATAAAGAAAAAATTGATCTACTTAAATTTGAAGACTACTGGACAAAAAATGGTCAAAATCAAATTATTGATTTATTTAAAATTGATGTTGAAGGACACGAATTAATCGTCTTACAGGGTATTGGATCATACTTAAATAAAATCAAAGTAATACAGTTTGAATTCGGAGGTTGCAATATTGATAGCAGAACTTTTTTCCAGGATTACTGGTATTTTTTTCAAGAAAATAAATTTAAAATCTATAGAATAACACCTCTAGGATATTTTGAAATAAAAAAATATAGAGAGAGTTATGAAAGATTTAAAATGACTAATTATATATGTATTAATCAAAATCTGTTTTAATTAATACTATTATTTTAAGTACCACATTCGCATTACTTGCAATTAACTTCTATTGATTTAAATTTAATGGAAAAAAATAAAGAAATAAATCATTAATGTGGAAGAAGATATTTTTTATTATCCTCATGATTGAGTTTTGTGACACCCTGCAATCTCAGACAATTCCACAACAAACAATAAAAGGAACTATTCTTGAAAAATCTATAAAAACACCTGTTCCATCAGCAACTGTTACCTTAATTGGCAATAATCAAAGTACTGTTATAGCAGATAGTAATGGAATTTTTCAATTCCCTCTCGTTCCTGTAGGAAGAAAATCAATAATGATTTCCTGTATTGGCTTCAAACCGATGATACTGAATAATCTTTTGGTAGAATCTGGTAAACAATTGATTTTAAATATTGAAATGGAAGAAGATCTTTCAATAATTAAAGAGATAATAATTAAAGTTGAACAGAATAAATCAATGCCCATCAATGATATGGCAATGGTAAGTGCCAGGAAATTTAGCGTGGAAGAGACTAGGAGATTTGCAGCAGGATTAAACGATCCTGCAAGAATTGCAGCAAATTTTGCAGGCGTTGTAAATGCTGGGGATGGAAATGGTCTGGTCATAAGAGGAAATTCCCCAAATGGTCTTTTATGGAGAATGGAAGGACTTGATATACCTAATCCCAACCATTTTGCCAGAGTTGGTACATCTGGAGGAGCAATTTCAATGCTCAGCGCACAACTATTGTCTAATTCAGATTTTATTACTGGAGCATTTCCAGCGGAATATGGTAACGCTTTATCAGGCGTCTTTGATATACATCTACGCAAAGGGAATAATCAAAAAAGAGAACATACATTTTCGCTGAGTAGCATTGGAATTGATTTTGCGACAGAAGGATACTTTAAAAAAGGATACAGTGGATCGTATTTAATTAATTACCGTTACGGATTTCTTACGCTTATGCAAAAACTGGGCTTTAATATTTCAGACAAGCCAACTTCCTTTCAAGATCTTTCATTTAATATCAATTTGCCTACTAATAAATTTGGCACATTCTCAATTTTTGGATTTGGCGGACTCAGCAAACAATTTGATGAATTAGCAAAAGATAGTATAACATGGACCAACAACCCTGGTACAAGAAATAGTTCATTGGACGCAGCAGATGCTGGTACTTTTGGCATAACCCATCAGATAAATTTTAAGAAAAAATTCTTCTTCAAAACTGCAGTCTCAAAAAATGGTTACAGATACCGTGAAGAAGATAGCAGACTTGAAAGATTTAATAGCCCTATTACATTTACAAGGAAAAATAGTTTTTTAGAAACCAATTTTCAATTCTCTTCCTCTCTCACATACAAACTCAATAGACATAACTTAATTAAAGCAGGACTCTATACAAAAGGAATTTCATTTGACTTAAAGCAAAGAGAAATTGCAAGCAATGCTTTAAGAGATAAAATTAAAGTTGATGGAACCACACAGCTCACCAACTATTTTGTGCAATGGAAATGGGATCCAGTTGACAAATTTTCTGTACAAGTAGGTCTTCATGGACAAGAATTAAGCCACAACAACACTTCTGTATTTGAACCTCGCATAGGACTTAGATACAAGTTAGGCAAACGTCAATTCTTAAGCTTTGGATTGGGCGGGCACTCCCAAATTCAACCCATAGGAAACTACTTTGCAAGGATTAGAGTTGGAAATGACACGCTGACGCTGAACAAAAATCTCGATTTCAGTAAATCAACACATTATGTAGTGGCACATTCTATACAGTTGAGTAAAAACTGGAATCTTAAAACAGAATTTTATTATCAATGGCTATATGATATACCCATTCATTCACTTCGCTCAAGTAACTTTAGCATAATTAATCAAGATGATAACTTTGCAATTGAGGCACTTACCAATAAAGGATTTGGTCAAAACTATGGGGTTGAAATAACAATAGATCGTTATTGGAATGATAGATTTTATTTACTTTCTACGCTAAGCTTGTATCAATCGACCTATAGGGGGTCAGATAGTATTTGGAGAAGTACAAGATTCAATTCAAATAATTCTTTTACATTTCTATTTGGTAAAGAATGGGTACTTAAAACAAAGAAACCATCTTACTTTAGTTTGGACTTTAAATTGCTTTCAATTGGTGGAGTAAGAGTAACACCAATTGACTTAATTCAGTCGCAAAGTAAAAAAACTACTGTTTTATTTTCATCGAAATACAATGAAGAAAAACTAAGAAATATTTTTAGAGTAGATATCCAACTGGAATGGAAAGTGCAATATAAAAAAACCACCGGAAGCTTAATATTAGGTGTTCAAAATGCCACAAACAGAAAAAATCAAATCAGTCATCGATACGATGCTTCTCTCCAAAAAATTACCTATAACTATCTGTTAGGACGAATTCCAGTTTTTGGTTATAAACTAGATTTTTAGTGGCTGAAATTGCCATTAGTTGTTAGTGAACTTATAAATAGTAGACGATTTATAAGTTTTCCCAGGCTCCAGAACTGTACTAGGAAACTCAGGTTGATTAGGACTATCAGGAAAATGCTGCGTTTCAAGGCAAAATGCTGTCTGAAATTCATCTCTTGCTCCACTCTTTAAGGTATGTTTGCCTTTCATGACATTGCCTCCATAAAATTGCATCCCAGGTTCTGTTGTATACACATCCATTTGTATACCTGATTGATCACCTCTTACACTGGCAACCAACTCAGGTTGGTTAGTCAATCCTTTATACAACACATAATTGTGATCATATCCAATACCATACTTTAGCTGAGTATTTTTTATGGAAAGTCGCTCTCCTATTGCACGATAGGTTCTAAAATCAAATGGAGTGTTTTCAACTTTGGTAATACCTGTTGGTATCAAAGTTGAATCTACTTCAAGGTATTGTTCAGCAGCAATCCTCAGCTGATGATTATTAATGGTTCCACTACCTTCTCCATTCAGGTTCCAAAAATTATGATTGGTCACGTTAACAACAGTCGCTTTATCCGTTGTAATGGTATATTCCATTTTCAATTCATTATCCTCAGTCAAACTATATTTAATTCTTGTAGTTACGTTACCGGGATACCCTTCCTCTCCATCAACAGAAAGATAACTAAGTGTAATAGAAAAACTATTTGCATCAATTACTTTCCAAACACGATTATGAAAACCAGTCCGCCCACCATGTAAACTATTTACTCCATTATTGATATCTAGCTGATAGGTTTGGCCATTCAAAGAAAACCGACCTTTTGCAATTCGGTTGCCAAATCGACCAACAACAGCACCAAAAAATGGCTCTTCAGATTGAATGAAATCAACCAATTTGTCAAATCCAATGACTACATCTCTGATTACTTTATTCTTATCTGGAACCAACAAGCCGACTACCCTTGCACCATAATTCGTGATAGCAGCTTTTAATCCATTTTTATTTTGGATATAATACAACCCTACTTGTTGACCATTTATTACTGTATCAAAAGCTGAGGCAAATGGAAGCGAAGGAACATTCATCACAGTATTATTTTGATTTACATTGGTATCCTGAAAAATACATGCTACAAAGATTTGCATAAGAAAGAAAACTACAATTTGCTTACTATTCTTTTGAATCATTTTACACGCTTTTTCTCAAATTAATTGTACCAAATAAAGCTATTAAATATAATTGATAGCATAAAAAAGGCCCATCAGTATGATGAGCCTTTGAATAACTATTTAAAAAATTACTGACGCGTAGTAAATGATCTCGCAGCGGACCATGTGCCAGGTCCAGAACTATTAACACCTCTTACTCTCCAATAGTAAACTAGTCTTGAGCCTAATTGCGGAGCTACTGTTATATTTAGTGCTGTAAGCCCAGTTCTTCCAAATGTTATCGGTGAAAAATTGATATCAGTTGAAACCTGAATTTCATAAGTTGTTGCTCTAGTAGCAGCATTCCAGGAAAGGGCAGCTGAGCGACTAACATTTGTTGCATTTGCTGTAGGTGACCTTAAGGTTGGAGCTGCGGGGACTGCCAAAGGTGCAGTAGTAGTGAAGCTCCTAGTTGTAGACCAGGCACTAGTGTTGTTAGTCGAATTTGTTGCACTGACTCTCCAATAATAGGTAGTGCTATTTGACAAACCAGATAAGGCTCTAGATGTAGTTGTTAAACCTGTTTGGTTTACTAAAGTTGTTGCAAATTCGATAGAAGTTGAAACCTGTAAGTTATAACTTGTCGCAGCAGTTGCAGCGCCCCAAGTCAACGTAGGACTAACTGATTGATTCGTTGCATTATTAGCTGGAGAAGATAGAGTTGGAACACCTAGTACCGGCAAAGGAGGAACAACACCGAAATTGATTTGTAACAAATTATTAGGTGCTGCACCAAGAGTACCTGTAATTCTTCCTTTTGCAGCAAATTCCTTCAAAGCTGTTTCAACTTGTGCCTGTGTAGATCCTGGAGCATACTCCAAGTATAAAGCTGCTGCACCAGCTACGTGAGGAGATGCCATTGAAGTACCTGAAATAATTCTAGTAGCTGATACAGAAGTATGCCAAGCTGAAGTAATACTTTCTCCAGGAGCAAAAATATCTACAACGGAACCAATATTGGAAAAACTGGAACGGGCATCGGTATTTGTAGAAGAACCAACTGTTATTGCCTGTGGGGTGCTCGCAGGAGAAAATAAACTTGCATCTGCACCACTATTATTCCCAGCTGCAACTGCCATAACAATTCTATCATTAATACAATTAACAACAGCATCATTTATCCCTTGTGAAAATCCTCCGCCCAATGACATGTTTCCAACGGCTGGTTTTGTAGTGTGGTGCTGAACTGCCCAATCCAAACCTGCAATTACTCCAGCTGTACTTCCACTACCTAATGCATCTAAAACACGAACAGGAATCAATTTTGCTCCTTTTGCAACTCCATATAACGTGCCGGCAACAGTTCCGGCAACATGTGTACCATGTCCATTCAAATCATTCCCATTATTTGTTAATGAAAAAGCATCGAAACCTGGTAATACTATGCGACCTGTAAACTCTGTGTGGTCCAACTTTATTCCTGTATCAAAAATATAAACATCGACTGTTGAACCATCTGTTGTATAAGAATATTTGTTGTCTAAGGGTAAATTAGCCTGATTAATACGATCTAGACCCCATGTTGCAGGTGACTGATCTACCACAGCACTTATGAGTTGATTTTGCTCAATATATTTTACTTTAGGATTTTTTCTAAATTCTTCTATAGTAACATCAGACATTCTACCGCTAAACCCTTTTACAGCATATTTAAATGTTTTCTCCTTCTTTGCTTTACCACCACCACACATCTTTTCAGACTCACCATCAATTTCACTCTCAGCAACATCATCTTTAAATACCACTATATAACTGTCTTGTAAGTCAGCTGGAACATTGTTCTTTTTGTAAACCGGGGCAAGCTGGTCTTCACCTAAAAGAAAATTCTTTTTTGCGACTTCAAGTTTCTCTTGCTTAGCACAGGAAAAGAGTAGAATGGAAAGGGTTAGCAACTTGAAAAATTGCTTAAATGTTCTAAGGATCATGATGAATGGTTTAGTATAATTCTATCTGCCAAATAAAAAGCGGCAATTCAGTAGGAAAAAAGGATCTAAATCAGTTCATTTGAATGCGACCGGACTTCCTTAACCACCTCAAAACCAAATAATAAACAACAAACAACGGCAAAACGGTGATCATGAAATAATGTCTGGTCCATGGATTCTCTCCAAAGATAAAAGGAAATTTGAATATGATCGTTAAAAAGACCCCTGTAGCCCAAAAAATCTGAGTATTATTTTCTGTGAGCATGCATTTCGCCCAGTTGAACTTCATACTGGAAAATGTTTCACCAATTCCCCTTAAATTAGGTAACCACCTGTTTGTTTTTAAACAATAATCGAGATAGGATTGCCCGAATTTCTTGGTGAGAAAATCTTCTTCAGCGTAAATAATACATTGATAAATAAAGAGAAACACAGGTACAACCACCAAAACATAAATCAAAGAATTGGAAAGAATACCCAATCCCAGCAACATCAAATTATTCCCGACATACAAGGGATTTCTGCAATGGGTAAACAAGCCTCGGGTAATTAATGCATCTGCATGTATTTTAAGTTCTTTACCACCTCTTTCAATGAAAGTTAGTCCAATTGTTAGTCCCCTAATGACTACACCAAGTGTGGTTATGAATAGTCCAACCCATAAAGCAATTTTCCAGTAACCAGGACCAAAACTTGTTTTAGTTATTAATTCAGGAGAAGGCACAAGCAAAAGCGCATACAAAAAAATGAATAACTGATTCCTATACTTGAAAAAGAAATTTCCGATTGCAATCATTAGTACTTGATTGATGAATTAAATTATTTTGACAAAGCTGATAAGATTTCTTCCAAAATATCATCTGGGTGTTCAAGACCCACCGACAACCTTATCAATCCAGGTGTAATCCCTACTGCCTTTCTTTCTTCTTCAGATAATTTAGAGTGTGTTGTACTCGCTGGATGCGAAGCAATTGTTCTACTATCACCCAGATTGTTGGTCATTGATAACCACTCTAAACTATTTAAGAATTTCCTTCCACCCTCTATTCCCGACTTCAATTCGAATGTAAGTATTCCTCCACCATTTTTCATTTGTTTTTTGGCAACCTGATATCGTGGATGAGATGCAAGAAATGGATATTTCACCCAACTCAATGAAGGATGCCCCTCTAATTTTTGAGCAATATAGAGTGCATTTTCTGCATGCTTTTCCATTCTGACAAAAAGCGTCTCTAGACTTTTTGAAAGTACCCAAGCATTAAAGGGACTTAATGAAGGTCCGGTATTTCTTATGTATAGATAGAGTTGCTTGATCAAATCTTTTTTACCAACCACAACGCCGCCTAAAACCCTGCCCTGTCCATCCATGAACTTTGTAGCTGAATGCAATACCAGATCAGCTCCAAATTGAATCGGCTGCTGAACGGCAGGTGTTGCAAAGCAATTATCTACTACAAAAATGATATTGTGTCTTTTGCAAATTGCTGCCACATATTCCAGATCAATAATATCCAAACCCGGATTAGAAGGTGTCTCTACATACAATAGTTTGGTATTGGACTTGATAAGTGATTCAATTACTTCGGGTGTATTCATATCAAAGTAACTGAACTCAATTCCCCACTTCGGTAAATATTTTGTCAGGATGGTATGCGTTGAACCAAATACTGCAGATGCAGAAATCACATGATCTCCTGCAGATAAAAAAGTCATGAAGCAGGCAGAAACAGCAGCCATGCCTGTCGCCGTAGCAATGCCATCTTCAGCACCCTCTAGCAGACAAACCTTTTTTACAAATTCATCTACTGATGGATTGGAAAACCTGGAATAAATATTTACATCTAGACTATCATCAGCAAAGGCTGCAGCCATATCTTCAGCAGTATCATAAACAAAACTGCTGGTTAGAAACAAGGGGGTTGCATGTTCCTTCTGTGCTGTCCTTTTTGTCTGTGTTCGAATTGAAAGTGTTTCTGGACGCATGAATATATGTTTATGCTTCTACTTTTTTTCCGTTTACAAAAACTTGATACGTAACATTAGCACCTGCAAGCCTGAGGGTTTCTGCAACAGAACAATATTTTTTCATGGACAAATCTACTGCTCTGAATCCCTTGGCAGGATCAACTTCACCTTTAATGAAGAAGCGGACATCTACCTGTTTCCAAAGTGAAGGTTCTTTTCCTTCCTCTCTATCTCCGTCAACCTCAATTTCTAATCCCTCTAATTGTTGCTTTTGTTTTTTTAGAATACTTACTACATCTACTGAACTGCAGCCGCATAAAGCTGCAAGTAATGTTTGCATGGGTCTGAATCCAGAGGCATTTCCTCCCTGTGAAACAGGAATATCCATTCTTAATGTATGTCCGTCAGAATCTGTTATATCAATCCCAAAATCTCCGTCAGTAAGTGCAGCTGTCAATAATGCCATCTAAATAGAATTTGCAGCAAATATACACCAGAAGGGCGACTTATAAAGAAGCAAGCTGAGCCATGCATTTGCTCAAGCTATCCTTCCAATCTGGAGCTTTGTAGGCAAATACTCGACTGATTTTTTCTTTACTCATCAATGAATTAGCAGGACGCTTGGCTGGTGTAGGATATGCTGAAGTAGGAATGGGATGAAGCTTACAAGTACTTCCCAACAAACGCTTGATTTCTGTCGCCAATTCAAACCAGGTAATAGCACCTTCATTAGAAAAGTTATACAAACCTGGATGCCAGGATTGATAATTGACAACATGCATAATAAACGTTGCCAGATCTGCTGCCCAGGTTGGTGAACCTTTTTGATCATCAACCACAGATAACTCATCTCTCTCGTTCATGAGTCTGATCATGGTCTTCACAAAATTGTTACCAAAAACGGAATAGACCCAGGATGTTCTGATGATGACAGACTCAGGATTATTTGTAAAAGCTTCTTGTTCACCTTTTAGTTTAGATTCACCATATACCGAAACAGGTTTAGGCAGATCATCTTCCTTATGCGCTCCAGTGTAATCTCCATCATAAACATAATCTGTAGAGATATGAATGAACTTACATTGAATGGATGCTGAAACAGCAGCGAGTATGCCGACTGACTCTGCATTGATGATAAACGCTAAATCTTTTTCAATTTCAGCTTTGTCGACTGCCGTATAGGCGGCACAATTGATACAATAATCTGGTTTAAAAGCTGCAAACGTATTCCTCACCAAGTCATAATGGTGTATGGGAAGGTCTTCGCGCGACAAAAACAAGAATTCATATTCTGAAAAAGACTTGGAAAGCACACGCAACTCCTTACCCAACTGACCATTCGCTCCTGTTACGAGTATCTTTTTCATGATAACTTTTAAAAAATAATTTCATTGCTGTCGAACGCAGGTAGAATCAGATCTTTAGATGATACCACCATTTTATCAGCATCTACTTTCCAATCAATACCTAACTTAGGATCATTAAACAAAATACCCGATTCACTTTCTTTATTATACAATTCATCGCATTTGTACATCACATCTGCTGTTTCACTCATCACAGAAAACCCATGAGCAAATCCTTTGGGAATCAGCAATTGCAAATGATTCTGACTGGACAATACAAGTGAATAAGATTGTCCAAATGTCTTTGACGCATGACGTAAATCTACAACCACATCAAGAATTTCTCCCTGCAATACTCTTATCAATTTGCTTTGCGCATACGGTGGCTTTTGAAAATGCAGACCTCTGATAACACCGTATTTCGAGCTTGATTGATTATCCTGCACCCAATTAAAATCAAGATTATTTTGCTTAAAGGTCTGCTCATTAAAACTCTCAAAAAAAAACCCCCGTTCATCAGCAAATACTCGAGGCTCAAGAACAAATAAACCTTCAAATGGAGTAGATTCAATTTTCATTTTATCGGTTTACATATTGTTGATCATAATATTGTTTGTAACTACCTGAAGTCACGTTGTTGATCCATTCGCTGTTCGACAAATACCAATCAATAGTTTTATCTAAACCTTCTTTGAACTGAAGTGAAGGCTCCCAACCCAATTCCTTGTTCAGCTTTGTTGCATCAATTGCATAGCGCTTATCATGACCAGCTCTGTCTTTTACAAAGGTGATTAATTTTGCACTTTCCCCCTTTTCACGTCCAAGTTTTTCATCCATGATTTCACACAACAGATGAACGATATCCAAATTCTTCCACTCATTGAAACCGCCAATATTGTAAGTCTCTCCCACTCTTCCCTTGTGGAAAATTACATCAATTGCACGAGCATGATCTTCCACAAATAACCAGTCGCGCACATTATCCCCTTTACCGTAAACTGGCAAAGGCTTTGAATGAATTATATTGTTGATCATCAATGGCAAAAGCTTTTCAGGGAAATGAAAAGAACCATAATTATTAGAACAATTTGAAATCACAACTGGCAATTGGTAGGTGTGATGGTAAGCACTAACCAGATGATCTGATGACGCTTTTGATGCTGAATAAGGCGAGCGCGGATCATACGGTGTTTCTTCTGTGAAGAAACCAGTTTCGCCCAATGAGCCATACACTTCGTCTGTTGATACATGGTAGAAAAGCTTACCCTCAAAATTGGACCAGCTGCTTTTTGCAGCATTGAGCAGAACAGCTGTACCCAAAACATTTGTTTTTACAAACGACAAAGGATCCAAGATTGATCGATCAACATGACTCTCTGCAGCAAGATGAATTACAGCATCAAATTGATGCTCATCAAACAATTGATTGATAAACGATTCATCAGTGATATCACCTTTGATAAAATGATAATTTGGTGCATGTTCCACATCCTTTAGATTCTCTAGATTACCTGCATAGGTAAGGGCATCCAGATTATAAATAGAATACTCCGGATAATTATTGACAAACAAACGCACCACATGGCAGCCAATAAATCCTGCCCCACCTGTAATTAAAATTTTTTTCATGCCTTACTATTGAACTCTTTGGGTTGTTTAAATAATTCTTCTTGTGGTAGTGACTTAAAATAATCATAAGTCAATTGCAATCCGACTGCCCTATCCACTTTTGGTTCCCATCCCAACAATTGTTTCGCTTTGGTAATATCAGGCTTTCTTTGCTTGGGATCGTCGACAGGAAGTGGCTTGAAAATAATTTTGGTTTTAGCCCCTGTTAGCTTTAAAATTTCTTCTGCAAATTCAAGAAGAGATATTTCAATTGGATTACCAATGTTGACAGGGTAAACATAATCGCTCATCAACAATTTAAAAATTCCATCAACCAAATCATCAACATAACAGAACGATCTTGTTTGAGAGCCATCACCAAATACAGTCAGATCTTCTCCCCTCAATGCTTGTCCAATGAACGCAGGCAAAGCCCTACCATCATTCAGTCGCATTCTCGGACCATATGTATTAAATATCCTCACAATCCTGGTTTCCACCTGATGAAAAGTATGATAAGCCATCGTGATGGATTCCATGTAGCGCTTTGCTTCATCATAAACACCGCGCGGACCTACAGGATTTACATTACCCCAATACTCTTCTGTTTGTGGATGAACAAGTGGATCTCCATATACTTCTGAAGTTGATGCGACCAACATGCGAGCGCCTTTTGCTTTGGCAAGTCCAAGACAATTGTGCGTTCCCATTGCACCAACCTTTAAGGTTTGAATAGGGATTTTTAAATAATCAATCGGACTGGCTGGAGATGCAAAATGCATGATATAATCCAGCTTGCCAGGAACATGAATAAACTTGGTTACATCATGATGATAAAATTCAAACTCTTTTAATTTGAATAAGTGCTCAATATTTTTGAGATCACCAGTGATAAGGTTATCCATACCTACAACATCAAACCCTTCCTTAATAAACCGATCACAAAGATGAGAACCTAAAAAACCTGCAGCACCCGTTATCAGAACTCTTTTGTTTGCCATGCTAATTAGTTTACGGATTTTCTTCCAATACTTTCATAATGATACCCTAGCTTTTCCATTGTTGCGATATCAAAAAGATTTCGTCCGTCGAATATGGTTTTACTTTTCAACAGTTGTCCAATTTTATTGAAATCAGGTGTTCTGAATTCGTTCCACTCTGTTGCTATCAATAGTGCATCAGCACCTTCAAGTGCTTCATACTGACTTTCTGCAAATTGAATTTTATCACCAACCATCTGTTTTACGTTGGGCATGGCTTCAGGATCAAATGCGGTAACAGTAGCCCCTGCATTCAATAAAGCATCAATCATATACAATGCAGGTGCTTCGCGAATATCATCTGTATTGGGTTTGAAGGCTAAACCCCATAAAGCAAAATGTTTTCCTTTCAAATCACCATTGAAATGATTTGCGACTTTGGGTATCAAATGCAACTTCTGTTTTTCATTCACATCCATTACTGCATTCAAAATCTGAAAATCGTAAGCGACTTCATTTGAACTTTTAACAAGTGCCTGAACGTCTTTTGGAAAACAGCTACCACCATACCCAATGCCCGGAAATAAAAATCTTTTACCAATTCTGGCATCACTTCCAATTCCCAGACGCACCATGTCAACATCTGCATCTAAACGCTCACACAACTGTGAAATCTCATTCATGAAAGTAATCTTGGTGGCTAAAAACGCATTAGCCGCATATTTGGTAAGCTCTGCTGAACGAACATCCATAAAAATCAATGGATTACCAGAACGGACAAAGGGAGCATACAATTCACTCATTAATTTCTTTGCTCTTTCAGATCCACAGCCTATAACAACACGATCAGGCTTCATGAAATCCTCCACAGCAACCCCTTCTCTTAAAAATTCAGGATTAGAAACAACATCAAATTCAACCTTTGCATTTTCAGCAATTGCAGCTGTAACTTTTTCTGCAGTCCCTACAGGAACCGTACTTTTATCAACAACAACTACATAATCACTGATTAAGCTCCCTAAAGATTTAGCAACACCCAATACATATTTTAGATCAGCAGAACCATCCTCACCTGGTGGAGTAGGTAATGCGAGAAAAAGAATCTGAGCATCTTTAATGCCAGTCTTCAAATCTGATGTAAACTTCAGACGATCTTCTTTCAGGTTCCTTAAAAAGATTTTTTCCAGTCCAGGTTCATAAATGGTAATCTGCCCATTGTTCAGCATATCAACTTTACGCTGATCGATGTCCACACACATCACTTCATTACCCGTCTCGGCAAAGCAAGTACCGGTAACCAATCCTACATATCCAGTTCCAATTACAGCAATTTTCATGGTGTTATTTTATTTCACGAGGTTATTTACATGTTTAACAATATGTTCCAATTGTTCCTGATCCATCTCTGTATGAATCGGCAATGAGATGACTCGATGTGTCAGCCAATCTGTAACGGGCAAATCAACTTCTGGCAAATTCAAAAAAGAAAACATTTTCTGACGATGTGCCGGCACTGGATAATATATCATTGCAGGCACGCCAACTGCTGCAAGTTGATCTTGCAATGCATTACGATCTATCCCCTCCAAAATCATCGTGTATTGATGGAACACATGTGTGTTTCCTTCAGCAATTAATGGAGTTGTAATTTTTGGATTGTTTTTGAATGCATTGTTATAAAATTCTGCAACTGATCTTCTTGCATCATTGTAATGATCTAGCTGACGAAGTTTAATATCAAGTACTGCAGCTTGAAGGGTATCTAATCTGGAGTTACAACCAACTACATCATGATAGTATCGCTTACTTTGTCCGTGGTTGGCAATCATTTTTATACGATCAGCAAGCAATGCATTATTGGTCATCATCGCACCTCCATCTCCATAACAACCCAAATTTTTAGAAGGGAAAAAAGATGTACAACCTACATGTCCAATGGTACCCGTCTTGTGTACAGACCCATCAGAAAATCTGATTGTTGCGCCAATTGCCTGGGCATTATCCTCCACTACAAAAAGATTGTACTCCTGAGCAATTTTCATGATCTCTTCCATATTGGAAGATTGTCCATACAGATGTACTGGAACAATCGCCTTTGTTTTGGGAGTAATCGCTGCTCTGATTTTTGAAACATCAATACAAAATGTTTGAGGATCAACATCTACAAAAACAGGCTTCAACCTCAACAAGGCAATTACTTCAGTTGTTGCGATATAAGTAAACGAAGGGGTAATAACTTCATCACCAGGCTCTAGTCCCAATGCCATCATGGCAATCTGCAAAGCATCTGTACCATTTGCACAGGGAATAACATGTTGAACTGCTAAATATTCTTGAAGATGCTGTGTGAAATCTGCAACTGCTTTTCCATTGATAAAGGAAGTTGTATCCAACACATTTGCCATAGCAGCATCCACTTCTGGTTTGATCTTGAGGTACTGCCTTTTCAGGTCGACCATTTGTATAGGAACCATTCACTTTTAGTTTGCGGCAAAGGTAAGAAAATTGGAGCCATTCCTTGAGAAGAGTGTAGCTTTGCAAAGGATTTAAGACAATGAGGTTTTTTTATAATTTGTTCATTACGCTTTACCCCCTTTTCATAAGGGTTGCTTCTGTCTGGAACCCCAAAGCAGCGCTATGGGTAAAGGGCAGAAAGAATCAGTTCAGCCGGCTACAAGAAGCCGTCAATTTAAGCCCCAAACCAATCATCTGGTTTCATAGTGCCTCCCTGGGAGAATTTGAACAAGGTAGACCCGTAATTGAAAGAATAAAATCCACCTATCCTTCCTACCGAATACTGCTTACGTTTTTCTCACCCTCCGGATACGAAGTGAGGAAGAATTATTCGGGAGCGGACATTGTTTTTTATTTGCCAATGGACAGCAAAAGAAACGCAAGGCTGTTTATAAAAATCACTCAACCTAAGGTTGCCATTTTTATCAAATACGAAACCTGGTATCATTACCTCAACACATTGTCTGAAAACCAAATTCCCGCATTATTGATTTCAGCGGTTTTGTACCAAAATCAGTTTTCCTTTACTCCATGGGCAAAATTCATGAAAATGACCCTCGCATCCTTCCTTCATATTTTTGCTCAAAGTGATGATGCGCTGGAAATATTAAAGGAGCATGAAGTAGCCACGAAATATAGTTTAGGAGGCGATACAAGATATGACAGGGTTAAAGAGCTATCTGAACTCCATTTCCAAAACAAGGATATAGAGTTGTTTATTAATAATCAGTCAGTGTTGGTTGCAGGCAGCACTTGGGGCGACGATGAACAGAAGCTAAAAGCCTTACATGCCGTCCATCAAAATGTAAAATTGATTATTGCACCACATGATATCTCTCCAAAAAACATAACTGCTTTACAAAAATTATTCCCCAATTCAATTTTGTTTTCTGCAATTCAGAATACGCAAAACACAACAGGTTATTCTACCCTGATAATTGACTGCATAGGTTTATTGTCTAAACTGTATAGATATGCTACTGTTGCCTATGTTGGAGGAGGTTTTAACCGCGCAGGAATTCACAATATACTGGAAGCAGCAGCCTATGGAAAAACAGTTGTTTTTGGCCCCAACTATTCAAAATCAAATGAAGCAAATGAAATGATTGCACAATCACTTGCCTATTCATTTACATCAAATACAGAGCTATTAAACATCTTTGATAAATTACTCAATCATCCACAGCAACTTGAAGAAAAAAACAATTTATCAAAACAATTTGTAGAGGATCGCACTGGGGCGACTAAAAAGATTTTAGAACTCATAGAAAGAGATCGACTACTCTAAAAACAAAAGCAATATTTTGATTTAAATGGCTTTTGCTACTTTTACAAAAACTAAGCTTTTCGAAAACAGATGATATGTTTATAGAACCGAATAACAATGGAAAAACCGGCTGGATAGAAGTAGTTTGCGGTTCTATGTTTTCTGGTAAAACCGAGGAGTTAATCAGAAGATTGAAGAGAGCAAAAATTGCCAACATGCAGGTGGGGATTTTTAAGCCTGAAATTGATGTTCGGTATGATGCTGGCAAAATTGTTTCTCACAATGAAAATATGGCAACTGCTTTCCCTGTAAGCAACTCCAACCAGATTATATCCTTAGCGAGCTCCTTTAACGTAATTGGCATAGATGAAGCACAATTTTTTGATGAAAAAATCGTTGAAGTGTGTGAAACATTGGCCAACCAAGGTAAAAGAGTAATAGTAGCAGGTTTAGACATGGATTATACAGGAAAGCCTTTCGGTCCAATCCCCCATCTTTTGTCGATTGCCAACTATGTTACAAAGCTCCACGCCATCTGCATGAAATGCGGAGGTATTGCCAGTTACTCATACAGAACAACAGAAAATAAAGACCAGGTGGTTTTAGGTGAAAAAGAACATTACGAAGCAAGGTGTAGAAATTGTTTTCACCAGTAAACAGTAAAGCTTGAATACATTTAACCAATATACATCCTTACTCAAAAAAGAAGTTCTGCTGGAAACCAGACAGCAACACACGCTATATGGCGTTATGTTATACATTGCATCAACTGTTTTCGTGCTTTATCTTACAATGGATGCACCGGACTCCGATACATGGAATGCCCTTTTTTGGATTACACAATTGTTTATCTGTATCAATGCCGTTGCAAAGAGTTTTTTACAAGAGGCCAGAGGCAGAATGCTATACTACTACTCGATTACTTCCCCAGTAGTATTTATTCTTTCAAAACTCACCTACAATGTGATTTTAATGCTCCTGATGAGCGTTATCAATCTTCTTCTTTTCACAGCATTTATGGGAGACCTCACTACTTCTTTTCTACAATTCTTTTTGATTAGTCTAGTTGGAGCAGTCGGGCTTAGCCTTGTATTTACGATGTTAGCTGCAATTGCATCAAAAGCCATGCAACAAGCTTCTTTGATGGCAATTTTAGGATTTCCCATTATTATTCCTCAACTTTTACTGCTGGTAAGACTATCCAAATCGGCTTTTTCTGAAATCTTTAACCAAGGGGTTCCTACCCAATTGGTACTTTTACTTTTTGCACTCGACATCTTGATCATCTTCATGGCAGTTATTTTGTATCCATTTTTATGGAAAGATTGACCGAAGCACCTAATTTTGAAAACTGAAACTAATATTATGCAATTCAATTGGTTGAAAATCAGCGCAATCATTCTACTGGTATATGCTATTGTAGGAGGATTACTTTTGCCTGTACCAGAACTATCTCAACTAGGAGAAACCATACGCAATCTCTACTATCATGTGTGCATGTGGTTTGCGATGATGATACTGTATACCATTTCAATTGTGCACAGTATCAAGTACCTCAGAAACGGAAAGATTGAACACGATATCAAGGCTGTTTCATACGCAGGCACAGGAACTTACATGGGTTTATTGGGTTATGCTACTGGCGCTATCTGGGCGAGCTATACTTGGGCAGATCCAAACAATCCTGCTTATGCATCTTTTGGCTCTATCATGAGAGAACCAAAATTAATTGGCGCAGCGACAGCCTTATTAATTTACGGCGCTTATTTTATTTTAAGAAGCTCGATCGCCGACCTTGATCAGCGAGCCAGAGTAAGTGCTGTTTATAATATTTTCTCATACGCTATGTTGTTTCCCTCTATTTGGATAATACCAAGACTTTTGCCAAGCTTACATCCTGGTCAGGAAGGAAATCCCGCATTGAATTTCAATGATATTGACGCAAGAATGCGCATGGTTTTTTATCCAGCAGTTCTGGGATGGACATTCATGGGTGTTTGGATTACAACACTTGTTATCAGATATAAATTACTCACAGAAAAAAAATGGACCAACAATGAAAAATAAAATTGCCACTTTAATTGCATGTGTGTTTACTTTAAGTACACAAGCACAAAATGCAGCAACAAACGAAACAACTGCCAGTGTCATGAGAAGCAATGGTAAAATCTATGTAGTTGTTGCAGTAGTTTTAACTATCCTTTTTGGTCTGATTGCTTACGTTATCAGATTGGATAGAAAAATCTCTAAACTAGAAAAAGAAGCTTAAGGTTATTCTCAGATTTCATTCAATATTATTCAACGAAACCATTTGCCATGAATCCAGAGTACAGTTTTTTTGACGCAGTATGTAAAAGTTTTGACAAGGCATCTAAATTTACCAATTTCGATGCGGGCATACTTGAGCAAATCAAGCAATGCAATAGTGTTTTAAGAATGCACTTTCCAGTAAAAATTGGAGATAAAGTAGAAGTTATCAAAGCCTATCGTGTTCAACACTCTCACCATAAACAACCCTGTAAAGGTGGTATTCGCTTCAGCGAAATGGTTAACCTGGATGAAGTGATGGCACTTGCAGCATTGATGACCTACAAATGCGCAATTGTAGATGTTCCTTTTGGCGGAGCAAAAGGTGGAATCACTATTGATCCAAAGAAATATACACCTTACGATCTAGAAAAAATAACAAGACGATACACCAGCGAATTGATCAAGAAAAAATTTATTGGTCCAGGTGAAGACGTTCCCGCACCCGATTATGGAACAGGTGAAAGAGAAATGGCCTGGATTCTTGACACTTATATTGCCATGCATCCTGGTGAAATCGATTCTTTGGCCTGCGTAACAGGTAAGCCTGTGAGTCAGGGTGGTGTTAGAGGAAGAAGAGAAGCCACTGGACTAGGCGTGTTTTATGGTATAAGGGAAGTATGCAACAATGCTGATGTAATGGCAAAACTTGGACTTTCCACTGGTATAGAAGGGAAGAAAGTAATTGTTCAAGGTTTGGGTAATGTAGGATACCATGCAGCAAAATTCTTCCAGGAAAATGGTGCACTGGTTGTAGGTTTAGCTGAATATGAGGGTTCTATTTATTGTGAAACTGGTCTTGATGTTGAGGCTGTTTTTCAACACAGAAAATCGACTGGTTCTATTCTGAACTTCCCAGGAGCGAGCAATTTCAATAAGAATACAGATGCGCTTGAAGCACCTTGTGATATACTTGTACCTGCTGCATTAGAGAATGTCATCAACGGAGATAATGCGTCACGTGTTCAAGCTAAGATTGTAGGAGAAGCTGCAAATGGACCTCTTACACCTGAGGCAGATGAAATCCTTATCAATAAAGGCGTATTGGTGGTACCCGACATGTATTTAAATGCTGGTGGTGTAACTGTATCCTACTTTGAATGGGTAAAGAACCTCAGTCACGTTAGATATGGTCGTGTTGAGAAGAGATTCATGGAAAACCAGAATGCAAATTTGGTTTCACATATTGAGGAAATGACCGGTAGAAAAGTGACCGACATCCAAAAGAATCTTTTGGTGCATGGTCCTGACGAAATTGATTTGGTAAGAAGCGGTTTGGAAGACACCATGATCAAGGCAACCAATGAAATCCTGGAATGCTGGAAACAAAATCCGGAAATCAAGGACATGAGGACAGCCGCATTTGTTGTTGCCATTAACAAAGTGGGGACCAGCTATTCAGAACTTGGTATCTTCCCTTAATCAAGGACTAAAATATTCAGGGAAAAATGGGATCCAATTAGCGGTCCCATTTCTTTTTTCTGCAACGTAACATTCAATTCCATTGGTGATTACAAGATATGCTACTGGAATTGCAAGATGATAAGATAACAACTGCATCAAAACCGACTCATCCAGTTTCACCTCCATTGATTTACATTCCACCAACATCCACGGCTCGGTTTTATTGTTGTAGACCAAGACATCAAATCTCCTGCTCTCCTCTCCTAATTTCAATCTCTTTTCAATTGCTATGGCAGCCAATGGGAATTGATGGGTTTTAACCATCCATTGAATAAAGTTTTGTCGAACCCACTCTTCTGGTCCCAATGCAACCCATTTGGACCGAATAACATCAAATAATTCGGGCCTCCCGTTCTGTTCCCTGATCTTAAAATCAGGCTCAGGAAAAACCAATTCAACCATGCATGCAAAGTAATCAGTAATTTTGAACTGAAAAGCCTGAAACATGAACAACAAAGAAGAAATCGTTAACAACTGGTTACCCAGGTATACAGGGATGGCCTTAGAAGAATTTGGACAATATATACTATTGACCAATTTCAATAAATATGTAGAGCTTTTCGCCACCTGGAACAATGTTGAAGTAGTTGGAATGGATAAACCCATGCAATCTGCAACAGCAAATGGCATAACCATCATCAATTTCGGAATGGGTAGTCC
>CAZVYI010000014.1:0-31452 GCA_964631755.1 uncultured Sphingobacterium sp. | reverse complement strand
GATCAAATCGCTCCTAAATATGATTTTTTAAACCGTTTTTTATCTGCCGGAATTGACATCAGCTGGAGAAAAAAAGCGTTGGGTCTGCTGAAAAAGAAAAATCCCGCATCGATTTTAGATGTTGCTACCGGTACCGCAGATTTGGCGATAATGGCTTCTAAATTGCTTAATCCCCAAAAAGTGGTAGGAATAGACATATCTGAGGGAATGCTGTCTTTTGGAAGACAAAAAATTGCTGATAATCAACTTTCAGAAATTATTGAGCTGCACACAGGAGATAGTGAAGCGATTCAATTTCCTGATGAAAGTTTTGATGCAGTTACAGTTTCCTTTGGAGTTAGAAATTTTCAAAACCTTGAAAAAGGAATAAGAGAAATTTTTCGTGTGTTGAAAAAAGACGGGACACTTGTTGTTTTGGAATTTTCAAAACCAAAACTTCCATTGATCAAGCAACTCTATTCACTCTATATGAATGTGATTACACCAGGAATGGGTGGACTCTTTTCAAAAAACAGAAATGCTTATCAATACCTGAACGATTCTGTCCAGAAGTTTCCAGAAGGAAAAGCTTTTCAGTCGGTTTTAGATCAAGCCGGTTTTCAAAAAACAAATATTAAACCCTTAAGTTTCGGGATATGCACAATTTATACCGGAGAAAAATAATTATACTCGCCCTCTTCTTAGCGCTGATCAATATTTCTCATGCACAAAAAGCATTCGAGCCCAATCTACCTGACCATGATGATAAGCTTTATTATTTTGGAATTGTGTTGGGGTATAACACATCAAATTACCACCTAACACATCATTCTTCTTTTCTCAATCCCAACAACCCAATTAAGTCCGTAGAATCTGTCAATGCAGGAAGAATTCACTTGGGCATTATGGCCAACTTGCAATTGACAAAGCATTTAGACCTTAGAGGATACCCCTTAAATCTTATTTTCAGCGAGAAGAAGTTTCTGTATACTGTTGATCCTACCTCAAATCTCAATCCTGGTACTGACCCTCAGAAAGTTGAATCCATTGTAATGAGCTTTCCTTTGCAATTGAGATTGAAAAGCGATAGGATAAAAAATTTTAGGGTATACACTTTGGCTGGAATGAAATATGATTTCGACCTGGCCAGCAACTCTGGCGCAAGAAATACAGAGAATATGTTGAAGGTAAAAAAATCAGACTATGGAGTTGAAGGTGGAATCGGCTTTCAGTTTTTCTTCCCTTATTTTATCCTTTCACCTGAAATCAAATTCAGTTATGGACTTTCCAATGTTCATGCCAGGGATGAGCAACTGATTTATTCCAGTGTGATCGATAAAATGAACAGCAGAATGGTGATGTTCTCCTTACATTTTGAAGGTGGCGGATTGGGCGGCTCCAGACGTTAATAATCGTAAACCCGTCTTTGCATATTTAATCGAACTCCAATTGTGCCAAAATAATTAACCGATTCAGCACCAGATTTTCGCGCACTGAAATTTGCTTCCAAGAATAAATTTTCCATGGGCTCAAAGGCTAGCCAGTAATTGATATTATAACTGTTTTTTGCCTGAGGAGTAAAAAAGAAAAAGCCTTCTTGTGTTGGCCTCGTATTACTATCCTTGAATATATTATTGCCATAATTAACTCCATTTACATCTACACCCCTCCTCCAATAAATACTTGTTAACTGCATATACCATTTTGGTGCAGGCTGATATTTGGCGATAGCAATATATTCTTTCACATTTGAATGAAGAGGATGCGCCAGTGGTTGATTATAATGCGTATAATTGGCAACAGTATCAAAATGCGAGTAGGTAAATGGCCTGATCCAATTGGTTTCCAATTGAAGATCTAAATTTTTAACACCTAACACATCAATATATTTTAGTCCAGCTTGAAAAGCCCATTTATTACCCCACCAGCCTTTACGTTCACGAATGAACTTAGTATAAAATTCATCTAGCATAACTTGTCCGTACACCTGCACGCGCTTGGCAAGATTTGCTTTTATATCAAATCCAATAAAGGAGTTATCCGGACTACCTACATTCAGTTCTGCCGCACGCAGAAAAATTACCGGATTGAGGTAATTCACTTCAAATCGATTTTGTCTGCCATAAATAACTCCCTCAAACAACCCTATGTTCAACCACTTTGAAGCATTAAAACTCAAATAATGTATGGTTGCATATTTTTTCCACAACAAAGTATCTTCACCCAAACCTCTTCTCGTGTACTGAGGCTGTAGTTCCATTACACGACTGGAATAATTAAACTTCCAGGCTTTTAAATTCAAATTCAGATATGCGTGGCTGGCCGATTGATCAGAAATAAACAAACTTCTATACCCATTTCCGATAAAAATTTTATCATGCCCTAACTGTACATCCAGGTACTTCGTAGGTTTTATATAAATTGAACCTCTTGCATCCCAGGAATCATAGCCCGTTTCACGAAATCGTTTATACAATCCAGCACCAGGCACTGCTCTATAGGTATCAAACTCTTGTCGCGCGAATACTGGCGGCCTCTCTATGTTCTCTGTAAGGTATGCCTGAAAACCAATTCTATTGCCTATCTGTGATCTTATTGCAAACCCTCGTGAATTCAAATAATGTGTTTGCTCGGATCTATTATCACGTATGCCCTGCATTTGCAGAACAGGATTGACGGAAAGAAAAAAATCGGGCTGATTGACCAATAAAAAATTAGCTGGATCTTTATAGAAAGTCTTCCACAACGGATGTTTGGAAGGTGTAGATAAATGCCCCTTACTTGTCCATTCGAGGTTGTTCAACCTAGCTCGTTCAAGATTATAGCGATCAATTTGGCTTAGCTTCAATTCATCAGCAATGGAAGAAGCCTTTTCCAAAGAAGAGGCCCACCATTGTCGATTATAGGGTTTAAAAGCTGAAAAGTTCAAGTTGCTATCCGTTTGCATCTTGATTTCCAAACGATCCAACAAAATATACTCTTTTGAACCTTGTTGAAACAAAGTAGATTGTCCCATAGTGAAAACAGGAGCAACAAAAAGAACAAAGAGCAGAAAGGTTTTTATAATTTGCAGTTCAGCAACAAAATCCCGTTTATGAAAAGATATTTGATTAAGAACACCAGTGTAGTTAACGAAGGAAAAATTCATAGCGGCGATGTGTTAATCGAAGACAATAGAATTTCTAAAATTAGTCAAGTTATTGATAATAAATACAACGCTACAGAAATTAACGGGGAAGGAAAATACTTGTTACCAGGCGTGATTGATGATCAGGTTCATTTCAGGGAACCTGGACTAACACATAAAGCAAATATTCATAGTGAGTCGATTGCAGCTGTTGCCGGTGGTACAACGAGTTTTATGGAAATGCCCAATACAAAACCTGCTGCTTTAACTCAGGAATTACTGGAGGAAAAATATCAGATTGCCGCCAAAAGCTCCCCTGCCAATTATTCTTTTTTCATGGGGACCTCCAACGAAAACACAGATGAAATCCTGAAAACAAATGATAAAAAAAATGATGTCTGTGGCATCAAAATTTTCATGGGGTCTTCTACAGGTAATATGCTGGTAGATAATCATCTTACACTCGACAAAGTATTTCGTGAGACTGAATTGCTAATTGCAACGCATTGTGAGGATGAAAGAATCATCAAAGCGAATCTTGAAGCATTTCAAAAAAGTGGGAAAACCATACAACCATCAGATCATCCCATTATCAGAAATGAAGAAGCCTGCTTTGAATCTTCCTTAATGGCTGTCCAATTGGCTAAAAGAAACAATACCAGACTTCATATTCTACATATATCCACTGCAAAAGAATTACAACTCTTCACCAACCTGATTCCACTCGAGCAAAAAAGAATCACCTCAGAAGTTTGTGTCCATCATTTGCATTTCACTGCAGATGATTATGCAACTCTCGGCAATAAAATAAAATGTAACCCAGCAATTAAAGCAAAAGAGAACAAAGCAGCGCTATGGGAAGCTTTGTTAGACGATCGACTGGATATAATTGCCACAGACCATGCACCGCATACATTTGAAGAAAAATCAGGCGACTACCTCCACGCACATGCAGGCTTGCCACTGGTACAACACAGCCTTTTATTAATGCTCCATTATGTTAAAGAGGGTAAAATTTCTATTGAAAAGGTGGTAGAGAAAATGAGCCATGCACCTGCCCGTTGTTTTCAGATTGCAGAACGTGGATTTATCCGTGAAGGTTATTATGCAGATTTAGTGTTGGTAGACATGAACAGGACTACAACAGCATCCAAAGAAAATATTTTATACAAATGCGGATGGAGTCCACTCGAAGGATTTCAATTTCCTGCAACTATAGAAAAAACATTTATAAACGGTTATCCTGTTTATGAAAACGGAAAGGTTGATGCATCATACAGAGGCATGCGGTTAAAGTTCAACAGAGATTAAGATGAGGGTAGATAAAACTACACTATACGACCTTGCTGTTTTTCATAAAGAAGATGAAAATTCACTTTTCTCAAAAATCGACTATACCAGAACTGCTGAGGGCAGATCGGCTTTATATCAATTGTTTTCAACTCCTTTTGACAACATCAGAGAAATTCACGAGACCCAGCAAATTCTAAAGCTATACGAAGATAAAATTCTTCAATGGCCGTCTCGTATCACGAATGGCACCTTGCTGATTATTGAAAAGTTTTTAGACGAAAATCCTGATACAATACCAAGTCATCCAGATTTTATCAGAGCATTGGCATACAAATTATTTCATCCGTCTGATTATGCCATGATTCACTTCTCTATGAAACAATTATTTGAATTCATAAAAGGATTTGATGAAATCATTTTTTTCTTCGATAAACAAACTTTACCCTCCAAGCTTTCCATACTGTTGCAACAAGCAGAGCGAATTATCAACGATCGGAGATTAATCAACTTTAAAGCACATACATCGTTTACATCGCTAAGCAGAGCCGACATGCTTTCCTATGGAAGTTTGTTTCATGTAGACATGATCGCCGACGTGAGAAAATTAATTTCAATTTATGGACAGCTTGACGCTTGGTATGCAATGGCATTCGCAAATTATTCATTGAAACTTTCAGCCCCTGTATTTAAAGATCAACAAGAGCCTGAAATCAATGCAACCGGTTTGAGGCACATCATGCTTGCAGAGCCAGTAGCCTATGATTTAATCATGGATAAAAATGCCAACTTTATTTTTCTCACTGGAGCCAATATGGCAGGAAAAAGTACACTGATCAAAGCCATAGGCCTAGCCGTATATATGGCACATTTAGGAATGGGCGTTCCAGCGCATTCGATGCAGCTGACCTTATTTGACGGCATCCTCACCAACATCAATGTTGAAGACAATTTAGTAAAAGGAGAAAGCTATTTTTTCAATGAAGTAAAACGCATCAGAGAAACAATTGTCAAGATTACAAACGGCAAGAGATGGCTGGTCTTAATAGATGAAATTTTTAAAGGGACCAATATACAAGATGCAATGAAGTGCTCTTTGGCAGTAATAAAAGGATTAGTAAAAATGGAGAACGGACTTTTCATATTATCAACACATTTATATGAAATTGGAGAAGAATTAAAAGCATTACCGTCGATCAGTTTCAAGTACTTTGAAACCAAACTCATCGACAATGAATTGTTCTTCAGCTATCAGCTTAAAGATGGTATAAGTCAGGATAGAATGGGCTTCCTAATACTTCAGAAAGAAGGCGTAACCTGCTTATTAGACGAAATTGGCACCAAGCCATCCAGCGCCGTCTAATCACCAAAAAATCAGGAGAATTTTACATTATCAAATTGTTGCTAATCACATTTGCTTTGCTCACCGCTAAGCGAACTTCACTACATGTTTGTAAAAACCTTTGGCAGTGCAGTATATGGCGTTGAAGCCATCACGATAACAATAGAGGTCAATTGGACAGCCCAGGGCAAGGAGTACTGTATTGTTGGACTACCTGATTCTGCAATTAAAGAAAGCATGCAACGTATTGAGAGTTCGATTAAAACAAATGGATTGGAAATGCCTCGAACAAGAATTGTTATCAACCTTGCACCTGCAGACATTAGAAAAGGTGGTACAGCATTTGATCTACCGATTGCGATAGGCATACTAGCTGCATCAGAACAAATTCAATTGTCAGAAAAGTTTGATGGGTTTATCATGATGGGAGAACTCAGTCTTGATGGAGAACTGCGACCCATCAAAGGAGCCTTGCCCATTGCTATCCAGGCCAGAAAGGAAGGATTTAAAGGCATTATTTTACCAGAAGCCAATAGCAAAGAAGCTGCAATGGTCAACGGCATCGATGTCTATGGCATGCAATCGATTAAAGAAGTCATATCGTTTATTAATGCAGAGGGAGAAAACGGATTGCCCGTTAGAATCAATATTCAAAAAGAATTTCATGATGCTCAGGTGCATTTTGATTATGATTTTGCTGAAGTAAAGGGACAAGAAAATATAAAACGTGCATTGGAAATCGCGGCAGCGGGCGGACATAATGTAATTCTCATTGGTCCGCCCGGTGCCGGGAAAACCATGCTGGCAAAACGTTTACCATCGATTCTTCCTCCACTCTCACTAGAGGAAGCATTGGAAAGCACAAAAATTCACAGTGTAGCAGGAAAATTGCCAGAGCATTCAACGCTTATTACAAAAAGGCCATTTAGAAATCCTCACCACACCATAAGTGATGTAGCGTTGGTCGGCGGTGGATCTACTCCACAGCCAGGTGAGATATCATTGTCACACAATGGAGTTTTATTTTTAGATGAACTACCAGAGTTTAAAAGAACAGTCCTTGAAGTGATGCGCCAACCAATGGAAGAAAGGAAAGTGACGATATCAAGAGCAAGGATCGCCATAGATTTTCCTGCATCATTTATGCTTGTCGCCTCCATGAACCCCTGCCCATGTGGTTTTTATAATCATCCTGATAAACAGTGTACTTGTCAGCCAGGAATAGTTGGCAAATACCTGAACAGGATATCAGGACCACTACTGGATCGGATAGACCTGCATGTAGAAGTAACACCTGTTGCATTTCATGAATTGTCTTCACAACAAAACAGTGAATACTCTAGTAGGATCAGAGAAAGAGTTATCAAAGCAAGAAGTATCCAATCTGAACGATTTAAAAACAAAACCGGTCTATACGCCAATGCACAAATGGGTACTTCTGATGTAAAAATTATCTGTACGTTGAATGAAGGAAGTCAGCAACTCCTCAAACAAGCCATGGAGCGACTGAATCTATCGGCACGGGCATACGACAGAATCATAAAGGTATCAAGGACCATAGCCGACTTAGATAACAGCGAATCAATAAAAACTGAACATATAGCAGAGGCCATTCAATACAGGAACCTCGACAGAGCAGGTTGGGGCAGTTAGGACACGGTGTCGTTAGCTGTCGGGGTTCCCTCTTTTTTCTCTTTTACTTCAGGGAAAAAACGATTCTGGAAAAGAATCAATGCAAAAACACCACCTGAAATGGCTGTGTCTGCTATGTTGAATACAGGTCTGAAAAACTCAAAACTTTCACCACCCCATATTGGAAACCATTCTGGAAAACGACCATTTTCAATGATGGGGAAGTAAAGCATATCAACTACCCTGCCATGTAAAAACCCTTCATACCCAACCTTGAACCCTTCCTCCCAAAACCCTTTGGCAAGATTCTGAGCATATACATCACTGAACTCAAAGGCCATACCATAAAAAAGACTATCGATCAGGTTTCCAATTGCGCCAGCATATATAAAGGTTACACAGATGATGTATCCTTTGTGAAATTGTTTTTTGATAATCGACAACAAATAAAAAGTACCCACAACCACAGCAACCAACCTGAATGTAGTCAGCGCAATTTTACCCCAAGTGCCTCCTAGCTTCCATCCATAGGCCATTCCTTCATTCTCAACGAAATGCAACCTGAACCAAGGCAGGGATTCGAACAAAATTGTTTCTTGTCCCATATAATAATTGGTCTTGATATAAATTTTCAAAACCTGATCAACAAGCAGAATTAAAAAGGCAAGTAAAAAAACCTGAGTCTTCTTCACAATCTTGATTTTTGCAAATATACTGATAACCAAAGTAGTTCACGAAACTAACGCCTATCCTAAATAAACACGAGGTACACGCTGTGCTATTCCAGTCATGATTTCATAAGGAATAGTTCCTGCCTCTTTTGCCATCTGCACAATAGATTTATCCGGACCAAAGACCAATACATCATCATAGAGTGAGATTTCCGGATAATCGGTAATATCAATCATGGTCATATCCATACAAACATTCCCCACAGTTGGAACTAGATTACCATTGATCATCACAGTTCCTTTTCCATTTCCCAATATCCTGGGATACCCGTCCGCATAACCGATTCTGATGGTAGCAATTAATGAATCGCGATTCAATACTGCCTTCCCCCCATAACCAACACTTTCACCCTTCTTGACCTTCCTTATCTGCGCTATGGTTGTTTTTAAAGCAACAGCTTCCAGCAAAGATGATTGCATGTTTCCGGGATCAACTCCATATAATCCTATACCCAACCTCACCATATCCAATTGAGCTTCAGGATGCCGCTTTATGGCAGAACTGTTTGCAGCGTGACGAATAAAACCATATCCCAGTTGTTGTTCCAAAATTGAACATAGTCGGTTAAATAAGGAAAGTTGATTTCTTGTGAATTCGTCTTGAGCAGCATCTTCAGAAGCCACAAAATGGGTGAATACAGTTTTCACATGAATCAATTGCTGAATATTGGCATGTTGAAAAAAATCCAACAAATCGTATTCTTCAAAACCCAGCCTATGCATTCCCGTATCCAATTTTAGATGAACAGGGTAATGTGTTATTCCTTCACGAGACAGGAATTGTATGAAAGCTTTGGTGCTGCTGTTTGAATATAACTCTGGCTCTAAATTATAGGCCACAAGAGAAGAAAAAGATTCCTCTTCTGTATTCATGACCATAATTGGTATTCTGATACCCGCCCTTCTTAATTCAACGCCTTCATCGGCATATGCAACAGCGATATAATCGACATGACTGTATTGAAGCAGATTGGCAATCTCAAAACTACCAGCACCATAAGAAAAAGCTTTTACCATTACCATTAACTTGGTTTTGGGTTTCAAGCTTGATTTATATTGATGTAAATTTTGTGATATCGCCGATAAATCGACTTCTAACCTTGTCCTGTGTTTTTTATTTTCAAGTAATCCCCCTACCCTTTCAAACTGGAAAAGCCTAGCGCCTTTGATCAGAACCAACTCGTCTCTGAAAGCAGATATATGAAGGTTCCTCAACAACTCGTCTGTGTCTTTGAAAAAAACACAATCAATCTCAAGTTCAGCAAAGAAGTGGCCATATTGATGTATTGTTGCGCCGACTGCATAAAGTTTAGCTACTTTTTTCGACTTCAAATAAGATGCTACATGTGCATATACCTTTTCGGCATCTTTATTGATTCCTGAAATATCAGATAAAATAACTGTTCTTTTCCAAGCAGGATTTTGAAGTCCCATAAAATCAAGAGCACTCAGCAATCCACTCAAATCTGCATTGTAACTATCATTGATGATTCTTGAGCCCAATTGACCATCAACCATTTCAAGCCGCATAGACAATGGCGGTAAATCCTGCATTCCACTTAAAACATCATTTGCCACCCCCAAATACGAAGAGACGGCAAAACAATGCATTGCATTTTCAATAGCAGCTTCATCAATAAATGGAATTGTAAATGATACTTCAACAGAAGGGGTTTGAACGAACAAAGTTGAATATCCCTCTTGCTTATCAATTTTAGCTAATACCAAATCTGCTTCGGTAGAGTTACGCGACCAGCAAAAAACAGATTTGATTTTCCCTTCTTCCAACTTCTCCTTAATCTGCTTTTCAATCAAAGCATGATCCTTACAATAAATCAAAACCTCTGTATCGTTGAACAGAGAAAGCTTCTCTTTTAATTTCTCATCCAAGGAAACAAATCCATCACTATGCGCCTCACCAATATTTGTAATCAATCCAATACTTGGCCTTATGATTTTTTGCAAAGCTGACATTTCTCCAGGCCGGGAAATACCTGCCTCAAAAATACCAAGATCATGTTCTGCACCCATTCCCCAAATGCTCAATGGAACACCCAATTGTGAATTGTAACTTCTGGGGCTCCTCACAATTTGAAACTTATGTTGCAACAGATGATTGAGCCACTCCTTAACAATGGTCTTAGCATTGCTTCCAGTAATGCCAATTACAGGGTATTCAAACTTATTCCGGTGGGCCATGGTAAATAACTGGAGTGCTTGAACAACATCAGGCACTTCAAAAAAACAAGCTTCTGGAAAATATCCAGTAGAAGGAAGGTCAGTAACCACAAAACTCCTTACTCCTGCCTGGTACAGATCATCAATAAATACATGCCCATCGCCCGTAGCAGTTTTAATTGCAAAAAACAATGTAGAAGTAGGAAAGACTAATTTTCTGCTATCAATAAGCAAATACTCTATTACCAAATCTCCCGAACAACCATGGTGTCTTGCACCAATCATACTGGCAATATGTTCAGGCGAATAATGGTTCATTTTACTTTTCTTGGTGTTGTGCCTTTGCTCTTGGATATTTCATGGAATACAACACAGAACCAACCAGGCAAGCTACAATCACACCCAGTGAAATGAAGATATTAATGTGAATTCCAAAATACTCGATCAACATTTTAACGCCAATAAAAATGAGTACAATAGCAATCCCTTGCTGGAGGTAATCAAATTTGTCGACAGCCCCTTTTAACAAAAAGAAAAGCGACCTTAACCCAAGTACAGCAAAAATATTTGATGAATAAATGACAAGAATATCATCGGGAGAGAATGATGCATTTGCTTTTTCCCTGACCAATGAAACTACAGTTGGGATTGAATCTAGTGCAAATGCTATATCCACTGCAGCCAGCATGAATACGACAACCGATAATGTTGTAAAATAAACCTTGCCATGCAAATTGAGTACATACCTTCCATTAGGCTCTACCAGTGTAACCCTGAAGAATTTATTGATGACTTTATAAATCTTTGTTTCACCCGGATCAAACTCAGCCTCATCTTTTTTGAAGAAAAGCTGGTATCCTGTATAAAGCAAAAAGAATCCAAAAACGTATAAAATCCAATGAAAGCGATTGATCAATTCAATACCCAGAGCAATAAAAATTATTCTGAATACTATTGCAAGCAAAATACCAATCAGCAAGGCCCTTCCTGCATCATTGGCATTTACCTTAAAGTAGGTGAATATCAGTATGAATACAAAGATATTGTCAATGCTGAGCGACCACTCCATTAGATAAGCCGTAAAAAATTTAGTAGCAACTATAGGAGTTTTTTCAAACCAAAGAAAAACACAAAATGCTACGGATAGTCCCACCCAGAAAAGGGTTTGATAAAGTGCCTTTTGCATGCTCACTGCTGTATTTTTTTTGCTCATTAGTCCCAAATCGAGCACCAAAGCAATAACAAGAACCAAGCCAAATGTGAGGTAAGTAATTTGATCGACAGTCATTCTACACTGATTATTTCAGCAAAGATAATCATTAGTTCCCCGCTTATGCCAAGTTGGATTGGGCATATTTCTTTTTTCTAAACAGCATATTAATAAAATAAAAGCAACCCAATAAAAAAATGGGAAGAAGTAAATTCAAGGCCTGCCAGAAAAACTTATCGTTCTCCATTTTTTCCTTATCAATTAATCGCAATTGAAAAATTTTAGCCCTGGCAGCAATAATATACTGTCCGCCAGTCATGTAAAACAAAACATTGTTGATGAAGTCACGGTTAGCAAATGGCTGTCGTGTATAATTGTTCATCCCCATAGCCAATGGTCCTTCTTGTTCGCTGACTGGATTCAACAGCAGATCGCCATCTGATATCACCACCATATTAGTAGGCGATTGAGTTACACCGAGAAAAGGTGAACCCAAAAGCGACAACTGATCCATCTCTTCTTTAGAAATTCTGTTGTTGAATGCCGACCCAAACTGACCTTCAAGCAAAACGGCTACGGGAATCTGTTTTTTATTGAAGAGCTGCAAATCTTGTTCAGATCTAATACTCCTCCACTCCACCAAGGCTGGCGTTTGCAGACTTCTGGCATAATTTGAGCTCGTAAGCAGAATATCTTTTTTAATCTCTGGTGTTGAGATGGTGTCAATGGACTGCGGAAAGGAAGAGCTGATGAAATCTAAATTTTTAGCAATAGGATGACCACTGGTATTCCTCAATAAAGGAGCATATGGCCATGGCAACAATTCAATTTGAGGTTGTCCTCCCATATTCCCTATTACTGATGGCACCTTATCACTTTCCAGATCTTGTACCAAATCCCTGTTGATGCGAACCCCATATTTAAACAACTGCTCATCCAATTCCAATCCTTGATCATAAGCAACAAAGGAGCCACTGCTGCGCTGAAGACTATCCATACTTGCATAAAGCTGATCAATTGCCCAGATAATTTTCCCGCCATGCATTACATACTGATCAATCTTAAGTCGCTGCTCTCTTGAAAAAGAGATACTAGGCTTTGCAATCACAATCGCTTTAAAATCTTGTGGAATAGTAGCTACTGAATCAATTGGGAGAATCTTGAAATAGTAATCTTTCCTCATTACATTTTCAATCAAATCATAAACGCTTAAATCCAAGGGCTGACCATTTCCAGCCAAATAACCAACCAAAGGAGGGGTATCACGTTTCAATAGCATTATAGCCTTTGCAATTTTAAATTCCATTAGAGCTTCGGCATTGTTGAGGGATTCCAATCCATTCAAATTACTCTGCCCCTCTAAGAAATCTATACCAACCTGCCCGTTTTCTCCACTTAAAATAGCTCCCGGAAACACAAGCGTTTCCTCGGTCTTTTCTCCATCTTTCTGCTGAGCTTTTACATTGGTTGCATTAATGCCCATCGTTTGAAGTGAATCAAAAAGAATTGCTTTCGCCGTATCATTGAGACCAGCACCTGGACGTTCAAATTCTACCACAAAATTTCCCTTGCTTATCGACCTGAATGAACTGGCTATATCTTCTGCTCGATCAGCTAATTTTTTAAACCCAGCAGGCAAATCACCATCCATATAAACGGTGAGCTTCATGGGTTGATCAATTGAATTGACCAAAGCCTCAGTAGAAGTGGACAAAGTATATCTTTTCTCAGCAGTTAGATCAATCCCCGTATGAAAAAAACCAGACAACACATTGATCAATACCAAAGCCAGTATCCATCCCAACAATTGAAATGATTTTAAATTCCTCATGGCTTATGATTTTTGATTCTCAAACTGGTGAGCTTCAGAAACAATACAACGACACTGATAAAGTATACAACATCTCTTGTATCGATATACCCCTTGCTGATGTTATCATAATGATATTCCACCCCTAAAAGAGACAAATAATATCCCACTCCAGTTGATAAGGCATCAATTGTTGCCAGGGAAGAAAATAAACTGAAAACAACATAACAAATCAATGCGCTGGACATGAATGCTGTGATGGCATTTTTTTGCAAACTACTGGTATAGATTCCTATTGCAGCATAAACTGCACACAATAAAAATAAGCCTGTGTAAGAACCAAGTATACCTCCTGAATCTATTCCATCAGTCGACAATTGTGCCAACGAATAAACATAAACCAACGTGAGCAACAAAGCAATCAAAACCACTAGTAAACAGGCAAAAAATTTACCCCAAACTAAATCACTCACTTTCAAAGGGGCAGTACGCAAAACCTCAAATGTGCCTGTCTTGTATTCGTCACTAAAGCTTTTCATGGTGATGCCAGGAATCAGGATCAACATGATATAAGGAGCACTTGAAAAAAAAGAATCCATACTCGCATAGCCAAGATCTAAAATACCTGACTCCGGAAGCACAAATAAAACCAATCCTGTAAGCAACAAGAATACAGCAATTGTCATGTAGCCCAAAAGACCACTAAAATATTGCCTCAATTCCTTTTTGACAACAGCAAACATAATTAAGCAAGATTAAAAGGAGCCGTGAAAATAACTTAAAAATCACGATGGAAAAACCTTTTCAACCAAAAGCCGTGTTAATAAGTTGCAATCATGTGGAGAATGAAAATGGTGCTGTGTAAACAATTCCTCTTATTGAGCACAAAATTTATCCTAATTGGTCTACCCTGTTGGTCGCAAAAAAAATGGGATGGTGGCGGAGGGGACAGTCTCTGGAGCAATCCCTTCAATTGGTTTCCTGATGGCGTTCCTGCGGCCAATGATTTAGTTTACCTCGACAATGAATGGGTTGCTTTTGATTATGTAGTAACAATGCCAAGTGGATTGACAACAACAACTATCCACTCACTTCATCTGAAACCAGGAGCCTCAAAACAAATCACATTAACCCTTCCAATAACCAATACAGCTTCCCCTGGTTTGAATCTGACTTCGACTGACACAGCTCTTTTTATCGGAAATGGTGGGGTATTGATTAACGCCTCGGGCGCTCCTGCCGGAAATGCAATTGTGCTGACTGGAAAAATGAAAATTGAAAATGGCGGAAAGTATAGCCACCAAACAACAAGAGGCAATACTTTACTCGTATCCAGCTTAGTGATTACTCCTGAAAATAGATATGGCATTTTCGAGTTCAATGTACCAGGTAACAGTGCATATACTGTTTCTGCATCTGGAAGACATTTTGGAACGCTTGTATTTAGCGGACAAACAAGTTCAAGGAAAACCTATACATCAAGTGGAAGTAATAAACTCAACATTGCAGGTGATTTAATCATCAATCAACAAGCAGGATTTACATCAAGTTTAACCAACAACATTTGTATTGATGGGAACCTCAATATCAAGGGGAGATTGTATATCAATCCGGTTTCACAAGATACATCAGGAAGATGCATGGAAATGAATGGCATACATCAGGAAATTGAGGTGACAGGTCTATTCAACCAGGGCCTTCACTTTAGAAAATGGTTAATCAATGGCAAGCAAACAGTGCTTAAATCTAATATACATATTGAACAAGCCAGTGGAACAATTCAAATCAATTCTGGAGTATTTCTTGATTTAGGAGGAAATCGTATCCATGGAATAGGTTCATTTACTGCTGAAACCAATACAAGCTTTGCATGTTCTGGAAGGTACATTATTAGTGATGACAGTTTGAGTAATATCTCCACGCAACATATCAACATTCACCCAAACATTCGGTTTATCTGTTATGGTGAAAGTCCACAAACTACAGGATCACAATTTCCCTTAACAATTAAAACATTGATACTAAACAAACCGAATACAAAACTTACCCTTACACAATCCCTGACCATAAACGATACACTGCTACTCAATAAAGGCATCATCACCCTGCCCGATACTTCATCTATTGGAATCCGCAATTACTGCAGCAGTGGCAATGACAGCAGCTACATTGAAGGTCAAATCAAACAAAGCAACAACCAGCTACAATTAAATTTTCCTTTGGGGATTGACAATAAATTTTTACCTGCCATTATTTCAAGAACATCAAATACTGCAACAACCTATGCAATGCAAATCAAGAGACTTGAATCTGATACAGCTCTTCGCCACATGATTGCGCCAATTGAAAAGATAATGAGCCCATACTACTGGGTGTTATCAAAAGACAACACAAATCAGCATGAAGTTGTTGAAGAAAAATTAGAACTAATCAGCAAGTTTGATGATTCTTCCAACTCCATTAATTGTATTGCAAAAATAGACAGCATCGACAGCCATTGGAGACTGGCTTCAAACCCGAACTTCCTGACTGCTCAAACAAAAATATCAACCAATATCAAGCCCTTGGTTTCAGGTAGCTATACCCTTGCAAAAGCTCAACATGCAATACTTCCGTTGGCAACAATTTATCTTGAAAAACAATCAACAAAGGAAGGCATATATTTAAAATGGAAAGTAAATGACGACGAAAATGCAGAATATTATTGTATCGAGCGGAGTGTAAACGGAAATCTTTTTTCTTCAACAGATTCATTAATATCATTAAAAAATAAAGGAAAGACTTGGTATTCAAAAAGACTGGAAACACCAGTAACAGAAGGATTATTCCTAAGAATCAGGGGGATTGATCAAGACTGGAATTCACATTATTCAAATATCATTTTTGTGAGGACAGGTTATTCTGTTGATATTTTATTTCCGAATCCATCAAAAAACAACCTGTATTTGAAAACACAAGAGCGCATCATGCAGATGCATTTCGTACTACAAAACGGAAAGACAATTGGTGCTGATTTTGAAAAAAACGGTAATCTTTTTCATATCAGAATCAATCATTTAGCGATTGGGAATTATTTTCTGATTGTTCAGTTTGCTGATAGACGAAAAATCTTTCAGTTTACAAAACAGTGAGTTAAACAGAAAAGCTTTCACCACAGGCACAAGTGCGATTGGCATTGGGATTCATAAAATGAAAGCCTTTACCGTCCAAGCCATCTGTATAATCTAAGGTAGTATTAAAGAGGTAGAGTATACTTTTTCTGTCGGTAACCAGCTTAACCCCTTTATCTTCAAAAACCTGATCACCTGGTTTGATTTCATTATCGAAATCCATTTTGTATGTGAGTCCTGAGCAACCACCACTTACTACACTAACTCGAACAAAATAGTCGTTTCCCCTGCCTTCTTCTAAAAGCAATTGTTCTACACGAGATTTAGCCTTATCACTGATGTAAATGCCGGACATTAAAGTTGCTGTTTCCATACTGCTCAATTTCAGATACAAAGTTAAGCATTCTCAGAAAACCAATGTTTTAAAGAAGGACAGCTGGTTTTAGTAATTCCATTGTACTTTTATAGAACAGATGAGCACCATGCATAAAATTGAACATGTAGCTATAGCAGTTAAATCACTTGAACAAGCCATTCCGCTTTATGAGCGACTACTGGGTACCCCCTGCTATAAAAAGGAGGAGGTAGTTTCTGAAAATGTAAATACAGCATTTTTCCAAACTGGCGAAAGTAAAATTGAACTGCTGGAAAGTACTGATGCTAATGGGGTTATTAATCGTTTTATTGAAAAAAAAGGCGAAGGAATTCACCATATTGCATTTGCTGTAGAAGATATCAGCAAAGAAATAATCAGATTAAAAAACGAGGGATTTGAATTTATCAGTGAAACGCCAAAACTGGGTGCTGATCAAAAGTTAATCTGTTTTTTACACCCTAAACACACCAACGGAGTATTGATAGAGCTTTGTCAGGATGTGCCTTATGATTTTAAGATAGATTAAGTTTTTCTACTGCTTGTTGCGCTGCGATTTGTCCCGCATCTTTTTTATTAAACGCCCTGCCTTCAGCAATCACTTCTCCGTCCACCACAGCACCAACAGTAAACAATCTGCGTCCATTTTCCATTTTTTCTTCAAGGGTTTCAAACTCTAACAGTTTTCCAGACCGATTTGCCCAGCTAAACAATTTGTTTTTTTGGTTGATTTCCAGATTTTCAAGATCCTCTAAATACAAATGTGGTAAAATGATTTTTTTCAATACCCATTGCTGTGTTTTGACATAGCCTTTATCAATATAAATGGCGCCCACTAAGGCTTCCAGTGCATTACCAAAAATCTGACTTACCCTGAGTGAGTTGTCATTTTTATTGAATGAGGTAATTTTTTTAAGTCCCATTTTTAATGCAATATCATTTAAGGTCTGCCTGTTGACCATTTTACTCCTCATTTCAGTAAGAAAGCCTTCTCCCTTATAAGGATACTTCATAAAAAGATAGTCGGCAATAATACTGCCCAAAATAGCATCTCCTAAATACTCTAATCTTTCGTTGTTATCTGTTGCCCTTTCTTTTACCGATCGATGCGAAAGTGCTGCAACATAAAGACTCGTTGTACCAGGTGCAAAGCCAAGCACATTGCACAGCTGCTGCAAAAATGCTTTTTTCTTGCTGCTACTAAACAGATATTTGAGCCGATAAAACACGGTTAAGATGATTAGGCTTTAAAGTTGTACAGGGTACACCAGTACAGGGACCTATATTAAAGATACTTCTTTACGATGAGAGATGCATTATGTCCACCAAAGCCAAATGTATTGCTTAGTGCAGCCCTGACTTCACGTTTTTTAGGCTTCCAGAAAGTGAAATCCAACTTGGGATCCAATTCATCATCGTCTACAAAATGATTGATTGTAGGAGGAACAATATCATGCATTACAGCACTAACACATGCAATAGCTTCTATTACACCTGCAGCACCCAGCAAATGGCCTGTCATGGATTTGGTAGAACTGATGTTTAAATCATAAGCATGCTCTCCAAATACGCCAAGAATTGCTTTGGTTTCAGCAATATCTCCCAAAGGTGTTGACGTTCCATGTACATTGATGTAATCAATATCAGAGGGTTGCATACCGGCCTCCAACAAAGAAGCTTTCATTACGTTCAATGCACCCAATCCTTCTGGGTGAGGTGCAGTTATATGGTATGCATCAGCAGTGGCTCCACCACCTGCTATTTCAGCATAAATGGTAGCTCCCCTTTTTATTGCATGTTCGAGCTCCTCTAAAATCAGTGTGCCGCTTCCTTCTCCCATTACAAATCCATCTCTCTCTTTATCAAAAGGTCTGGACGCAGTTTTAGGATCATCATTACGTTCACTGAGCGCCTTCATGGCATTGAATCCAGCAACACCTGCATCGCAAACAACTGCTTCACTTCCACCAGCAACCATTACATCTGCTTTTCCAAGTTTGATGTAATGATAGGCTTCAATTAAGGCGTGGGTTGAAGATGCACATGCGCTAACAACAGCAAAGTTCGGGCCCCTGAATCCGTGACGCATGGAGATATGACCAGCAGCGATATCCAGAATCATTTTAGGGATGAAAAAAGGATTGAATCGTGGAGTACCATCACCTTTGGCATAGGCCATTACTTCTTCCTGAAAAGTAAGTAACCCTCCTATACCACTTGAAAAAATGACTCCTGTCCGATCAGGATTAACATTCTCCTTACTGATTCCAGCATGACGAATAGCTTCATCACTTGAAACAATTGCCAGCTGTGTGAAACGATCAACTTTTCTGGCTTCCTTTCTGTCAAGATAAGCAACCGGGTCGAATCCTTTCACTTCACAGGCGAACTGAGTCCTGAACTTCGATGCATCAAAAAGAGTGATATTGTCGGCACCGGAGGTACCCGCCAATAGTCCATTCCAATACTCTTCAAAAGTATTACCAATGGGCGTGATGGCCCCTATGCCGGTGACGACTACTCTTTTAAGTTCCATAATGGAAGAAAAATGGGTTGACCCAGATTACTTTGCGTGCTCTTCAAGATAAGTAATAGCCTGACCAACAGTAGTGATGGTTTCGGCTTGCTCATCTGGGATAGAAATGTTGAATTCCTTTTCGAATTCCATGATCAGTTCAACTGTGTCCAGAGAATCTGCTCCAAGATCGTTCGTAAAAGAAGCCTCGGTAGTTACTTCATTCTCATCAACACCAAGTTTGTCAACAATAATTTTCTTTACTCTTGTTGAAATGTCTGACATGATTATAATTTTTTGGTTTGTAGCCGCAAAAATAAACTATTTGAGATAAAAACAATTCTTCTGATGCACTTTGTAGAATTATTTTTAAACAAAATGATCATTACAAACAATTGAAATTCAATGAGTAAAGAAGTTGTCTCAAAAAAAAGAGGATTTCGGCACCTTTTCTGAAAAAAAAGAGGCTAGGATTCTTACACTTTAGCCTTTTGATTTAATTTGTAATATGCCAATTAAAATCATTGATCACGGCTCAGAAGATTACCAAAAGATGGTGGACTTAAGAATGGAAATCTTAAGAAAGCCTTTGGGTTTAAGTTTTACAGAGACTGATTTAGAAAAAGAAAAACAGGATATCCTGATAGGAGCATTTGAAGATGATGAGCTTCTTGCCTGTTGTGTTTTAACCAAAATCGGTGAAGACACCTGTAAGTTAAGACAAATGGCTGTTCGCAATAAAATACAAGGAACTGGTTTAGGTGCTGCAATGATGAATTACGCAGAACAGTTAGCAAAAGATGCCGGATACAAGAAAATGGTGATGAATGCCCGTAAAACTGCTAAAGGCTTTTACGAGAAGTTGGGTTACGAAATAAAAGGAGATGAATTTGTGGAGGTAACCCTACCGCATTTTTACATGCAGAAGAATATCATTTAGACTTTCCGATGTTCGTCCTGAACAACGACCTTGCATCATCAAGTTCCTCTTGTGCATGAAATGCATCTTTGGGTATCAGAAAAAAAGTTTTGTTATCGAAATACAAATGAAAGAATCCTGGTGTTTCAAAATAGGAATGAAACTCTCTCCAGGCCCAGCTTTTCTTCCCTTGCTCTGTTTCAATAAAAAAATGATTCTCTTCAATCATTACTACAAAAGAATCTTTGAACGTTTTGCTTTTTTTGTAGATCAATAATGGTAGCCAGATCCAAAAGGCTACCATCATTGAAATCCACAATACTGAACTCATTAAAAATGGTAAAGGTGAAATGAATTTTAAGGCATATAGTCCAGCTGCCATCAATGCAAATACATTGACCAGTATCATCATGATTTTGATCTCTGGTCTAGAAATGAAATGGTACCGCAGAGCCTGCAGTACCTTTCCTTTTGTATAACTGATTTCTATTCTCAATGAAATTAATTTAGCTGCAACCCATGCTGTTGCCACAGTTCAAGCATTTGTAACAAGTACCACTTCTCACCGTGATATGTCCGCAAGTATTACAAGCTGGCGCATCACTTTGCATGCTCTTCATGAATTCTTGTGTGCTATTCTCTGCTTTTACTGCAACTGCTGCCTTTTGTGCTTTTGGTGCTGGAGCTGCTGCATTGCTTGAAGCGACCACTCTTACATCAGAAAGCTCAGGTTTTGCAGGCGTTTCATCCCAATCGTCGTTTCCGGTATTCATTACTTCCGGCCTGTCTAGCACATGGACCAAATCTGTTCTGTCAAGGTACTCATAAGCCAAACAACGGAATACGAAATCAATGATAGAGGTAGTCGACTTGATATTTGGATGATCTACCATTCCAGCTGGCTCGAATTTGGTAAATACAAACTTCTCTACAAACTCTTCCAATGGAACACCATATTGCAGGCCTACAGAAACTGAGATGGCAAAACAGTTCATCAAACTGCGAAGGGTTGAACCTTCTTTAGCAAGATCGATGAAGATCTCTCCAAGTGTCTGATCATCATATTCTCCTGTTCTCAAGAAAATAGCCTGACCATTGATTTTTGCTTTCTGGGTAAACCCTCTGCGCTTAGAAGGAAGAGATTTACGTTCAACTATTCTGGAAAGTTGACGTTTCAGTTTGGTATCTGGTGAAGCTTGCATTCTTTTTTGCACTTCATTCAAAAGCTCATCAACAGTTAATTTACCAATATCAATAAACTGACTGTCTGTTGATGCAGCAGTTGTATCTGCTTCCTCATCAGATTTGGTTTCGCTCTTGTTGCTCAGTGGCTGACTCAATTTAGATCCATCTCTGTACAACGCACATGCTTTGAGACCAAGCTCCCAGCTGAGCTGGTAGCAATCTGCAATCTCGTCGATGTTTGCTTCGTTTGGCAGGTTGATGGTTTTTGAAATTGCACCACTGATGAAAGGCTGTGCAGCACCCATCATGCGGATGTGACCATGAGCATGGATATAACGCTCACCTTTCTTACCACATTTATTTGCGCAATCGAAAACTGGATAGTGTTCTTCCTTAAGGTGTGGCGCACCTTCGATGGTCATGGTACCACATACATAATCATTCGCAGCTTCAATTTCAGCATTCTTGAAACCAAGCGCATGAAGCATGTTCCAATCAAAGTTGAAATATTGCTCAGGCTTGAAACCTAAACGTTGTAAGCATTCTTCACCTAGAGTATATACGTTGAAAACAAATCCAACTTCAAATGCAGACAGCACTGCATCATCTAATTTTTTAATCTCTTCAGCAATGAAACCTTTTTCGCTGAGTGTTTGGTGGTTGATGAAAGGAGCACCTGCAAAACTTGCAGCACCTACGGCATACTTGATGATTGCATCCTGTTCTGCAGCAGTGTACTTGAGATTGGCCAATGCTTGTGGCACCGATTGGTTGATGATTTTGAAATATCCACCACCAGAAAGTTTCTTGAACTTCACCAATGCAAAGTCAGGCTCAACACCAGTTGTATCGCAATCCATTACAAGACCAATTGTTCCAGTTGGTGCAATTACAGTTGTTTGTGCGTTACGGTATCCATATTTTTCACCAAGAGAAACAGCATCATCCCACGCCTTGCAAGCTGCATTCAACAAATAATCTGGACAATCCTTTGCTTTGATTCCTTGTGGCTTAATGCTCAATCCAACATATGCTTGTTCTGCATCATATGCAGCAGCACGGTGGTTTCTCATTACCCTCAACATGTCTTCGCTGTTCTCTTTGTAACGAGCAAATGGTCCATGTATTTTTGCAATCTCTGCAGAAGTCTTGTATGAAATACCTGTCATGATAGCAGAAATAGCACCAGCGATTCCTCTTGCCTCATCACTGTCGTAAGGAATACCACTTACCATCAACATACTTCCAAGATTGGCATAACCCAGTCCGAGTGTACGGTAGTCATAGCTCAATTGAGCAACCTCTTTACTTGGGAATTGTGCCATCAATACAGACACTTCCAATACCAAAGTCCACAACCTAACAGTATATTCAAAACCTTGAACATCGAAGGTGTTATCATTCTCATTAAAGAATTTCCTGAGGTTGGCAGAAGCCAGGTTACATGCGGTATTATCAAGGAACATGTACTCGCTACAAGGGTTAGAAGCCCTGATTGGACCACCTTTTGGACATGTATGCCATTCGTTGATGGTGGTGTCGTATTGTGTTCCTGGATCTGCACAACGCCATGCAGCATATGCGATCTTGTCCCACAACGCCTTAGAAGAAATTTTCTTCATCACGCGACCATCCATACGACCAGTCAATTCCCAATCTTCCCCTTTTGCCAATTTCTCAAAGAAGGAGTTTGGTATTCTTACAGAGTTATTTGAGTTTTGTCCACTTACAGTTTTGTAAGCTTCGCCTTCGTAGTCGCTTGCATAACCAGCAGCAATAAGGGCAGCTACTTTCTTTTCTTCTTCTACTTTCCAGTCAATGAACTGCTCAATTTCCGGGTGATCCAAATCGAGACAGACCATTTTAGCAGCACGACGTGTTGTACCTCCACTTTTGATGGCACCAGCAGCTCTGTCACCTATTTTAAGGAAACTCATCAAACCTGATGAAGTTCCGCCACCACTTAATTTTTCACCTTCACCACGAAGATTAGAGAAATTAGTTCCTACACCAGACCCGTACTTGAAAATTCTTGCCTCACGCACCCAAAGATCCATGATACCACCTTCGTTCACCAAATCATCATCCACACTCAAAATAAAACAAGCGTGTGGCTGAGGACGCTCATATGCTGAAGTAGATTTCTTCAGTTGACCATCATTTTGGTCTACATAATAATGACCTTGTGGCTTACCCTTGATGCCATAGCTTTCGTGAAGTCCGGTATTAAACCATTGTGGTGAGTTAGGTACGCAAGCCTGGTTAAGGATGCTATATACCAACTCTTCGTAAAACACTTGTGCATCTTCCGAAGAAGCAAAATAGCCATAGCGCTCTCCCCATACTCTCCAACAATTCGCCATTCTGTGAGCAACCTGCTTCGCAGAGGTCTCCCTTCCCAATGAACCATCAGGTTGGGGCACACCAGCCTTTCTGAAATATTTTTGTGCCAGGATATCCGTAGCAATCTGGCTCCATTGTTTTGGAACCTCTACATTGGTCATTTCAAAAACGACTTCACCACTTGGGTTGCGGATAACCGAAGTACGGTAGTCATATTCAAACATATCATAAACACCCTGCTTGTCGGATGTGAAATGCCTCTTGAACTTGAGGCCCTGGCTGCTGTTGGTGGCTTTGGATTTGGCGGTTGACATAATGCGTATCTGTTAATTAATGGTGAAAGTTGTAGTTATTTTTCCCGACGGGAAAGAATACGAAAATATCCCCCCTTGCCTTTTTTTCAAGTGCCTAAATATCAACACCCTGTTGATAACCCCAATAAACCGCAACTGCATTGGATTTGGCGTTTTATGCACTTTTTTTGTAAAAAATATTTTGGTCAGATTCAAGAAAATCAATAAGTATAAAGGTATCAGTTCGAGGATGAAATAGCCATGATCAATGTCAGTTCATTTTATTGGTTTAAAGTTATCTTCGAACAACAAAAAAATACATTGAAAAAGACGTTGATCATTGCATTTTCAATTCTTTTTTTATTTTTTTATACACAATCAAATGCACAGCAGACAAGGCATAGCGGCTGGGCATTCTCATTGAATACATTTAAGTTGAATGAAAAAATTACTTTCTTTTTTGATACACAATTAAGATCGACAGACAAATGGGCACAAACAGAAACATTTATTTTCCGGCCAGCAATTGGAGTTGCTTTAAGCAAACAAACAAGCATCAGCTTTGGGTTTGCCCTTGTAACCAACTGGAGAGAAATGGTATATGTCAATCCAGCAGCAAACGTAAACAATACCGTTAGAGATGGTGTATCAGACAACCGTATCTGGCAACAACTGATTATCAATAAACCCTACGGCAACTCCATATTACAACACCGTTTACGACTTGAAGAAAGGTTATTGGGTACTTTATCAACCGATGGAGAACAAATCATCAAGAACGATCCGAAGTTGAATGCCCGATTTCGCTATTTCACAAGATGGATAAACCCGATCAAGCATAGAACAGCATTTCATAACGGAATTTATATAGCTCTTCAAAATGAATTCTTTTTGAACACCATCGGCGCGCAGAATGCCAACAATAAATTCTTTGATCAATCCAGAACATATGGTGGTTTAGGATACAGAATATCAAAAGAATTTGACCTTGAGTTAGGATACCTGCTGCAGGTAATAGTACCTAAAAATGGAAACAATACCACAAATCACATTGTACAACTGAGTACATTCCTCCGTTTATAGAAAAGTTTTCGCACATTTGCATTAGAACTGACCTACATGCACCCGGCTGTATACCATAAGATCACAGAACTAAAAAGACAAAACAAGAAGTCTTTTGCAGTGCTAGTCGACCCCGACAAGACCAATCTTGCCAAGGCCGATGAATTGATCAATTTATGTACATCATCTAAAGTCGATTTCATCTTTGTAGGAGGCAGTCTGGTAGTAAGTGACCATTTAGAAGAACTGGTTCAGCACATCAAAAAAGAATGCGACATTCCAGTAGTACTTTTCCCAGGAAGCCCTTCTCAGGTTACACCTTATGCCGACGCCTTGCTCTACCTTTCACTTATTTCAGGCAGAAACCCAGAACTACTGATTGGGCAACATGTGATTTCTGCTCCTGTTGTAAGAAAGAGTGGACTTGAAGTGATTTCAACAGGATACATGGTTATAGATGGGGGTGCACCTACAACAGTTTCTTACATCAGCAATGCCAATCCCATTCCGGCCGATAAAAATGAAATAGCAGTCTGTACCGCAATGGCTGGTGAAATGCTGGGACTAAAACTCCTCTACATGGACGCTGGTAGTGGAGCAAAGACGCCTATAACAGAACAAATGATTCAATCCGTATCCACACAAACCAGTATACCTTTGGTAGTTGGTGGCGGTATCAGAGATGCAGAAAAAGCTTATAGAAACTGCAAAGCAGGGGCAGATCTTATTGTAGTTGGAAACGCAATTGAAAAAGATCCTCAACTGATCAAAGAAATAAGTGATGCCATCCACTCCTGCTCTGGTGTTGCTCAAATTTGACAACCTCTAAGGTTGACCCAATTTTAAGGGCAATTTCAATAAAATCAATTAATTTTACAGTTCACAATTATACTTCACAAGAAGACTATTTAGAAAAATGAAAAAAAACCTGACCTCATTATCAATAGCAGAAATGGTGAATGCCATTTCCACGCGTTGGGTTTTTGCTGTTTCTCGCTGCAGAACAGTTTTTGTAAGCCAGCCCATTCCTTTCTTGGTACGACGTTGATAGATACCAACATTCTTATTGTTTACTCTCGTAAATGTGCATGACCCTTAGATGTGTCAGGCGCAATGCGTTAATTTCTACAATTGTCAATAATGGATCAAATCAAACAAAGTTTTAATATATATATCGCGACTGAAAGTGACTATCATTTTGCAGAAGAGATTTGTAACGAAATGGAAGAATCTGCAAAAGCCAGAGGTACTGGTATTGCAAAAAGAAATCCAGATTACATACAGACGAAAATGAAAGAAGGCAAAGCAGTCATCGCAACCACCAAAGATGGCGCATGGGCCGGATTTTGCTATATAGAAACCTGGAGTCATGGAGAATATGTTGCAAACTCCGGACTCATCGTAAGACCTGATTTCAGAAAAAGCGGGCTCGCAAAAATGATCAAGCATAAAATATTTAACCTAAGCAAAAGCAAATATCCTGAAGCAAAAATTTTTGGTCTTACCACCGGACTTGCAGTAATGAAAATCAATTCTGAACTGGGGTATGAACCTGTTACCTATTCTGAACTCACACAGGACGAAGCCTTCTGGGCTGGTTGCAAAAGTTGCGTCAACTATGACATCCTCATGAGCAAAGAAAGAAAAAATTGCATGTGTACAGCTATGCTTTATGATCCAAAAGATCACTATGAACCTGAAGAGACTAAACAGTTTTTTGAGGAAAATGCAAAAGGCCTGGAAAGACTTTTCAGAATACGTCAATGGAAACTTTTAAAACCCTTTTTGAAAAATGTCTAAAAAAATTGTCCTTGGTTTCAGTGGTGGCCTGGATACCACCTTCTGTGTAAAATACCTGTCCGAAGAAAAGGGATATGAGGTACACAGTATCATTGTAAATACTGGTGGATTCTCTGATGAAGAACTTGAGAAAATTGAAACCCATGCAAAAACACTTGGGGTAGCCTCACATACTACTGTGCATGCCGTAAAAAGCTATTACGATAGTATCATTAAATACCTCATTTACGGAAATGTATTAAAGAACAATACTTACCCGCTTAGTGTAAGTGCTGAACGACTCAGTCAGGCCATTCACATAGCTGAACATGTAAAAAAACTTGGAGCAGATGCAGTTGCACATGGCAGCACCGGAGCAGGAAACGACCAGGTAAGATTTGATATGGTATTCCATATCATGATTCCTGGAGTTGAAATCATTACCCCTATACGTGACCTTAAGTTAAGTCGAGAACAAGAAATAGAATACCTCCAATCCAAAGGGGTGAATATGAACGCAGAAAAAGCGATGTACTCCATCAACAAAGGATTATGGGGAACAAGTGTTGGTGGGAAAGAAACACTTTCGTCCAAAGGTATGTTACCAGAATCTGCCTGGCCAACACAAGTAACCAAACACGAAAGCGAAGAAGTGGTACTGGGTTTTGAAAAAGGAGAATTACAATCCATCAACGAACAAAAATTTGAACATCCTTCTGAAGCCATTCAATATTTACAAAGCATTGCAGGTGCCTATGGCATTGGCCGTGATGTACACGTAGGTGATACCATCATCGGTATCAAAGGACGGGTGGGCTTTGAAGCAGCTGCACCAATGGTGATTTTAAAATCACACCATGCACTTGAAAAACATGTTCTTACGAAATGGCAATTGCAGTGGAAGGATACGCTTTCTCAGTTTTATGGAAACTGGTTGCACGAGGGCCAAATTCTTGATCCTGTCATGCGCAACATCGAAAGCTTTCTGGAAAACACCCAAAAAACTGTAACGGGTAAAGTATTTGTGCAACTCATGCCCTATCGTTTTCAAATTATCGGTATTGAATCCCCATATGATTTGATGAACAGCAAATTTGGAAAATACGGTGAGATGAACAGTGGTTTTACAGGTGAAGACGTGAGAGGTTTCAGTAAAATATTTGGTAACCAGACCATCATATGGAATGCAGTCAACCAGAAAGACAAACAATAAACCAATCGATATGCAACAGGTAATCAGAGCTGGCATCATGGGTGGAGCAGGATATACAGGTGGTGAATTGATAAGACTCTTGATCCATCACCCTCATGTATCTATCAGTTTTATTCACAGCAAGAGCAATGCTGGAAATCCTGTGCATCAAGTACACCAAGATCTGATTGGATCAACGACACTTTTTTTTAGTGATGCAATTGATACGGACATTGATGTTCTTTTTCTTTGCTTAGGACATGGAGAGTCGAAAAAATTTTTACATGAAACACCCCTGCCAGAAAAAATTAAAATAATCGATCTGGCAAACGATTTCAGAATACAATCAGATGCACGTGCAGGTGCAAGAATTTTTACATATGGATTACCTGAATTGAACCTAACTGCAATACAGAAAGCCAATAACATCGCTAATCCTGGTTGTTTTGCTACTGCTATTCAACTTGGATTACTTCCTTTGGCTGAGAAGGGAATATTAAATGATGTATATACAACCGGGATTACTGGGTCGACTGGCGCTGGACAATCTTTATCCGAAACAAGCCACTTTAGCTGGAGAGCCAACAACATTCAAGCCTACAAAACCCTAAGCCACCAACACCTGAAGGAAATTCATCAATCACTTGAACAAACGCAAACAACAAAAAAAGCAAATGTTCATTTTGTACCCTGGAGAGGCGACTTCACCCGTGGTATTTTTGTGAGCTCTACACTATCCACAAATCTTACACTTGATGAACTGTATGCATTGTTTGCATCATTTTACGCAGATTCGCCTTTTACAATAGTTTCTCGTGATCAGATTTCACTTAAACAAGTAATCAATACCAATAAATGTATCATTCACCTCGAGAAAGAAAATGATAAACTGGTGGTGCATAGCGCAATCGACAATTTGTTGAAAGGAGCAAGTGGACAAGCCATAGAAAACATGAATATCATGTTCAATTTTGAAAGAACAGCTGGACTTCTTCTAAAATCATCTGCATTTTAATTGTACATGTATGGAACTCTTTAATGTATACCCCATAAACGACATCAACATCACCAAAGCCAGAGGCTCAAGGGTTTGGGACGATGCAGAAACTGAATACCTGGATATGTATGGCGGCCATGCCGTTATCAGTATCGGTCATCAACATCCTCATTGGGTAACCCGTATCAAAGAACAGTTGGATAAAATTTCGTTTTATTCCAACTCCATCAAAATACCACTGCAACAAGAACTGGCTGAAAAACTTGGCAGATTGTCTGGCAAAGAAGATTACGCTCTTTTCCTCTGCAATTCTGGGGCTGAAGCCAATGAGAATGCACTAAAGCTAGCGTCTTTTCATACAGGTAGAAAAAAAATTATCGCATTTAAAAAAGCTTTTCACGGTCGCACTTCACTGGCAGTTGCAGCAACAGACAATCCCTCTATTGTAGCACCAGTAAACGAAACAAGCAACATTATCTTTCTTCCATTTAATGATCAGGATGCACTTCTCAATTGTTTTGCTCAAGAAGGAAATGAAATAGCTGCAGTGATCATTGAAGGTATTCAAGGGGTTGGTGGAATAAATATAGCAAGTAGCCAATTCCTTCAAACAATCAGATCACAGTGCGATCAGTATGGTGCGATTTATATTGCCGACAGTGTGCAGTGTGGTTATGGTAGATCTGGATATTTTTTTAGCCATGATTATGCCGGTGTTTTTGCAGACATCTATACCATGGCCAAAGGAATGGGAAATGGTTTCCCAATTGGAGGCATCATCATTTCTCCAAAAATTTCAGCTAAACATTTTATGTTAGGCACCACTTTTGGTGGCAATCACCTCGCTTGTGCAGCAGCTATAGCAGTATTGGAAGTAATGGAGTCGGAAAACCTGATGGAAAATGCAAAAGCAATTGGCGCACATTTAATGCATGAACTGAATCAAATTCCTGAAATTAATAATGTAAGAGGAATGGGCCTCATGATTGGATTTGATGTACCAGAAGAATTAAAACAATTGAAAAATGTTTTATTGCATCAATGTAAAATTTTTACTGGAGAGGCAAAGCCCAATGTAATACGACTACTCCCTTCTCTTGCGCTTACCATAGAGGATGCAGAAATTTTTCTGGCTTCTTTGAAAAAATCAATAGCCCATCTTCAAGCATAAAACATGAAACAATTTATTTCAGCCCATGATGTTGCAGATATTCCAGCTTTGATTAAAAAAGCAATTGACTATAAATCATCACCCAGGAAAGATGAAATGCTAGGAAAGCACAAACGAATTGGATGTCTTTTCTTGAATCCAAGTATGCGGACAAGATTAAGCACTCAAGTTGCTGCACAACAATTGGGTATGGAAGCTATTGTTTTCAATATTGGTAGTGAAGGCTGGGCAATGGAATTTGAAGATGGAGCAATCATGAATGGCACAACTGTAGAACATGTTAAAGATGCTGCACCCATAATGGGTCAATACTTTGATGTATTGGCCATCAGAACTTTCCCTACTCTAAAAGATAGAGCAGCTGATTATAGTGAATTCATCATTCAGCAATTCATAAAATATGCAGGCATTCCCGTTATCAGTCTTGAAAGTGCAACCCTACATCCACTTCAAAGCTTAACCGACCTAATTACCATACAAGAAAGCATGACTGCCAGTTTTACTGAACTACGAAAACCAAAGATTGTGCTCACCTGGGCTCCGCATGTTAAGCCACTCCCTCAATGTGTAGCCAATAGCTTTGCACAATGGGTAAACGCATGGGGAGAAGCTGAATTTGTAATCACACATCCAAAAGGTTACGAATTGCATACAGATTATACAAACGGAGCCTCCATTGTTCATGATCAAGAGGATGCATTAAAAAATGCTGATTTCATCTATGTTAAAAACTGGAGTGCTTATCATGATTATGGTTCAATGCCACCTTATGAAGGTGACTGGATGCTTAACCTCGAAAAAATAAAAACAACCAATAACGCCAAGGTAATGCATTGCTTACCGGTAAGAAGAAATATTGAATTATCTGATGAAATTCTTGATAGTACTCATAGTCTTGTTACACAACAAGCAGCTAACCGTGTATGGGCTGCTCAAGCTGTAATTTCAAATATGATTGGCCAATGAAAAAGTCGCTCACCATTGTAAAAGTTGGAGGGAACATCATTGATGATGATGCAAAACTCAAAATCTTTTTATCTGCTTTTGCAGCAATCAAAGGCTTAAAGATCCTCGTTCACGGTGGTGGAAAACTGGCTACTCAGATGGCCAACGATATGCAGATTCCTCAACAAATGATTGATGGAAGAAGAATTACAGATGAGGCCACTTTGAAAATAGTCACAATGGTTTATGCGGGCTGGATCAATAAAAAT
>CAZVYI010000013.1:28381-32009 GCA_964631755.1 uncultured Sphingobacterium sp. | reverse complement strand
AGCCTGGAAAGGCCGGGTCGGATTAACCATTCTAAGATCCCATTTTAACCATTTAAAAATTTAGATGTCTTCAAATATTTTTGATCAGGATAGTAGGCAAATAGGCAGTTGCCCTCCTTGATGGTTTCAATTATTTTTTTATTCATTTGTGGTGGAAGTGAAGGACAACCATAACTTCTACCCAAATAACCTTTAATCTTGATCATTTTCTCACTAGCATAATCAGCTCCATGCATAACTATGGCGCGTTGCTTGGCCTTGTCATTGAACCCATCATCAACTCCCTCCAATGCCAAGGAATAACCATTGCTGCCTATGTAAGGCTTTTGGGTAATGAAAAAACCAAGACTGCTTTGGTGAGAATTCTGTTGGTTTGAAAATGCCTTAGCATATTCATCGCCTGTATTTCTACCATGAGCAACAACGCTTTTGAACATGAGTGCTTCTGATTTTAAATCAATCACAAACAAACGTTTTTCCTTAGAAGACATTGTATAGTCGATAATGGTAAGAATGCTATCCTTGCTGAGTTGCTGTTGAGCATTCAACTTGTTGAATCCCATCAAAGCCAGGGAAAGGATTTCTTCAGAAAGTTTTGTCCCCGCACTATTCAACTTTTCCTGTAAGGCAGTTACGTATCCATTATTTATTGAAGTAGCATTTGTATTCGAAATGCTATTATTGACAACAGCATCCGGTTTTGAACCTGAGTGGCTCTTAAAGGAGTAAATCCCTACAGTACAAACAAGCAGGAATATACCTGCAACAAAAGTCTTCATTGGATAGAATTTGCTTTCACGCATACATGAAACGCATTTAAAGGGTGGATTATTGCCCTGTAAGTTGCAACTTTTTAACGGCTATGATGTTAAATGAATTGTGAAACATTACTCAATCGCAGAAATTCAGGGCTGGACGAGGATTTACAGAGCCAATTTTGTGAATTCTTTAAGTGGTTTCAAGCCCGTGAGTCTGATTGCTACAGTCAATAAAGACCATCAGCCCAACCTTGCAGTATTCAGCAATATTGTCCATTTAGGCGCAGATCCAGCACTCATTGGTTTCATCAATCGACCCCGTGAGGCTGCTCCGCATACCATTCGAAATATAGAGGATACTGGTTTTTATACGATTAATCATATCCTGCCATCATTCGTTGACAAAGCCCATCAAACAAGCGCAAAATATTCCGAAGGGGTAAATGAGTTTGAAGCAGTTGGATTAACCTCTGAATATAAAGATGGTTTTGCTGTTCCTTATGTAGGAGAAAGTCATGTGCAAATGGCATTGTCCTTATCAGAAATTATTCCACTGAGCAATGGCACTTTTCTTGTAGTAGGAGCATTAGAGCACGCCTATGTGAATGAAAGGGCAGTAGCAGGTGATGGCTTTATTGAATTATCAAAAGAGGATTCAATTGTTAGTCTCGGCTTGGACGCCTATTATCAAACAAGTCCTTTGGAACGGTATGCATATGCCAAACCCGATCAACAGCTAAATTCTATTTCGTTTTAGCGTTCGGCTTTGTAATCGACCACAAATACTTTGTCCATATGCGGACCTAATATCTTTTGAAAATCAAGATGTGCCGGATGCTTCTGGTATATCACATCTCTGTCGTATTTGTTGTCAAATGTCAGGATGAAACAATGGGTGAAGCCCTGGTGCCAGTTTTCGGGACTATCATTCAATCCCCATTCAAATTTTTTAATAACACTTATTTTATCTTTCAAGCCAACAAACGCATTCACAACAGAATCAATTGAACGCTGAGAGCTGGTTTCCTTGAATTTAAAAATTACAACATGTTGTAAGGGTCCTTCTTTCGATTTATTTTGTCCATTTGCAAAATGAATACTTAGTGCCAGAAGAAGAAAGAATATTTTTTTCATGTTTTGATATTTATAAAAGTGTATTCAGATTAAAGCATATCAATCGGATTGTCAACAATTCTAAAATTTTCATTCAGGTTGTTCAAAAGTTGCATATCCGTTTCAGCCAGTTTAAAGTTGAAGATATCAAAGTTCTCTTTGATTCTATTTGGGTTTTCAGATTTGGGAATGGTTGAAATCCCTTGTTGTACAGCCCAGCGTAAAATGATTTGTGCGGCACTTCTTTCATATTTCCGGGCAACAGATACTATGCTTGGGTGGTCATGTTTTTGTCCCCTCATTAATGGAGTGTAACACTGCAAACAAATTTGATGTTGCTGACAATAGTCCAGTTCAGCTTTGAGGTTGAGAAAAGGGCTGAATTCTATCTGGTTGACTGCCGGAGTAATAGAACTATAGTGTTCTAACTCATGAAGAAATGGCAGAAGATAATTACCAGTACCAATGGCACCAACTTGTTGATTGCTGTACAATTGCTCTAATGCTTTCCACGTGCTTTCTCTCTTTCCCTTGATGGGCCAGTGGATTAAAAGTAAATCGACTTTTTCAACACCTAAATCTTTTAAGCTTTGTTCATAGGAACGAAGTGTTTCATCATAGCCCTGATTGCAATTATCAATTTTTGTCGTGATGAAAATTTCATCCCTTGGTATTCCACTTCTTCGTATTCCTTCTCCAACCTCTTTTTCATTATGGTACATTTGAGCGCCATCAATCAAGCGATAGCCAGTTTCCAAAGCTAATTGAACGGCATTGGTTACCAATTCTCCAAACATATTATAAGTACCCAGGCCTAACAACGGCATTTGTTTGCCATTGTTAAGCAGGGTATACAATTGATTGTTTGATTTTATTACCATGATGATAGTCCTAATAATTTCTCTCCGAGCGGACTCAACTCTGCTGTCCCGTATTTTGTCTTCTCCCAGTTTCTTGGATCACCTGGAAATGCATAGCCTTCAGGCGCTATGCGATCGCGCCATGAATTAATACGCCACTGACGTTGTGCCTCATCATTTTCCTGAACAGGCATCATTGAAACGTATTGTGCGATACGAACTTTATCTCCAGAGAGATTAGGTCTGATACCATGTGGCAAAAGGCTATTGAAGATTAGCAAGTCACCTGCTTCCAGCTTTACTTTAATTAGCTTGTCCTCAAATCCAGTAATGTCAGGTCGGAATCGATTCCTGTCTTCAGGCTGCGTCAATTTCCAGGTATCATAATCACGCATCAGTTGAGGAATACACTGAAATCCACCCATGTTTTCATCAGTCTGATCCGCTAGTGCCAGCACGCCCTGAACATTTTGTGGTTTGGTTTCAGGATCATAATCCCAATGAATGAATCCTTTAAACTCAAAACCTTCACGCATAGGGAAATTCAAATTGGCTCTATCAATGGTTACCCATAATTTTTCTGTACCCCATACATCAGTGAAGGCATCATGAACCCTGGGCATTTGTCTGTTGTCCCATAAATATTGATGGTTGTACACTTCTACCATACCGCTATTGGTGAGTTCCTTCATTTTCATTTCTGCTCTTGGCGGTGCATACCAAGTTTCTTTGTCATTTGGATCTTTTTCTTCGAATTCCCATAAAAAAGCCGCGGTCTTCAAGGCTTGTTCTCTCGGTACGGCTTGTTTAATAACCACATAACCGTTGTGGATCCAGAACTGCCAGTCTTCTTCACTTAAAACCCTTAAAGGCTGACCGTTTGAGCGGTCGTTTAAT
>CAZVYI010000013.1:0-28281 GCA_964631755.1 uncultured Sphingobacterium sp. | reverse complement strand
GAATATCCTTGTGGTTCTGATTGGCCATGGTTGGCTGCATCGTGGGTTGCATCGTTGGCTGCATGTTAGGTTGCATATTCATGATTTTAAATTTAGTTGTTGAATATGGTATAAAAGTAGTTGGGGTTGGGAAGTGAAACACTGACTAAATTGACTATTATTTGTACAATATTGATATTTTTCGTATTTTAAAGCATGTCATCAGTCAATAAAGGACATTATGTTCAAGCCTTGGAGAAAATCACTCCAGATGAAAACAGCTCATTTCATCTGATGGTCAACCCCAGGCTACATGATTTTTTCTTCTGGCATTTTCATCCTGAGATTGAGTTGGTTTTTCTGGATGGGGCAGATGGAACCAGGCATGTGGGGGATCATTTATCAGCTTTTTACAAAAGCGATCTTGTTATGATTGGCCCCTATATTCCTCATTTAAATTTTGACTATGGCATCAGGACTGATTATGAGAAAACTGTTTTGCATCTTCAAGAGGATTTTTTGAAGGATTTGCTGGAGCGAACACCAGAAATGCAAGAAATAGGCAAACTTTTTCAGGATGTTGCACATGGTATCGTATTTGGAGAAACAGTCAAACAGGAGGTTGGACCCCGTTTAAAAAAATTAAATCAGTTGTCCGGCTTCGCCCAATTTTTAGAAGTGTTACACATTTTGCATTTGCTTGCTACAACCACTGATAAACAATTGTTGCACGAGTTGCCTTATCAGAACAGGGTAAACAAGAGAGAGCAGGAACGTTTGAGAAAAATTTATGATTTGATTGATACCCGATACAGAGAAAGAATTTCTATTGATGAGGCAGCTTCTTCTGCAAATCTTGGCAAAGAAGCTTTTTGCAGGTATTTCAGAAAAATGACGCGACTAAGTTTCATAGCGTTTCTCAATTTGTACAGAGTCAATCAATCCAAAAGAATGCTTCGTTTGGGTAAATCAATTACAGAGGCATGCTACAGCAGTGGATTTGAAAGTCTATCCTATTTTAATCGTGTGTTTAAAAAACAGTCGGGTGAAACACCCTCTGCCTTTAGGCGTCGCTTTGTTACTAATTGACTTTATGTATTATTCTAATTATCTTCGCGCCACACAAAACCAAACTATATGTCACTGCTCGTTGTTGGAACCATGGCCTTTGATGCCATTGAAACGCCTTTCGGAAAAAGCGATCGCATCATTGGAGGTGCAGCAACCTATATTGCTTATAGTGCTTCTAACTTTGTAAAACCTATCAAGCAGATCTCAGTAGTAGGGGGTGATTTCCCTCAGGAAGAGTTGGATGATTTGGCTGCAAGAGGAGTTGTTTTGGAAGGTGTACAAATCAAGAAAGATGAAAAGTCATTTTTTTGGTCGGGTCGATATCACATGGATATGAATGAGCGTGATACATTAGATACGCAACTCAATGTATTGGCCGATTTCAATCCAATCGTACCAGATAGTTATCAGGATTGTGAATTTGTGATGTTGGGTAATGGAGTACCTGCAATACAGCACAGTGTACTCAAGCAAATGAAAAATCGTCCCAAGCTTGTGGTCGTGGATACCATGAATTTCTGGATGGAGACTGCTATGGAAGATTTAGAAAATTTGCTGAAAGATGTAGATGTTTTGATGGTGAATGATAGTGAAGCGCGTCAGCTGAGTGCGCAGTATTCTTTGGTTAAAGCAGCGAAGACCATTTTAGCAATGGGACCAAAATACCTTGTTGTAAAGAAGGGCGAACATGGTGCTTTGTTGTTCCATGGGGATAAAGTTTTTGTTGCACCTGCATTACCGCTTGAAGAGGTATTTGATCCAACAGGAGCTGGTGATACTTTTGCAGGAGGTTTCATGGGCCATCTTGCAAGCACAAAAGACATTTCTTTTGAAAACATGAAGACTGCCATTATTATAGGTTCTGCAATGGCGTCCTTCTGTGTTGAAAAATTTGGCACAACACGCATGAAGGAAATTACCAAAGAGGATATCAATGCAAGAATTGGACAGTTTGTTGATTTGGTCAACTTCGACATCAAGCTCGTTTAACAGCAATTACTTTTTTGTAGCGTTTTCTAAAGCCATTCAAATGAAAGGCTTCAGCTACTACTATGTATATGCCTGATGCTACATAGCTGTTTTGGTTGTCGGTTCCTTTCCAATTAAATGCACCATTTCTTCCACACATTAAATTGTTGACAATCTTACAAATGATTGTGCCCTGTTGGTTGAAGAGATAAATGGACAAAAGTGTTCCTGGTTCATCAAATTGGTATTTGATATGCAGAAAATCATCAAGTCCATTATTATCTGCATTCACGATATCTTGATCAATTTGAATCCAGCTCTTGCTTTCTTCCTGATCGATGATTTGTGAATTTACGTTGGTTGGAGTGGCATAATTTTCAGAAGCTGATGCCGAGTGCCAATTGTCTTTTTGCTGTGATGAGATTTTGTAACTGATTTTTTCCAGTGATACACCTTCTTTGTTGCGCAGTAAAGGGTAATGCATATTTTTATCGTAATGGACTTCATCGATGATTTCTCCTGAACTATTGAGTAGTAACAGTTTACCATCGTCATCTGGCATGGATGGCAATGATTTCATTTGTAGTAAACGTTCTAGATTTATCCGTGGCCATTTTTTTGAGATATACCCTGTATCGATAGTCAATACAAACGGTTCAAATGGAAAGAGGTTGTAGTTTGTAGTGTATTCATGTGTAGCTGGATTGATTGATCCATCTGTGTTTCGGTTGCTCAATAGAATATCTTTCATGTTAATAATCGCATTTGATGTGTTGATCACTTCTAAAAAATCTGAACCACCAGGTTGCGGATCAAATAAGAGCTCATTGAAAACCAGATCTCCTTTTTTAGGGTATTTGGAAAGTCCCGTTTTTATAGAAAAGCTTTTTGTGACTTCTAGATTACACAGCTGTAGATTTTTAATTTCTAAACTGTATATATTATTGCTATCCAGTTGGACATTGGTTTTAAGTTCAACTTCATTGAACAAAGGTGCTATGGGTTTAGCTGAAATGATTTTTAATGCATCTTCATTGTTGAATTGGTAAAGTGTGTTATTCGAAAGCGACTGACTGTCAAGGGGTGTATCAAACTTCAGTTGTAAGGTGTTTTCATTTATTGCTGTGCATTGTAATACAGACGGGGTATATGCAGTTTCTTTTTTTCTACTGATACTGTTTGCAAAACCAGGAGTACCGCCTGTGGTGTTTGTTGATCCACTCCAATTGTACAAAGCACATGGCTGAGCAGGATCAATCATTTCTAAGCTCCATCCACCATTGGCTTTAACAGGACTATTGTACCAAGAGGTTTCAAATGCTACTGCATGTATTGTTTTTCCTTCTGCATTTTTTAAAGTAATTAAATCACCTTCGTTGGCAAGAGATGGGAAAGAGGTTAATCCTATTGTATTTTTTCTGTTGTTGAAAAATACAAGTTGAGTTCTAGAGCAAAGCAAGACCAGGCTATCAGGTTCTAGAAGATAGGTTATATTAATAGTTGAAGTGGTTGTTCCATTATCAATTTTCCATCTGAACAGATTGATGGTTTGTTTAGATGTGTTGCGCAGTTCGATGTATTCTGCATTGGGTAGTCCAATTACCGGTGTTGGGTCTGCCATGATTTCATGGATGACGACTGCATAGCGTTCGGTTTGCGCTTGTGTTAGATAAGTGATATTCAACAAGAGTAGTAGTAATGTACTTTTCATACGATGAAGCTAGAGTAGCTTGGAGGTGCAGTAAAGTGTGAAACAACAAATATTTGGTAGAAATTTCTTTCGTGATTAGTTTTGCAACCACAATGAAAATGATAAAACATACAAAACAGAACGGTAAACAGTCCCACAGGGAAGGTTAGTTCCAATTTGTATGATTCAAATATGTAACAGCCTTCCAGAATTGGGAGGCTTTTTTTTAACCATCCCGTAAGGGTCAAAAAATAAAACATGAAAGTTGCAGTCGTAGGTGCTACTGGTTTAGTCGGCACGAAAATGTTACAAGTTTTGGCAGAAAGAAATTTTCCTGTCACCGAGTTGATTCCCGTCGCTTCTGAAAAATCTGTGGGTAAAGAAGTGGAGTTCAAAGGGAAACAGTATAAGGTGGTGGGTATGCAGACTGCCATCGACATGAAACCAGCTGTAGCTTTGTTTTCTGCGGGAGGTAGTACTTCCCTCGAGTGGGCGCCTGCATTTGCAGCTGCGGGAATAACAGTTATCGATAATTCTTCTGCATGGAGAATGGATCCAACAAAGAAATTGGTTGTTCCAGAAATCAACGCTAATACTTTGACTGCAAATGATAAGATCATCGCCAATCCTAACTGTTCTACCATTCAAATGGTAGTTGCATTAGCTCCCTTACACAAGCGTTTTGGTATAAAAAGAATTGTAGTGAGTACATACCAAAGTGTAACAGGCACTGGTGTAAAGGCTGTGAACCAATTGATGAATGAGCGCAATGGAATTGAAGGCGAAATGGCATACAAGTATCCAATCGACTTAAACGTAATACCACAAATTGATGTATTTCTTGACAATGGATACACCAAAGAAGAGATGAAGATGGTGTTGGAAACGAAAAAGATTATGGGTGATGATTCAATCAAAGTAACTGCCACTACTGTCCGTATACCCGTAATGGGCGGACACAGTGAAAGTGTGAATATTGAATTTGAAAACGAATATGAATTAGACGAAGTAAGAAGTTTACTGTCGGCTGCACCAGGCGTTGTAGTGGTTGATGATCCTGCAACACAGCAATATCCTATGCCTAAAGATGCGCATGAACGTGATGAAGTATTTGTGGGAAGAATCAGAAGAGATGAAACCCAGCCTAAATCACTCAACATGTGGATTGTCAGCGATAACCTCCGTAAGGGTGCAGCTACCAATGCGGTGCAGATTGCAGAATATTTAGCAAAGCATAGTTTGTTGGGGTAGAAATTCAAGTTATGTGTTGTGAGTTGTGGGTTGAGCGATAAGCTTTCTTCCCATAACTCATAACCCAAAACTCATCACTTGTTTTATTGACCAATCATTTTTAAAAACTCATCCTCACTCAATATATTAATCGAAGCAATCTTTTTTGCCTTCTCCAATTTTGATCCGGCGTCTTCTCCAACAACGAGATAATCAAGTTTAGAACTCACACCTGAAAGCAATTTTCCACCTTGTGCTTCCACCATCGCTTCAGCTTCCGATCGTTTGAGTTTGAATAATGTTCCAGTAAAAAGAAATGTTTTCCCCGTAAGATTTCCATCTGTTATTTTTTCTTGCTTGATGCTATTGAGCTGAAGGCCTAGTGATTCCAATTGTTGAAGCATTTGGATATTACTATCCTGATGGAAATATTGATAGATGCTTTCTGCAACTTTTACACCTACGTCTTCAATAGTTTGCAGTTCTTCTTTTTCTTTTTTGCTGAGGTCGAGTAAATGATCGACAGCTTGAGCCAATGTCTTAGCGGTCGTTTCCCCTACAAATCGAATACCCAAAGCATTAATCAATCGGTATAAGGGTTGTGCTTTTGATTTTTCAATGGCTTCCTGAAGATTGGTAACTGATTTAGCACCAAAGCCTTCCATGGTTTTGAGTTGATCGTATGGAAGAGTGTAAATAGATGGGATATCAGGCAGCCATCCCAAAGCATGGAATTTTCTGATATTGGCATCACCTAAACCACGGATATCCATGGCGTCTTTACTGGTGAAATGAATCATTCTTTCAACGACTTGAGCATCGCAAAGATCATTGGGGCATCTCCAGACAGCTTCGTCTGCGGTCTTCATGAGTTCGGTGTTGCAAACAGGGCAATTTGTTGGAAATACGATCTGAGTTTCAGTGCCGTTTCTGAGTTCAGCAAATGATTTTACAATATAGGGAATTACATCTCCTGCTCTTTCCACCAGTAAGGTGTCACCCAGCATGATATCTTTTTCCTTGATGAAATCCTGGTTATGCAGTGAGATAGAAGAAACAGTTACTCCACCAATGGGAACAGGTTGAATTTTTGCAACTGGTGTTACACTTCCTGTGCGGCCCACTTGATATTCCACGCCGAGCAATTTGCTGGAAGCTTGACGGGCTTTGAATTTGAAGGCGATGGCCCATCTTGGGTGGTGGGTGGTCATTCCTAATTGATCCTGTACAGCAAATGGGTTGACTTTTATCACCAATCCATCAATTTCATAAGGCAGTTCATCTCTTTTTGATTCAAATGATTTGCAAAATTCAATTACCTGTTGAATGCCTTTGAAAGTTTGTTTTTCGTGAACAGGGCTTCTGAAACCAAGTTCCCATAACATGTTTAAAGTATCAGCATGGGTATGTAAACTGGATTGCGCAGTCGATTGTCCCGTGAACGCAAGCTGATAGATAAATGCTTCGAGGTTTCTTTTACCCACCTGCTTGGCATCTTTTAATCGCAATGCCCCTGATGCAGCATTTCTGGGATTGGCAAGTGGCGGAAGATTTTGTTCCACGAGTTGGTCGTTGTATGCTTTAAAATTGGTTTTGTTCATCAATACTTCCCCTCTGATTTCAGCCTGTTGAATGCCATAGGCTGAAAATTTTGCAGACAGGGGAATGGATTTGATTTGTTTAAGGTTCAGGGTGATGTCTTCTCCTGCAATACCATCACCCCTTGTTGCTCCTCTAACGAACAAATCATCTTCGTAGAGCAAGGAAATACTTGCTCCATCAAATTTAGGCTCAACACAATATTCTATTTCATGCAATCCAGAAAGCTCTCTTGCTTTTCGGTCCCAATCCAGCAAATCCTCTTCATCATAAGAGTTTTCGAGTGAAAGCATAGGAACAAGGTGCTGTACTGTATTGAATTGTTTTGTGATACCTGGTCCTACTCTCTGAGTTGGAGAATCTGGTGTAACCAATGCAGGATTTTTTTTCTCCAGGCTTTCAAGTGATTTGTACAATTGATCAAATTCAAAATCAGAGACAAGCGGGTCGTTCATCACATAATACCGGTGTTCATGAAATTTGATAAGGTCCTTTAACACCTTGATGTTCTGAACCAAAAATTCCTCATCTTGTGCTTTGGAGATGAATATTTTGCTTTTATCCTGTAAATCCCTGATTTCTTCCTTGGAATACATGTGGTTGACTTGAAAGTAAAAGTAGAATAATAGATTTTCTTTTGAGAATTCAGAATTGAAATTATTTTTGCGACATCCTTTACAACCTTCTATACCAGTATGAGTGAATTACTAAAGCCAAATATCAATACTACTCCTGTACAAATGAAAAACAATTTCCAGTTTGCGCATTCTGTAGATTGTGTCATTTTTGGGTATGATGGAGGAGTATTGAAAGTATTGCTTATTGAGAGTGACCTTCCGCAATACAAAGGTCAGTGGTCTCTTTTAGGAGATTTGTTGAGACCTGATGAGGATTTAGATGAAGCATCTTACAGAGTATTGAGGGAGAGGACGGGGTTGACTGATATGTTTTTGGAGCAGGTGAAAACTTTCGGCTCTGTAAACCGACATCCTTCTGGTCGCGTTATTACAACAGCCTATTTGGCTTTGGTGAACATCAAGGATCATCAGTTGAAGACAATGGATAATGCCTTGAGCTGGCATGCCGTTTCAGGCATTAAGTCAATGGCATTTGATCATAAAAAAATTCTTGATACTTGTTTGCAGGTCTTGCAAAGAAAGATTCAGGAGGAGCCGATTATTTTTAATTTGTTGGAGAAGAGATTTTCGCTGAGAGATCTGCAGTTGTTGTTTGAACAAATCCTCGGGATTGAGTTTGATAGAAGGAATTTCAGGAAGAAATTATTTACGACAGGCTTGTTGACTGATGTAGGTGAAATGGAGAGGAATGTAAAGCATCGACCTGGCAAGTTATACACCTTCAATCAGGAAGCATACGAGCAAATCAAGAGAAAGAGTTTTGTAGGTATTCAGTTCTAATTAAATAGAACCCCCTTCTACCAACTTCGACTCAATTACATCCATTTTTTTGGTGATACCTTTTTCCAGTACTTCCATGAATGTTTTCATGGCACGTTTACCAAGTATGGTCCCGCTGGTTTCTATATAGGTAATAACTGGGTTACAGATTTTAGGAATGAAACCATTGCTGACTGCCAGCACTGCAATGTCTGTCGGAATTTTTAATCCTTTTTTATTTATTGCCATGATGGTGCCAGTAAGAATTTCATCACTCATACAAAAAATCAATTCAGGTCTTGTTGGATTATCAAGAATTTCCAAAGTCGACTGCATGGCTTCTTCTGTGTTATTGGCAGTGCTGGTTGCTATCTCAACAAAGGGAGAAAGTTTTTTTAGTTCATCAACCAATCCCTGTTTACGCTTTCTTGTAATTGAGATGTTTGGATTGCCAAAAAGTGCAAATACCTTCTTTTTCTTCTTTTCATGAATTGTTCTGGCAGCGAGCTTTCCTACTTCACGATCAGCCAGACATACTTTTACATAATTACTTTCATCAGGAACCTTATCAAAAAACACAATTGGTATACCAGAAGATTTGATTCTATCAAATGTGGCCATATCTCTGGTCTCGGAGGTCAGCGCCACAAAGATTCCAGCAACACGATTCAGTTTACAAAGTTTAAGGTTGGCTTCTTCTACTGCAGCGTCATTCGCAGATTGCAGAATAATAAGACTGTATCCTTTTTTTCTGGCCTCTTGTTCTACGGCTGCAACAAATGAATGATAGAAGTAATTAGAGATTTCCGGTACAATCAAACCAATCACCTTGCTTTCGTTCGTGCGGAGGTATACAGCAAAAGCATTGGGTTCATAATCCATCAAATCAGCTAGCTCTCGTACTTTCTTTTTGGTCTCCTGAGAAATATCAGGATGGTCTTTCAAAGCCCTTGAAACTGTTGAGATACTGATTCCCAATATGTTAGCAATATTTTTGAGGGTAGCCTTTGTGTTCATTTTGTTCAATAATTAGCCGAAAACATTTTCGCAAACCTTTGCAATTTAGGAGTTGTGTGGAATATGAGGGGTAAAAAATTCGAAAATAAATTTTGAAATATTTTATTGTTATGTAAAAAATACACATAATTTCAGTACGTGTAATTTTTACACGACGGTAAAAATGCACGCCAAAAAATAATGTTTATGCATATGAAATCAAAAACCTGGCTTAATCATTTTACAGTATTGATGATTGGGCTATTATTTTCCATTACTTCTTCAGCACAACAGAAAACAGTTGAAGGTAAAGTATTGGATAATGTTAGTGGAACACCATTGGTAGGTGCTTCAGTTACAGTTAAAGGCTCAGAAAATGGTGTATTGACAAACGCAACTGGGCAGTTCTCTATTTCAGTTCCGTCTGGAGCAACTCAATTAACCATTTCCTATTCTGGTTACGCAACAACAGATGTAGACATTTCAAGTGGTAAACTTGTAGTGAAGCTTGCTGTTACTTCATCTTCTCTTGCAGATGTAGTTGTAATTGGATATGGTACAACAAGAAAAAAAGATTTGACAGGTAGTGTTGCAACTTTGTCGACCAAAGACTTTGTAAAAGGAGCACTAACTACACCAGAACAATTGATTCAGGGTAAAGTTGCGGGTGTTCAGATTACATCAAACAGTGGAGCCCCGGGAGCTGGTAGCACAATCAGAATTCGCGGAGGATCTTCACTCAATGCAAGTAACGATCCATTAATCGTATTAGATGGAATGCCATTAGACAATGGTGGTATAGCTGGTCAGGCTAATCCTTTAGCATTGATTAACCCTAATGATATTGAAAGTTTCACCATTTTGAAAGATGCATCTGCTGCGGCCATCTATGGTTCAAGAGCATCCAATGGTGTAATTATGATCACCACTAAAAAAGGATCAAGAGGTCGTCCCTTGGTTAATTTCAATTCTCAGTTTTCAGTTGGTGTGATCGCCAAAAAGGCTGATGTACTTACTGGTGATGAAGTCAGGTCAATAGTCAATGCTAATGGCAATGCTACTTTGAAAGCATTGTTAGGTGCAGAGAATACAGATTGGCAGAGCCAGATTTATCAAAATGCAATCAGCTCAGACAACAACATAAGCATTAGAGGTTCAGTTAAGAACCTGCCTTATCGTGTATCTCTTGGTTATTTGAATCAGGATGGTATTCTCAAAACAGGTAATCTTACACGTTATACTGCCGGCATTAATCTGAATCCAACATTCTTTGACAATCATTTGAAAATTGATTTGAATGTTAAGTCTTCTTTGAGTAAAAATAAGTTTGCTAATGAAGGAGCAATTGGTTCAGCAGTCAATTTTGATCCAACCCAACCCGTTTATTCTGCTAAGCAGGAGTACGGTGGTTATTGGGAGTGGTTAGATCCTTCATCTGTAACTGGACTTAAAGCGTTGGCTCCAAGAAATCCATTGGGAATTCTTATGCAACGCGAAGATCAAAGTGATGTAATGCGTCATGTTGCCAATGTAGTGGTAGATTATAAGTTTCACTTCTTGCCAGCTTTAAGAGCTGTTGTTAATGCGGGTGTGGATATGGCTGAAGGTAATGGAACAATTGTTGTCCCAGAACAAGCTGCAAGTACATTCAAGCGTTTCAAGGATCCGAACAATGTATTTCACAGTGGTGTAAATAACGAGTATAGACAAACCAGACAAAATTCTTATCTGAATGCCTATTTAAATTATGGGGCTGATTTGAAGGGGATAAAGTCTAAACTTGACCTTACCGCAGGTTATGAATTCCAAGATTATTTGACTACAAATTATAATTTTCCTGACAGGACTTTCAACGGTACAATTGTAAATACGCCCAATTTTGAGTTCGATAAGCCACAATACCGCTTGGCTTCAATGTTGGCAAGAGCAAATTTCAATGTGATGGATAAATACCTCATCACTGCTTCTGTTCGTCAGGATGGTTCTTCAAAGTTTAATACAGACAATCGTTTTGGTATATTTCCATCGGCTGCACTCGCATGGAAAATCAGTGAAGAGTCTTTCTTGAAGAATTCTAAAACAATTTCAGATTTGAAATTGAGGTTTGGATATGGTGTAACAGGACAACAAGATGGGATTGGATATTATGATTATATCTCTTATTACAATTTAAGTTCTATAACTGCACAGTATCAGTTTGGAAATTCATTTTATCAAATGTTCAGACCTGGAGGATACTATTTCAACAGGAGATGGGAACAAACTGCTACTTCAAACGTTGCCTTGGATTTTGGTTTGTTTGATGGTCGTATTTCTGGTACTGTGGAATTGTACAAACGTGAAACAAAGGACTTGTTAAATGAAATCAATCAGCCTGCTGGAACCAACTTCTCCAACAAGATTGTTGCAAATGTGGGTAGTATGGAGAACAGAGGAGTGGAATTTACCCTAAACCTTCAGCCAATCAGAAATTCAAAACTTACATGGGATGTATCTTTCAATGCAACCTATAACGAAAATGAAATCACTCGTCTTACCATTTCTGAAGATCCTAACTATGCTGGAGCAAGATTTGGTGGAATTTCAGGTGGTACGGGTAATACAATCATGATTCATTCAGTTGGATACAACAGAGGTGCGTTTTTTGTTTACAAGCAAGTGTATGATCAAACTGGTCAGCCAATTGATAATCTTTTTGCCGACAGAAACCGTGATGGTATAATCAATGAAAGAGATTTGTATCAATACAAAGGTGTAGATCCAAGAATGTTCTTTGGATTTAGCACAAATGTTAATGCTGGTAAATGGAATGCTGGATTGGTTGCAAGAGCAAACGTAGGAAACTACATGTACAATAACGTGGCATCAAGTACAGGTACAGTAAGAAATATTCTGAATCCAATTGGATACATTAATAATGGTTCCAGAGATGTATTGACAAGTGGATTTAGTGGAAATGGTTCTAATTATTATTTGTCTGACTACTATATTCAGAATGCCTCTTTCTTTAGAATTGATAATATCAATTTAGGATACAACCTTGGTAGTGTTTTACGCAACAAGGCAAATCTTAGGCTTTCTGCAAATGTTCAGAATGTACTGGTTGTTACAAAATATACTGGTATAGATCCTGAGATCAACGGTGGTATAGATAATAATTTCTATCCACGTCCACGCACATTTGTATTAGGACTCAATCTTGATTTTTAATAAGTAACATGATCAAAATAGATTTTATGAAAAGAAATATTGTAAACACAGCGTTCCTACTTGCATTGAGCAGCGTACTGCTGGTTTCCTGTTCAAAGCAGCTGGATCTGTTGCCATTAAACGACATAACCTCTGAGCAGGTGTACAGTACGCCAGAGGGTTACAAACAAGCCTTTGCAAAATTGTATGGTAGTTTTGCAACAACAGGAAATAATGGACCTGCTGGTAATGGCGACATACAAGGCCTTGATGAAGGTACTTCAGATTTCTTGCGCCTTTATTGGAAAGCACAAGAGCTCAGTACAGATGAAGCTGTTGTTGCTTGGGGAGATCCAGGTATCCAGGATTTTCACAACATGAACTGGTCAGAGAGCAATCCGATGCTCACCGGTCTCTACTACCGTTCTTATTATCAGATTACATTATGTAATGATTTCTTACGTCAGGCTTCAGATGCAAATCTGGCAACTAGAGGCATAGCTGGTGCTGATGCAGAGCAGATTAGAAAATACAAACCCGAAGCACGTTTTCTTCGTGCATACCAGTACTGGGTTTTGATGGATCTTTTTGGTAATGTTCCATTTGCTACTGATGAGCAAGCTTTAGGTTCATTCACGCCAAAACAGATCAGCCGTGCTGATTTATTCAAATATGTTGAAGATGAGTTGAAAGCAATTGAAAATGAATTGCCAGCAGCCAGGGGAAATGAATATGGTCGTGCAGATAAAGCTGCTGCACAAGCGCTTCTTGCTCGCTTGTACCTGAATGCAGGTGTTTATACTGGAGCAGCACGTTATGCAGATGCTTTACTCTACGCAAAGAGAGTTATTGATGGAGGGTATACATTGATTGCCGACTATTCAAGATTAATGCGTGCAGATAACAATAGCAATACAAGTGAGTTTATTTTCACTATTAACTATGATGGACTAAAAACGCAGAACTGGGGAGGAACTACTTTCCTTACTCATGCTGCAGTTGGTGGCGATATGGTTGCTGCTGATTTTGGTGTAGATGGTGGTTGGTTTGGTCTTAGAACAACAAGCAGAATGGCAGAGATGTTCCCAGATGTGACTGGGTCAGTTGATAAGCGTTCTCAGTTTTTTACACAAGGACAAAACAGAGAAATCAATGACCTTACTAATTTCAAAGATGGATATGCTATAACCAAATACCGCAATATTAAGTCGAATAATGCACCGGGTTCGAACCTGACTTGGGTTGATATTGATTTTCCGTTGTTTAGGTTAGCTGAAATGTATTTGATTTATTCAGAAGCTGCTGCCCGTTCAGGATCAGCTGCTGAAAAATCAAATGCTGTTGGATATATCAATCTCCTTCGCCAACGTGCCTATGGTAATAGCAATGGTAATATTGCTGTTGCAGCCTTAACCCCAGATTTTGTATTAGATGAAAGAGCGAGAGAATTGTATTGGGAAGGCCACAGGAGAACAGATTTGATTCGTTATGGTAAGTTTACAGACGGAACATATCTATGGCCATGGAAGGGAGGAGTTAAAGGGGGAACTGGTGTTGCAGCTTTCAGAAGTCTCTATCCACTTCCTTCAGCAGATGTTTCTTCAAATCCTAATCTCAAACAGAATTCAGGTTATTAATTAACTACATTTAAATGATTAATATGAAACGTTTTATTCTGCAACTCAGCACCTTAATTACGGCAGTTGTTTTGCTTGCATCTTGTGAAAAAGCAGAGAATAAAGAAATTTTTCTTGGTGGAAAATTGCCGGTATTATCAGCTTCTGTAATGGGATCAATTCCTCTTTCATTTGCTACACAAGATAATCAGGCGGTTAAGTTTTCTTGGACCAATCCTGATTTTGAATTTGCATCCGGCATTAGCTCTCAAAATGTAAACTACTTATTGGAGATAGATGAGGCGGGTAAAAATTTTGCAGGAAGAAATAAAAAATCAATTTCCATCAGTAAAGATTTGAGTGTTCAATATTCACAAAGAGAATTCAATATCATTTTAAGTGATTTGAAATTGACTTTAGGGCAATCTGCTTCAATCGAAGTAAGAATTAGTGCATCACTTGGTTCTGACGCAACCAAAGTTTCTTCAAATACACTTCGTTTTACAGTAACTCCATTTGCACCTCCTCCTAAAGTGCCTATACCAGCTCAGGGAAACCTTTGGGTGATTGGTGATGCATTTGAATCAGGTTGGAACAATCCTTTGCCAGCTCCATTTGTCAATACACAGAAATTCACAAAGGTGAGTGAAACTTTGTATGAACTGGTGGTTAATTTTAAAGGCGGCGGCTTTTACAAAATGTTACAAGACAATGGTGTCTGGGGTACTCAATACCATATGATTCAAGGGGATGCTAATGGTGGTACATTTGAAAAGAAGGATGCTGACCCTGCATTTGTTGGTCCTTCTGCTCCGGGTTCTTATAAAATAGTTGTGAACTTCCAAGATGGTGTTTTCACTGTTACCAAACAATAAGCTGTAAATAAAACAATATGAAAAAGAATTTACAATCAATAAAAAATGCTTTCGCAATCATACTCATGATTGCCGGTCTTTGGTCCTGTGAAAAAATAGACCCATTGGAGATTTATGAACGAGGTGTAGCGTCAACCTTAACCGCTACTGCTAATAATCTGGCACCGGTAGTTGCAGATTCCAGTAAAACGGTTTTGGTTCTTAATTGGACCAACCCTGCTTATTCAGTAGATTCCAATTCTGTTAAATACATCATTCAGGTGGATTCCGCTGGCAGAAATTTTGCAAAGGCTGCTGAAAAAGCAGTTTCAGGAAAACTCTCCGCATCGTTTACTGCAAAAGAATTGAATTCAATCGCATTGGGCTTTGGATTTGCATTCAATGTTGCTTACAATATGGAGGTTAGAATTATATCTTCTCATGCCAACAACAATGAAAGATTATTATCTAATGCACTACCATTGAGATTTACACCATATGTAACACCACCAAAGGTGACCATACCAGCATCAAATGCATTGTTCCTCGTAGGTAGTGCAACTGCAGGTGGTTGGAGTAATCCAGTGCCTACACCATCTCAACAATTTACAAGAATTGACTCTGTTACTTATGAGGGTACTTTCTATATGAAAGGAGGTCAACAATATTTGTGTTTACCAGTTAACGGTGATTGGAGTACAAAATATTCGGTGAGAGACAACAATCTAGTCGGCTTGAATAATGGAGGTGATTTTGGATTTAATCTTTCTGATAACTTTCCTGGTCCGAATAAAACAGGGTTGTACAAAATCAGACTAGATTTCCAAGCTGGAAAATTCACAGTAACTCCTGTTCAGTTGTATGGCCTACTATGGGTTGCGGGTGATTATCAAGGATGGAATCCTGGTACTGCTCCTCAAATTGCATCTCCTAAAAATGACGGTAACCATGAAGGGTATGTTCAGGTGAATACCGGGGGTTCTTATGAATTTAAATTGACATCTCAAGCGGATTGGAATGGAACCAATTTTGGCGATGGTGGTGCAGGATCACTTAGTACTTCAGGTGGTAATTTGAAATTCCCAGGTGCGGGAGGATTTTTCAGAATCAATGCCAATACTACAAGTAATACTTTCTCAATCACACAAACAACCTGGGCTATTATTGGTAGCCTTACAGGGTGGTCTAGTGAAATAAGTATGACCTTGAGCAATGGAATCTGGGAAGGAACTGCTACAGTCGGAGGAAGAGAGGAATTTAAATTCAGAGCAAACAGCGATTGGGGAATCAACTTAGGTGATAACAATGCTGATAATTCTCTTGAATACAATGGTGCAAATTTGGTACTTCCTTCTGCAGGTACTTATAAAATCATGTTGGATCTGACTAATCCTGGTTATTATACCTATAAAGTAGTCAAGCAATAGTGTTTTAAAGTTTAGTATTCTGAATGCCCCTCATATGAGGGGCATTCCACTTTCTGATTTTTAATAGCAATAGTTTATGTCATTTGTACCTGCATCTATTTTGGCTTTCCTGAATGAGCATTATCAATTAAGTGAAAAGGAAATTGATTTCTACAATCAATATAAATTTATCAAGTTAAAACAAGTGCTTAATGAAGAAACAATTTTTTTCTTCTCAAACCATATCAAGAAAAGGGTAGAGGAACTGAGTATTGAAAAAAAATCACTTGAAGAGAGGGATACATATGGGATGGCTTTTTTACAAATTTTCAACCTTTGGAGAGAGGACGATACAATTCGCGAACTTGTATTTAGTAAGAGAATTGCTGCAATTGCAACAGCATTGATGCAAACTGAGGGAGTAAGAATATATCATGATCAGGCTCTATATAAGGAGCCAGGTGGTGGGTATACTCCATGGCATGCTGATCAATACTATTGGCCATTGGCTTCAGATAAAACAATTACTGCTTGGATACCTTTACAAGAAACTCCTATTGAAATGGGTCCACTTGAATTTAGTGCAGGAAGTCATGTTATAGTTGAGGGGAGAGAGCTTGCAATTAGTGATGATAGTGAGACAATAATCTCAAAAAAATTAAAAATTACTGATTTTAGACATGTAGTTGAAAAATTTGATTTGGGTGAAGTTAGTTTTCATTCTGGATGGATTTTTCATAGAGCAGGAGCCAATACAACAGAAACCATGAGACAAGTGATGACTGTTATTTACATGGATCGAGACATGAAACTCGCAGAACCTAAAAATGAAAACCAAGTCAATGATTGGAACACTTGGTGCCCCGGAGCACGCGTTGGAGAAATCATCGACACGCATTTAAATCCAATTCTATATTCAAAATAAGTTCACTATGCTTCGCAGCTTTTTTCTTTTTATAGGCATTACTATTCTTTGTGTTTCAGCTCAATCTCAGATTAAACATCTGGAGCCATTAAATTGGTGGGTTGGAATGAAAGATCCGGCTCTTCAGCTCATGGTCAATGGTGAGGGAATTGGTCAAACTATACCTGCAATCAATTATCCCGGTGTTAAGATTAAAGGGATTAAAAAAGGAGATTCTGATAATTTTCTGTTCATCAACTTGCATATTGATGCCGGAACAAAACCTGGTAGATTTTTTATTTCATTTAATAAAAATGGCAAGACAGTTGAGCGGTTTCCATTTGAGTTAAAACCCCGTGTTGCCAACTCCTCTCAGTTTACTGGGTTTAATAGCCAAGATGTTATTTGCTTAATTACTCCAGATCGATTTGCAAATGGAGACACAACAAACGATGTTGTTCTAGGAATGCGGGAAAAAATAGTAGATAGAAAAAATCAAGGAGCAAGACATGGAGGTGATATCCGGGGAATAATAAACTACTTGGACTATCTGAAAAGTATGGGGTATACTGCAATCTGGCCACAACCTCTTCTTGAAAATGACATGCCAACTTATTCATATCATGGTTATGCGATAACTGACCATTATAAAGTAGATCCGAGGTTTGGAACGCTTGATGAGTATATTGAACTTTCGAAGAAGGCAAAGTCAAAAGGAATCAAACTTATTTTTGATGCTGTATTGAATCATATCGGTTCGAACCATTGGTGGATGAATGATATGCCATTTAAAGATTGGCTCAATTATCCAGATACCAAGTTGCAAACAACACATGTAAGAACTGTAAATCAAGACCCCAATGCATCTGAGTATGATAGAAATTTGATGACTCGTGGTTGGTTTGTAGAAACAATGCCGGACTTGAATGGTGCCAATCCTTACTTGTCGACATATTTGATTCAAAATACCATCTGGTGGATAGAAACACTTCAATTGGGTGGGATACGTCTTGACACTTATGGTTATAGCATAAAGAAATTACTTGATGAATGGACATGTCGAATAATGAAAGAATATCCTCAATTTAACATTGTTGGTGAGGAATGGAGTTTGAATCCACTGATTACATCTTATTGGCAGGCAGGTAAACGCAACCATGATGGCTATACAGGTTGTTTGCGCTCAACAATGGATTTTCCATTGCAGTCGGCATTGGTTGAAGCATTGAAACAAAAGGATAGAACAATTTGGGGTAAGGGACTTAATATTTTATACGAATCTTTAGCCAATGACTTTATTTATGCAAATCCAAATCAATTATTGGTTTTTGGAGATAATCATGATATGGATCGCATCTATACACAACTTGGAAATGATCTGGCACTGACAAAAATGGCCATGACATGTTTGATGACATTAAGAGGAATTCCTCAAGTGTATTACGGAACAGAAGTATTACTCGATAATTCAAAGCATCCCGGTGATCACGGATACATTCGAGCTGATATGCCAGGAGGATGGAATGGAGATGATATGAATGCATTTGAGTCAAAGTCATTGAGCCAGGATCAAGTCAGCATGCAAGTGTATATGAAAAAGTTATTGAATTGGAGAAAGGGTTCAAAAGCTGTGATCTCTGGAAAAACCTTACACTTTGCTCCATTCAATGATATCTACGTTTATTTTAGATATGCAGAAGATGAAAAAATCATGGTTATCATGAATAGAAATGAAACAAAAACAACAATAGATCCAAAACGTTTTGATGAAATTATCAGAACGAATACAAAAGGCATTGATGTTTTTTCTTCAAGAACTATTGATTTAACCAATTTCTTTGAGGTTCCACCAAAATCTACTTTGGTATTGGAAATAAAATAACAAACAGGACCTTTGTTGATAACGTAAACTACTTTTTTTATAGGTTGTAAACAACAAATATTTTCGCAAACGTTTGCATAATGCGAAATCCAATTTTTCCAAATTTTTTAAATTTTTCGATGCAGCAATTTTTGTTGGCCTGTTGTCTTTGCACCGTTGGACTGAGTTAGTAAAACACAACGTATTGTAATACAATATTTTATGTTTTTGAATCATCTCCAAAATCATTTTTGTTTAAGTTTTTCTATTTTTTATGCCTGATTTCTTAGTCATAGAAAAATTACAAAAAATTAAACGAGTATGTTTGGATATGTAAAAAATACATATTTTGCAAGACTAAAACTTTTAAACCACTGTATATGACCCCAAAACGTTTACTCAAAGCAATGTTGCTTCCTGTAGTAATGCTTTTTGCATTTCAGGTTGCTGTTGCGCAGAACAAAACTGTTTCTGGTAAGGTAACAGATGGCAAAGATGGATCACCAGTTGCTGGTGCATCTGTTTCGGCCAAAGGAACCACTACAGGAACTTCAACTGCAGCTGATGGTTCGTTCCAGCTCAGTGTGCCAGCCAATGCTAGGGTATTGGTTGTATCTTCAGTTGGCTTCGGAACTATCGAGGTTAACATTTCAGACAACATGAATGTTGTTCTCGCTTCTTCAGGCTCTAACCTCAATGAAGTTGTTGTTGTAGGTTATGGTTCTGCTCGTAAGAAAGATCAAACTGGTGCAGTTGCACAAGTTAAAGCCAAGGATTTCAACAAAGGTGTACTTACCGCAGCGGATCAAATGATCCAAGGTAAAGTTGCCGGTGTTCAGGTTGTAAACAATTCTGGTGCTCCAGGAGGTGGAACAACTGTTCGTATCCGTGGTAACTCTTCTATTCGTTCAAGTAATCAGCCACTCTTTGTTGTTGATGGTGTGCCTTTGGATGCTGGTAATGCTCGTCCGGGTCTTGGAAACAGCTTAGGTAGTACTCCAGGTGCAAACCCGTTGAACTTCATCAACCCTAATGACATCGCTTCTATGGAGATTTTGAAGGATGCATCTGCTGCAGCTATCTACGGTTCTCGTGGTGCGAATGGTGTAATCTTGATTACTACTAAGAAAGGTCAGGCTGGTGCTCCAAAAATTGATTTCAACGCAGGTGTTGGTGTTGCCAGCATCATGAAGCGTTTTGAAGTGATGGATGGTGATGAGTACAGAGCTGCATTAACTAAATATGGTTCAACTGCAGGTAACTATGGTGGTAATGTAGATGCACTTTCTGAGATTCTCCGCAATGCCATTACTCAAAACTACAATGCATCAGTGAGTGGCGGTAATGATGCAGGAAAATATCGTCTTTCAATTGGTTATACTGATCAACAAGGTATCATTAGAGAGACTGATTTGAACAGGGTAACTGCAAGCTTGAGTGGTTCATACAAATTCTTGGATAGCAAAAAGCTTGGTTTAGACTTCAACCTTTTCACCGCTCAAAGCAAGGAGAATGTGGCGCCAATTTCCAATGACGCTGGTTTCCAGGGTAGCTTAATTGGTCATGCTTTACAATGGAATCCAACACATCCTTTGAGAAAGGCAGATGGATCATTGTGGGTTGAGCCTCAGTTTGGTAACACAAGTGTTAATCCATTGGCAATGCTTCAGGCATATGATGATAATGTTGCTACAACTGAAGTTTTAGCAAGTATATCACCATATTATAAGTTTAACGACAACTTTGAATACCGTCTTCTTTACTCAGTACGTCAGGGTGTGGGTGTTAGAAAGAATGAGATCAAGCGTTTCTTGAACTTGCAAGGTAACCTGGGTTCTGCTTCTGTGGGAACTGCAGAGCAAAACACACAACAATTGACGCATACTTTGAGCTACAATAACCAAATCACTTCTGATATCAATTTGAATGCTGTTGCTGGTTATGAGTACATGAGATATGATAACCTTTCTTATGGAATGTCAGGTTCTGATTATTCTGACTTCCCAGGTTTGTCTTATTATAACTATCTCCAAAATGCTCCTAATGCCCGTCGTGGTATAGGTTCTGGAGCTGGTCCAATTACTGAATTGCAATCTTATTTTGCTCGTGCGGTAATCAACTGGCAAGATCGTTTGGTTTTGACTGGTACTGTTCGTGCGGATGGATCAAGCAAATTCGGTGCTAATAATAAATATGGTGTGTTCCCATCTTTTGCATTGGCTTGGAATGTATCTAATGAAAAGTTCCTTGCTAACAACAAAGTTATTAGCAACTTGAAGCTTCGTGCTGGTTGGGGTAGAACTGGTAACCAGGAATTCCCAGCTGCAGCTTCTTTGAACCGTTATCAAATCAATGGTCCTAACGACGTAACTCGTTCTAACTTCGGTAACCCAGATCTTACTTGGGAGCAGTCAGATATGATTAACGTTGGTGCTGACTTCGGTTTGTTCGACGATCGCGTTTGGGGTTCTATCGATTGGTTCAACAAAACTTCTTCAAAAGTATTGTTTGAGCAAATCGTTGCTCAACCTGGTCCTCCCGGTTCTGCAAAATACTGGATCAATCTTCCAGGTAACATCTTGAATACAGGTCTTGAGTTAGCAGTTAATGCGGCTATCGTTCGCGGTAAAGACTTCTCTTGGAATGCCGGTGTTAATGCTACTTTCCTCAAGAATGAATTGAGAGACTTCGGTAACCAATTCTTCGAGACTGGTTCATTGAGCGGACAAGGTATTTCTGGTGCTCGTGCTCAGCGTCTTGCTTCTGGTCAGCCAATCAATGTCTTCTACCTTCGTGAATTCCAAGGTATTGGTACTGATGGTCAGAGCATCTATGCTAACGACGGTAATAAGTTGTTCTATTCAGGTAATCCTAACCCAACAACTTTGTTAGGTTTTACAACAGATTTGAACTATAAGAAGTTTTCTGCTGTTATCAACATGAATGGTGCATTCGGACATGTTATTTATAACAACACCCTTAATACCGTTCTACCAATCGGTAACCTAGGTACAAGAAACATTGCAAAGTCTTTGGTGGCTGATAACAAAGCTAAAGAAGCTATTTCTAACGCAATCGCTCCTTCTACCCGTTACCTTGAAAGTGGTAACTACTTGAGATTGGCTAACGCTACTGTATCTTACAATGTTGGTAACATTGGTAAAGCATTCCGTAACGTAAACATTTCATTGACTGGTCAGAACCTTTTCGTAATTACGAAGTTCTCTGGTTTCGATCCTGAGGTGAACGTTGATAAGCAAGTTGATGGTATTCCTTCTTTCGGTATCGAATACATCCCTTATCCAACTGCAAGAACTATTCTTCTCGGTGTTTCATTTGGACTATAATTAAATTAAAAAAATACGATTATGAATATCAAACAACTTCTGATCCTCTTCGTTGGAGCTATAGTGCTTGCATCTTGCTCCAAGCTTGAAGAAAAATACAGGGGTGGCGTAGAAGCAGTTGCTGAAGGCGGAGTTAATGTTGGCGACGTACTTCAAGGTGCTTACAATGCGCTAAACAACCCTTTCCAGGATCAATCAAGATTCTGGGCTGCTTCACAGCACACTACAGATGAAACAATCGGCCCTACAAGAGGTCCGGACTGGGATGATAACGGTGTATGGCGTGTATTGCACAGCCACAACTGGGATGCTGACCACTTGTTCCTCCGTGATACTTATCGTGAATTACTTCAAGCACAGTATGCTGCATCTAACGTACTTGTGTTGAACCCTTCAGCTCAACAAGCTGCTGAAGCAAAGTTCATCCGCGCGTTATCAATGTGGTGTATCCTTGATGGTTGGGATCAGGTTCCTGTGAGAACTGACCTCGACAAAGTAACGGTACTTCCTGAAGTATTAAAAGGCAAGACAGCATACGATTTCATCATGAAAGATTTGACTGAAGCACTTCCTAACTTACCAGTTGGTTCTGCTATTAAGGCAAACAAAGATGCAGCACGTGCATTGATGATGAAATTGTTGCTCAACAAGGGTGTTTATGCTGGTAGCAGAAAAGCTCCAACTTTTGATGCAGCTGACATGAATCAGGTAATCACACTTGCTGATCAAATTCTTGCAAGTGGATACCAGCTCGATGATAATTACTTCGATGCTTTTGGTCCAGCTAACTCTAGCAAGTCAAAAGAAATGATTTACGCTCTTGAAAATACAAATGGTCTTCGTGGTGGTAACAACCAATCTCGTTGGTATTGCACACTTCACTACAATCAGCGTCCTAGTGGATGGAATGGTTTCACAACCATTGCTGAAACTTATGATCGCTTTGAAGCTGGTGACAAGCGTTTGACTGCTAGCTATCCAGGTGTAACTGATGTATCTGGTTTGAAAGTAGGTTTGCTTGCTGGTCAGCAGTTCGACCAAAATAACGTTGCTTTGAAAGATAGAAAAGGAAATAACCTTTCTTACACCAAAGCAGTTAAATTAAAAGAAACTGGAAATGATCTTGAAATCACTGGTATCCGTGTTGTGAAATACGCACCTGACTACAAGGTTGAGTTCCCAGCTGAAAACGAATATGTAATCTTCCGTGCTGCTGACGTATGGTTGATGAAAGCTGAGGCTTTGCTCAGAACAGGTAGAGCTGCTGAAGGTTTGGCTATCGTTAATACCATCCGTACCAAGCGTGGTGCAACTCCTTTTGCTTCTTTAACACTTAACAATCTTCTTGATGAAAGAAGCCGTGAATTGTACTGGGAAGGATGGAGAAGAAATGATTTGATTCGTTTCGGAAGATTCTTGGGTACATGGACAGAAAAGCCAGCATCTGGTGATGAGCGTTTGTTGTTTGCTATTCCAAGTGAGCAGCTCGCTGTTAATCCTAACTTGTCTCAAAATCCAGGTTATTAATATAATCTAATCTTGATTACTTGAAAGGCCGTTGAAAGACGGCCTTTCTTTATTTATAAAAAGTCTTAACAGTTATTCGAGTAACTTTGTATCCTTCCTAAAAGCATATTTAAAAATCTAAAAAGTGATTAGGATTTTTTCTTTTGCAGTCTTGCTGTTTGTTATTTCATGTAACAATGCTTCAGCTCCTTTAATGCAGGAAATGAAGAATACAGGCATTGATTTTGAAAACAAAACAGTCAATACCAAAGAGTTTAATATTTTCAGCTATCGAAATTTTTATAATGGTGGTGGTGTCGCCATTGGTGATTTGAATAATGATGGCCTTGCAGATGTTTTCTTTACTGCAAACATGGGATCGAATAAATTATACCTGAATAAAGGAAATTGGAAGTTTGAGGATGTTTCTGAATCAGCTGGTTTTAAGGGTAAGAAAAAATGGAGCACTGGAGTTGCCATGATTGATATCAACCAGGACGGCTTTCTTGATATTTATGTTTGTAATGCAGGATACCAGGCAGGTGTTGATACTCAAAATGAATTATGGATCAATGACGGTAACATGCATTTTACCGAACAAGCTGCTGCATATGGTTTAAATGATGATGGCTTCACAACACACGCAGCTTTTTTTGATTATGATGCTGATGGCGATTTAGATTGCTATATTTTGAACAACAGTTTTATTCCAGTCAATACACTGAATTATTCTAACAAACGTGAGCTAAGAGCAAAAGATTGGCCCGTAGCTGAAGAGCTTAAAGGTGGAGGCGATAAATTACTCCGTAATGATGGTGGTAAGTTTATTGATGTAAGCGAGCAAGCCGGTATTTATGGTAGTCTTATTGGTTTTGGTCTGGGTGTTACGGTTGGTGATGTCAATGGCGACCTTAGACCAGATATTTATGTAAGCAATGATTTCTTTGAAAGAGATTATTTGTACATCAACCAAGGTGATGGAACATTTAAAGATGAGCTTACTCAACGTGTACAACATCTGAGTCACTCTTCAATGGGAGCTGATATGGCTGATTTAAACAACGATGGTGAGAATGAAATCTTCGTTACCGAAATGTTACCCGATGATGATAAGAGATTAAAAATGACAACATCATTTGAAAGCTATGATGTATTCAAGTACAAAATAAAATCTGATTTCTATTATCAGTATATGCAAAACACTTTGCAAAAAAATAATGGTAATGGGGTTTTCAGTGATGTTGCTCATTATGCTGGTGTTGCAGCATCAGATTGGAGCTGGGGAGCTTTGTTGTTTGATGTAGATAACGATGGGTTGAAAGATATTTATGTGTGTAATGGCATCTATCACGATTTGACTGATCAGGATTTTATCGACTTCTTTGCAGATGAAGTCGTACAAAGAATGGTCGTTACAGGAGAAAAAGAAGATGTAGAAGAGGTGATTAAAAAAATGCCTTCTCGTCCTATTAAAAACAAATTGTTCCTCAATAAAGGAGAGTTTAAGTTCAATGATGCTGGAGATTCAACGGGTATCACAACTGCTTCATTTTCGAATGGTGCAGCTTATGGTGATCTCGACAATGATGGTGATCTGGATTTGATTGTCAATAATTTGAATCAACCTGCCTTTGTCTATAAAAACAACAGCAGAGAAATCAATAAGCACCATTATATTGGCTTTCAATTGTCTGGAGACAAACCAAACAGAAATGTCATAGGTGCTAAAGTTGAAGTCTATCAGAATGGTACAAAGCAAACGCGTGAACTGATACCCAACAGAGGGTTTCAATCTTCGGTAGATTTAAAAATACTATTTGGCTTAGGCAACAACCCAATTATCGATTCAATTAAAATTTATTGGCCTAACTCAACTTACAGGACCATCACCAATATAAAGGCTGATTCAGTTTATCAATTCTCTATTGCCAAAGGTGATAAGCCATTTGTCCTACAGGCTCAGCGTTCAACTATTTTTACTTCAGTTCTTGACGGTATATTAGATGTTCCAGAAGAAGATAATTATGTAGATATCTATCAAGAAAGAAATATACCTCGTCTGATTTCAAGAGAAGGTCCACGTGCTGCAGTTGCAGATGTCAACGGTGATGGACGTGATGATGTATTCATTGGAGGAGCTACCTCACATGCAGCTTCTCTTTATATTCAAACAGTGAATGGTTTCAAAAAATCGAATGAAGAACTGTTTCAATTAGAAAGAGAGCCTGAAGATGTAGCTGCTGAATTTTTTGATGCAGATCAGGATGGTGATATGGACTTATTTGTTGGCTCAGGTGGCAATAACCGCCCAACATTATCTAAACCTATGTCGCACCGTCTTTATCTGAACGATGGTAAGGGGAATTTTTCAAAGAAAGAAAATGCTTTTCCTCCAGCTATTGGTAACACAAGTATTGTATTGGTAAAGGATGTAGATGGAGATGGCGACAAAGATATTTTTACTGCTAGTTGCTCTGTGCCGGTACAATATGGCCTTTTACCGGAAGTTGCTTTTTACATCAATGATGGTGGCGGAAATTTCAAAGAGGATAAAAAAGTTGTTGAACAAATAAAGCCTGGTATGTATACCAGTGCCTTGTATGCTGATCTCAACGGAGATAAGCAAGAAGAATTGGTGTTGGCAGGAGAATGGACAGGCATTGAAATCTTTGAATTCAAAAAAGGCGTGTTTGTTCCAATGAATACAGGAATGTCTAATCGTTATGGTTGGTGGAGGTCAATTGCTACAGCTGACCTTGATGGTGATGGTGATCTTGATTTGGTATTGGGCAACAATGGGGGCAATCATTATTTGAAACCAGATGAGCAACATCCGGTAAAAATGTGGGTGAATCAGTATGATCAGTCGGCAAACCGACAAGTCATTTTTACAAGAACGGTTAATGGAAAAGATGTGCCAGTTTTTCTCAAGAAAGAACTGACTGATCAAATTCCTTCACTCAAGAAGCAAAACTTGAGACATGATGCCTATGCGAATAAATCTATTCAGGAATTATTTAACGCAGAACTGATTAAATCAAGTCAGGTTTCTGTCTATAATTTTTCATCTTCGGCAATTGCCTGGAACGAAGGGGGTAAATTTACTATTCAAGTTTTACCTTTTGATGCACAAGTATCATCAATTACTGCTTTGCACATTACAGATGTAAACAATGATGGTAAACAAGATATCTTGGTTGGCTTTAATCAATACGATTGGCTTCCACAATTTTCAAGAATGGATGCAGGTTATGGCGGTGTTTTACTGAACCTTGGAAACCGCAAATTCAGTTTCCTTCAAGCCGATAAGTCAGGCATACAAATTATTGGAGAAACAAGAGATATCAAGTCTATTCAACTTAATGGCAAGCCATCTTTTCTGTTTGTACAAAACAATAGTGCTCCAATAATATATCAATACAATACCAAATGAGCACTTTCTCCAAACTGCTTGTGGTTGCTTTTCTGTTTGCTTATGGTTGTAAGCAACAAGTAAAGCCATTGTTTGAAGTGTTGGAAAAAGAACAAACAGGACTCCATTTTGCCAATAACCTGAAGCCCAATGCAAAAGTGAACATGCTCACTTATATGTATTTCTATAATGGAGCGGGCGTTGCAACAGCAGATTTTAATAACGACGGAAAGGTTGATGTGTTTTTTTGTGCTAATCAGGGCGAGAACAAACTTTTTTTGAATGAAGGGGGTATACATTTTAAAGATGTAACTAGAGCTGCTAAAATCCCCAATGATGGTGGTTGGTCGACTGGCGTATCAGTTGTTGATATCAATCAGGATGGATTACTGGATCTTTATATTTGTCGCGTTGGCAACTACGAAGATCTCCAAAAAGGTAATCAGCTTTTGGTCTGCAAAGGAATTGGGAAAGACGGTATTCCTTTTTATGCTGAAGAGTCGAACGCATACGGACTCTCTTTCAATGGTTTCAGTACACAAGCTGCATTTTTTGATCAAGATTTAGATGGCGACTTAGACATGTATCTGTTGAACCATTCATTGCGTTACAACAGCACATTCAATGCAAGACCATCCTATTTTAACACATTTGATAGTTTGTCCGGTGACAGGTTTTATCGGAATATAAATGGAAAGTTTATCAACGAGACCAAAGAAGTTGGCATCAATTCTTCAGTTATCGGGTATGGTTTAGGTATAGTTGTTTCAGACATCAACATGGATGGATATCCGGATCTCTATATTGGAAATGATTTTCATGAAAATGATTATCTGTATATCAACAACAAGAAAGGAGGTTTCATAGAAACACTTGATTCAGCTATCATGCATACTTCTCAATTTTCAATGGGTGTAGATGCAGCTGATGTCAATAATGATGGGTTACCTGAAATTGTTTCAATGGACATGCTGCCCGAGGATCCTTACATTCTGAAGCGTTCATTGGGTGAAGATGAATACAATTTATTCAACATGAAATTACGTTATGGCTATAATCATCAATATGCCAGAAATAATTTACAATTCAACCGGGGTAATGGCAAGTTCAGTGAGGTTGGTGTATACGCAGGTATTCATGCAACCGATTGGTCCTGGGCTCCTTTGTGGGTTGATTTTGATAATGATGGGAAAAAAGATTTATTTGTATCGAATGGCATTCCACGAAGATTGAATGATATCGACTATGTCAATTT
>CAZVYI010000012.1:26050-32217 GCA_964631755.1 uncultured Sphingobacterium sp. | reverse complement strand
GTGAACTTCCTAAAGAAGTGAGAGAAAAAACAGACGTATTGGATGCTGTTGGTAATACAACTGCTGCAACTGGTAAAGGTTTCGCAATTGCTTCTGCAGCACTTACTGCATTGGCTTTGTTTGCTGCTTATGTTGGAGTAGTAAACCATAATGGTCATGAAATGATTGGTATTGATATTTACAAAGCGAAAGTTCTTGCTTCTCTCTTTGTAGGTGCGATGGTTCCTTTCATTTTCTCTTCTTTGGCTATCAGAGCGGTTGGACAAGCTGCGATGTCAATGGTCGAGGAAGTTAGACGTCAGTTCCGCACTATTCCTGGTATTATGGAAGGAACTGGTAAACCTGAATATGATAAATGCGTTGCCATTTCAACAGAAGCCTCAATCAAAAAGATGATGCTTCCAGGTGCTATTGCCATTGTATCTCCACTACTTATAGGATTTATCTTAGGCCCAGAAGCATTGGGCGGTTTCCTTGCTGGAGCTACTGTTAGTGGTGTATTGATGGGTATGTTCCAAAATAACGCTGGTGGTGCATGGGACAATGCAAAGAAGAGCTTCGAAAAAGGTGTAGAAATCAATGGTCAAATTTATTACAAGAAATCAGAACCACATAAAGCTTCTGTTACAGGTGATACAGTTGGTGATCCTTTCAAAGATACTTCTGGTCCTTCTATGAATATTTTGATTAAGTTGATGTCAATTGTTTCCCTGGTTGTTGCTCCTACCCTTGCACAATTGCATGAATCAGATGCAGTTAAGGTTGAAAAGAAAATAGAAAACGTTCAAGTTTCTGTGATGAGTAGTGATACTGCACAAGCTGAGATATCAATCACCGAAGGTCCTGATGAAGGACTACTTGGTGCATTGAAAGCTGATGGACTTGTAGCTGAAGGAGAAGTTACAATAAAATATGAAAACGGCATCCTTACAGTGAATGGAACACAGGTTGATGCTGAAAAATACAAACAACATTTGAAAGGTGATAAAATAGAAATAAAAATCACCAATGATAAAAAATAGAAGAATGACTTACAATAAAAAACCCCTTCAATTGAAGGGGTTTTTATTAAGTGCCATTTTTAATTATTTCCTTGCTACTCTGAATGTTTTAGTAAGTGTATTGGTAGCAGTCTTCTGACTAGTAACTTTTACTGTTACTTTATACAATTTCCCAGATTCTAGATTTGAAGTAGTTAAATTATATGATGTAGCAGATGTAGAACTTTCACGAGTAAAGGTTGGATTTGAATTATCGGTATCCAGCTGTGTAGCATAATCAACATGTATGCCGTTTGAAGGTGTTATGTTTGATGTCACTTTAACAGTATATGGATAAGTTGCTGTAGATGACGTAACAATATTTGAACCTGGATCAGGCTCTATTGAAAAGGCTATATTTTCTTCTTTTGGAGGAGGTGGTGGAGGTGTAGTGCCACCATTTTTCTTACAGCTTCCAACTGCCAAACCCAAACATATCAAGGATGTCACCCAAAGGCTTTTCTTCATTAGTACAAATTTTGCTAAAAATAGCGAATCTAGTTCAATCACAAAAAAAACACTCGCTTTTGTTAAAGTGATGGATGTCGATTTTTGAGTAAAAATCCAACAACAATCTCATGTGTACCCCTGTTCATAGTACTCAGCAAGTATTGTCCCTTATTTAAATCATATGCGTAACTGATATGGACTTTTTGAGCAAAATTAAGTCCAAACAAAGCAGCAAATCCGTCCTGATTCCTATATCCACCTCCAATCCAGAATAAATCTTGAAACTGTGCTTTTAGGTTCACATCTACACCAATAGGTAAATTGCTGATATACCTTACCATAAAAGAAGGAATTACGGATACATCATAGCTTATTCGGGCTCTATAGCCTGCAGTAGCAAAGAGATGTGGCACCAAAGTTGATTTGTTCTCTGCATTATCGATTAGACTCAATTTTGATGGTATAATTTGCTGGGCTGAAAGACCAACGAAATACTTATTGGAATATAACCAGAGACCAGCATTCATTTCTGGTTTGATTTTTCTAAATGTAGCAATGGTTTCATCTACAGACGGATCTGAAGAAGTTGCCAATGTGACTTTACTTCTGTCTATACTAAAAGAAGTTAGACCCAATCCAAAACCAGCAGCAAGGCTTGTAGTTTCATTTAAACCTATGTGGTAAGCATATGTAGCATAACTCGTTACCCGGTTAATATAACCAGTTTTATAATTCAAAGCTGTAAACCCAATACCGTGATGCGGTGATGCAGTTGTATAACTGGGTAAAAATTCATTACCTCTTGTATTTTGTCCAATCATATCAAATGATGTAGCATTTTGCCTGTAATCACCTTTTCCTAAAGCACCATGTACTGTTGCATAAAATGTTTTGGGAGCACCATCAATACCCAGCCATTGATTGCGCATACTCAATTTTACATCAATATAATTGTCAATTCCTGTCAGTGCAGGGTTAACAATATAATTATTCAATATATATTGGGTATAATGAGGACGAAACTGTGCTTTGGCAGTTTGAAATAGAAAAAAAACAATTACTAAATATTTCGTTCTCATCATTTTATTTAAGAATAGTAACATATCCTGCAATTGATTTCCTTTCAGAATTGGTATCGATGACATAATAGTAAGTCCCTGCAGGAAGAGGTTTACCATTAAATTTACCATCCCATGGTTTACTGTAATTGACTGTCCGATATACAACTAACCCTTGTGGAGTATACACTTCAAGTACACAATCATTATACAAACTAAGATTTTTAATTTCCCAAAGATCATTTATCCCATCTCCATTAGGAGTAAATGTATTGGGGATGTCGATGAGTTTTAGTGCAAATATTTTCACTTTATCAGTTCGCTCACATCCTCCGATTCCAGTCACTTTTAAAGTATAAATTATATCCTGTAAAGGATTAGAAACTATAGGTTGAAGTACATTTGTAGCACTTAAATAAGTACCGGGGCTCCAAGAGTAGTTAAGATTACTTCCTTTAGCAGTAGCAAGAATTTGTTTTTGACCATTATCCAATACATTAATGTCAGGTCCAGCTGAAATTTCAGGAAATGGATGAATAGTGACTGATTTTGTTGCCTCATTAGACTTACATCCCTTATCTGAAGTTGCAGTCATTTTAACTGTATAAGTACCCGCTTTAGTAAATAAATAGCTTGGATCTTTCGAATTGCTTGAGGTAAAAACAAAATCCCAAGTCCATGCTGTTATTGTTGAAGCTGAACCTGCTTTTGTATCAGTGACTTCCTTAAAATCAATTGGTGTGCCAATACATACAAAATCCTGACTGCTTATACTTGCAGCTGGTTGAGGGAAAATATCAACTAAAGGTTGAATACTTTTTGTGATTGAATCCTTACATCCCGTGGAAGGAATTGTAGAAATCAGCTTAATTGAATAATCCTTTAATTGTGTATAATTATGCGAACCTTTAACTGTAGTAGCTTGATTATTGCCACCAGGATCGCCATAATTCCACAAATAACTCATTGATTTATTATCAGGGGTAGTTGTCAAATTATTAAACTCTGCAAAACCATCAGGCAGACATACACTTTTTGATAAAGCAAAATCAACAATTGGATTGGGGTTGATTTCTATCGGCCTGATCAGTGTATCACGACAACCATTTGATGTTACGACAATATGTGTGACATTGTAATTTCCGAAAGCAGCAAATGTCTTTTTATCAATATTTGATGATGAAGAAAATACTGGATTATCACTATAAATCCATTTATAATCTGCTAAGGTTCCTGTTACTGCATTAGAAGACGAAGTGAATGTTATTTCATTTTTCTCACAAATCAATGTTGATGTATTGTAATCTGCTATTGGCGAAGGCCACACTTTTATAAATTGTGTAAGCGTGTCAAAACAACCATTTGTCGAAGTAAATGTATATTTAATTGGATAATCACCCGCACCTACTAAATAAGGTCTGAAAATTCCATCCGGTGCTACCCCTGGTCCGCTGAATACGCCAGACCCTGCAGGTACACCAGTTACATCTGTTTGAGATGCCAGATTAGAAACAGAGCGTAGCTCAGTATCTAAACATATACCAGGTATTGGATTAAATGCAACAACAGGGCTTCCTTTTACAGGGATTTGCACTTGCTTATCTGTGAAACATTTTTCACCTGAATAAGCAATCATCCGAATGTTAAATGTCTTTGTTGCTTGATTATTAAAATCAGAATATGCATTAGAATAAACTTCATTTAATGCAGGCACTTCATCAATTAAATCTGCATTTACATCAGGTATAGGAGGATTTAAATTTGGATTCCAATTCCAAAATACCCTTACTCGTGTTATTCTACCAAATGACAAAGTGGCCATTGCAGACTTGTTGACTATTTCTATTGGGGTATTGCTACACAAGCCTGTTGCATTTAGCACATTAAAATCTGCTATAGGGTCAGATCCATTGACTTCGAATATGGTATCCTTTAGTTCAAAACAACCATCCTCTGAAGTAACACCAAGTTTAACTGTATATTCTCCTGGAGCTGTATAAAAATGTTGGACAATACTTGAATTGTTTCGAACAATTGTATTTGGATATGGATTAGGTGAACCTGGATTTCCAAAGTCCCACTCAAATTTTGTTAACCTTCTTCTATCATCAATATTGACCAAAGTGCCATCAAATGAAGAAACATCTTTGACACATGACTCAGGCAAGGCAAAATCAACTATTGGATTTGGAAATATTTCTAATGGTTTGGAAAGCGAATCCAAACAACCCGTAGATGAACTCACCAACAATTTAATAGCAGCAGTTTTGACTGAATATATTTTTGATGGATTTGAACTGGCAGTTGTTTGAGCATCTTTAATACCATCATACTCCCATTGCCAGGTTTTTAGTGCAGAGAAAGTTGAATTACTTCCGGGAATTGATTGATCGGTAATATTGAAGGGTTTATCAAGACATCTAACTGCTGCAGGTATAAAATCAATTCTTGGTTTTGCAGATATAGATAATGTTGTATCAACAAATTGTGATACGCATCCTATATTTGTGATCAATCTAAGTTTTACATTTTTGATTCCTTCAGTTCTGAGGATGCTATCCTTGGACGCTGTTGAAGTTTCAGATATTGCATTATTGATATCCCATATATATTTCAATGGTTCTACGTCTTGTTCTAATGTATTATTTGCAATTAGTGAGAGTTTTTCATTCACACAACCTGTTGAAACTGCACTTAAAGAAGTAATTGGCGGATCGAAAACACGAACATCATAATCAATTTCCTGTTCACCTGTACAGCCATCATTTACACCCGAAGGATTCTCAACAATAATTCTTACTGGAAAATCTCCGTTGAAATTAAAACTATATGTATCTGGGAGTCGATATACAAAGAGTTGTTTATTTGGATCAGTCGGACTTGGAATTACATCATCAGGAACTATGGGATTTCCAAAATTTGTTATTTCTCGATTTTGGGCAGGATTTCCAATAGCATCCTTTAGATACCCATTTGTATTATTAAAACGCCAATCAATTTTTATGGGTTGATAGGGCAATGTTATAGTAAATTTGAAAGGTGCTCCTTTACATGTAGAAGGAAAAGGAACAGTAGCAAACTCATTTTGAACAGATACAAATTGATTCAAGTCGTTTACATTTGTACCAGCATTATACCCATATGATTCGAAATTTCCATAACCATATGCTATTGCATTAAACCCATAATCGGCTTCAATAGTATGTGCTCCTGCAGTTAAATTCAATTGAAAATAAACATAATTAGGATCGGCAGGATGAGGATTGGAAAGTAGTGGAACTGGGGCACCATCTAATAAAAATCTACTACCAGCCGATATTGCATCTTTATGTATGACAAGATTAAGATAATGTTCTCTGATATCATGATTACCAGTTGAATTAATTGTTACCTTATTAATTGTTTGTTCAACTGGACTCAAATAAATCATTTCTGGATCTCCCAGTTGTCCGATAAGATTACTATTACAAAAGCTTTGCCTAGTATTGCCGGACATAGTTGCACTACTGATGTACTGTGAAATCATTATTGGCGAAGTAGACTCAATAACATCAGGAGTACTGCTTTCATATTCGTAAAAAAAACCTCTTTGCAATAGAGCAATATCTGTGATAGGCCG
>CAZVYI010000012.1:0-25950 GCA_964631755.1 uncultured Sphingobacterium sp. | reverse complement strand
GCAACATGGCTTCCATATCCCACCCAAAATTCTTTACCCTTATTTGATAGATTTTGGGACTGAACAATTGTAATGGAGCTCAGCAAAAAAATAAAAACAAAAAGTAGGTTTTTTAGCATAAAGGAGTCACTCAATTTAAAAAAAAACCAGATAGGAATCGTTTTTTAGACTCATGAATTTATAAGAAGTTTAGATGCATAACCCACTAAATTTGATTTTGTTTGTGACCCTGCGATAAAAAGAAGGTCTAAAATGGACAAATTAGGCTTAAATCCTATTATATCTTCAAAAACTTGGGTATATTTCAAAAAGGGTGAAAAACATTCTATATCATAATTAGAGGGAACCATATGATCAAACACAAATCTGGAAGAATCATTTTTACTAATTTCTCTATTAATGTGTATAGGTGTTTCCAATTTTATTTTTCTAAAAACCCAATTTATACACTGTAGATTCCATTCAAAAAGAAACCTTGGTTTAGATTCAAATAAAACAGCAAGTTCATCCTTGTAAAACATAAAATATGGTGAATTACCATACGCTGTACAAAGGGTCCTGAAATGATCTCTTTGCCAATTGTTATTGTAATCAATCTGCACTTCTTGATATGGCAGTTTAATTGACCGCCCACCGATTATTGGAATTGACAAAGTGATAGTGCCTGATGCACCCGCAATGATTGTCCTGTTTCTAAATGTTGAACGTTTAAAAGGAAGAGATAGATCAAACAACAAAGTTGGTTGTTGTATCATCACTGCAAATGCATTTATACAAGGAAAATAATATAGCGGCTGAACCATGAAATACAATTAAGAAAAAACCATCCTTATTTGGATGGTTTTTTACAACAAGCTGGAAGTTTATCGTAAGCATCTTTTGCTGCCTTGATTTCTTCTGCATCATAGCCAACATTGGCTATAGCAGTTTTTATATTATCAAGATTTGTCCTGTCTGTCAAATAAGTTACTGTCGTCTTTTTTTGCTTAGGGTTGACAAGTACTTTCGTTATACCTTCTTCGTACTTCAAATACTCTTCAATTTTTTTCTTACACATATCACACTGAACAGAAGGTGTATTGATAGTGACTGTAATTGGTTTTTTCTGTTGGGCTTGTGCACCAGCTGCAAAACCTAGCAACAAAAGCAAGACAATCTTTTTCATGATCAATAATTTTAAATAAAGTTAAATTATCTCCCCCATCCTGCCGGATCCTGACTCCATTTTAACAAGGTGTTTTGGTCTTCTTCAGCTATCAACCCTTTTTCCACTGCCAATGAGATCATTGTTGGATAGTTGGTTAATGAAATAAACTTCACTCCCGCAGCTTCACAAGCCTTGTCTGCAACCTCAAAACCATAATTGAAAATTGACACCATCCCAACCACTTCGAGTCCCGCTGCTCTTACCACATCCACTACTTGAAGACTGCTTTTACCTGTTGAAATTAAGTCTTCAATAATTACAGTCTTCATCCCCTTTTCATAATACCCCTCAATCTGGTTACCTAAACCATGCTCTTTGGGCTTTGGACGAACATAGATATAAGGAAGTTTTAATTGGTCGGCAGACATGGCACCCCAGGCTATACCAGCGGTTGCAACACCAGCCAGCAATTCAGCATCTGGAAACTGCTGAAACAAGACATTGCACATCTCACTTTTGATAAAATCCCTCACATATGGATAACCCAGTACCTTTCGGTTGTCACAGTAAATTGGACTCTTCCATCCAGAAGCCCAGGTAAATGGTTCTTTGGGGTTCAGTTTTACTGCATTAACTTGTAGCAGTTTTTCGGCGACTGTTTTTTCGTTTGTCATGTTACAAAAATGGAAAAAGCTAATCAATTTTAGAAATTAAGTTATGTACATCTCTATACACGAACCCACAGGGATAGTAGAAATTGACTCACTTGAGGACTTTGAGGCCTATAAAAAGGATAAAAAAGTAATTGAAGCTGCTGGTGGTATGGTTTTTAACGAAGAGCAAGAATTATTGATGATTTTTAGAAGGGGCTTTTGGGATTTACCTAAGGGGAAGGTTGATGATGGTGAAACACTTGAAGACTGTGCAGTAAGAGAGGTGCAAGAGGAAACAGGACTAAACAACATTAAACTGTGTAATTTTTTGACCACAACTTATCACACTTACTTTTTTAAGGACGAAGCCATATTAAAGCCATCACATTGGTTTAAAATGGAACACTGGGGCAAAGAAATTCTTATTCCACAAACAGAAGAGGATATTACTGAAATCAAATGGGTTTCAAAACTTGAGGCTCACGCGTTAAAGGATAAAATGTATCCAACAATCAGGATTATTGTAGAGCAATACTTTTAGCTACTAAATCTGGAATAAATAAAGAAGCATCCCCTCCATTTCTGATGATATCCCTTACAATTGTAGAAGCTACCGAAGTATATTTGGGTTCACAGGTTAAGAAAACGGTTTCAATGCTAGGATCTAATGTACGGTTAGCGTCTGCAATGGTTTTCTCGTATTCAAAATCGCTAACATAGCGTATTCCACGAAGGATGTGATGGGCTCCGACTTCCCTACAAAAGTTAACTGTCAGTCCTTCAAATACAGCAGCAGAGATTTTTTCTTCACCTTTGAAAATTTCTTCAATCCAGCTTTTTCTTTGTTCTGGACTAAACATTGGTGCTTTGGAGGAATTAATACCAATTGCAACAATGATCTTATCGAACATGGGTAACGCTCTTTTAATTACATCCACATGCCCTAGCGTGATTGGATCAAATGTTCCTGGAAAAACACAAATTTTTTGCATGTTGGTTGTTTTATGCAGAAGCCTCTTTTCGGCCTGATAACAAATATAAAACGGCCATTCTTACTGCAACACCATTCTCTACCTGATCTAAAATAATGGATTGTCCGCTATCCGCTACATCAGAGTCAATTTCCACACCCCTATTGATTGGTCCTGGATGCATGATCAATATCTCTTTTTGTAAACCTTGGAGTAACTGCTTGGTAATTCCATAAGCCTGGTTGTACTCTCTAAGTGAAGAAAACAAAACCTGATTTTGTCTTTCCAATTGAATTCTCAGTACATTGGCAACATCACACCATTCCAGCGCTTCTTTTACGTTATAAGTAACATTGATTGGAAATGACTCCTGAATGTATTTTGGAATTAAAGTAGGTGGTCCTGCCAAAGTAACTTCAGCACCCATTTTTGTAAGCAAATAAATATTGCTTAAAGCTACCCTGGAGTGCATAATATCTCCAATAATTGCAATTTTTTTACCCTTTAACGACCCCAACTTTTCAGTAATACTCAGGGCATCAAGTAAGGCCTGGGTAGGATGTTCATTGATACCATCTCCTGCGTTGATGATTGCAGCAGGAATATGATTAGCCAGAAAATGTGGCGCACCTGTAGCACTATGTCTCATTACAACCATATCCACTTTCATGGAAAGGATATTATTGACAGTATCCAAAAGGGTTTCTCCTTTAGAGACAGAAGACCCACTGGCTGAAAAATTGATGGTATCAGCGCTCAAACGTTTCTCAGCCAATTCAAAAGAAATTCTAGTACGAGTTGAATTCTCATAAAAAAGATTGACAATCGTAACATCCCTCAAGGAAGGAACCTTTTTGATTGGTCTTTGTAGAACTTCTTTAAATTGTTTGGCAGTATCTAAAATGAGATGTATATCCTCTGGAAGGAGGTCTCTAATGCCGAGTAAGTGTTTTGAACTAAGATGCATTAGGATGCAAAGTTATAGGATTGACGTATAAAATGCCAATTAATTTTATTGATCTATGCTATCATATAAAACTACCCTCTTGTCCTCATTCCAATACACCTTTACTTTCTGGGTAACAATTGAGTCTATGGACTTCCCTACATAATCTGGCTGTATGGGCAACTCCCTGCTGAACTTTCTGTCCACCAGAATGCACAACTCCACTTTCTGGGCTCGTCCATGATCCAATAAAGCATCCATTGCTGCCCTTATTGTTCTTCCAGTATATAAAACATCATCAATCAAAACCACCTTCTTTTTTTCAATAGAAAAAGACAGCTCAGTAATACTGGGTAGGTGAATTTGACCACGGAAATCATCTCTATAAAAAGTGATATCCAACTTACCATATTCCAGTTTTACTTCTGGATGTATTTCCTTGATGTATTGGGTAATAAAATCACTGATGGCAATGCCTCTGGGTTGAATTCCAATTATACAGGTATCAGTAAATGGATAATGGTTTTCAATTAGCTCGTGTGCCAACCTTTTTAGAGTGAGCATCAGTTGCTTTTCCTCCATGATGGTATGAATGCCTTTCATGTTTGTCAAATCTTATTTAAATATACTACATCAAACTTGCAGGAACTAATCTTCCTGCATGAATGGATATCTGTAATCTGTTGGTGGATCAAATGTTTCTTTAACCGTCCTTACACTCAACCACCTGTTCAAGTTAAGCATAAAACCAGCTTTATCATTGGTTCCAGATGCTCTTCCACCTCCAAAAGGTTGCTGACCCACCACTGCACCAGTGGGTTTATCATTGATGTAGAAATTACCTGCTGCATGTTTGAGTGCAACAGTTGCCTCATCTATAGACGCTCGATCGTTGGAAATAATTGAACCTGTTAGCGCATAAGGTGATGTTTGATCAACCAATTGCAAAGTTTCAGAGAATTTCTTTTCTGGGTAAACATAGATGGTTAAGACTGGACCAAAGATTTCTTCACACATGGTAGTATACTTAGGATCTGTGGTCTCAAGCACAGTTGGTTCAATAAAATAACCTTTGGTCTTGTCGCAGTTACCGCCAGCGATAACTTTTACTTTTGAAGAGCGTTTTGCTTTATCGATATACGACTTGATCTTATTGAAAGATTTTTCGTCAATTACTGCATTGATGAAATTGGTCATGTCCTCGACCGTCCCCATCTTGAAACTCTTAATACCTTCAATCAATTTTTTACGGACTGCTGAAGCCAAATTGGATGGTATATATGCACGTGAAGCAGCAGAACATTTTTGTCCCTGAAATTCAAAAGCACCTCTGAGTAAAGCAGTTGCAACAACATCAGCATCAGCTGAAGGATGTACCATTACAAAATCTTTACCACCTGTTTCCCCTACAATTCTTGGATAAGATCTGTATAGACCAGTATTTGCACCAATGGTCTTCCACATCTGGTTGAATACACCCGTAGATCCAGTGAAATGTACTCCTGCAAATTGTGGATGGGAGAAGCAAATATCTCCCAAAATTGGTCCGTCAACATAAATAAGATTGATTACTCCATCAGGCAATCCTGCTTCTTTCATAATTTTCATGAACATCTGCGCAGAATACACCTGCGTATTGGCACATTTCCAAACTACGGTGTTACCACAAAGAGCTGCAGAAGCTGGTAAATTACCTCCAATAGCTGTAAAGTTGAATGGTGTTATAGCTAACACAAAACCTTCAAGTGGACGATATTCCAACCTGTTGTGCATTCCTGGAGCACTGATGGGTTGCTGCTTATAAATCTCACTTAAATAATGAACATTAAATCTCAAGAAGTCGATCAACTCACATGCTGCATCAATTTCAGCCTGATAAATATTTTTACTTTGTCCCAACATGGTAGTACCATTCATATAAGGTCTGTACCTACCTGCAATCAAATCTGCAGCCTTTAAAAATATGGCTGCTCTGCTCTCCCATGGCATTGACTCCCATGCTGATTTTGCAGCTAAAGCAGCATTGATTGCAGATTTAACATGTTTTGCTTCACCATGGTGAAAGTGACCAAGAAGGTGTTTTCTTTCATGCGGTGGACGAATGGCTATCTTATTACCAGTTTTTACTTCTTTCCCACCAATGTACATTGGAACATCTACCTGAGTAGATTTCAACTCTGCTAATACTTCTTTTAGTCTCGCACGTTCTGGAGTACCTGGTGCGTAACTTAAAACTGGTTCGTTTTTAGGAAGAGGCAAACTGTAATGACCGTTGTTCATATCAAGTAAAATTTTGATTTGTGATTAAGATACATTTTCTTTTTCCATCATTAAATAGGCTTTGATGAACCCATCAAGTTCTCCATCCATAACTGGCTGAACATTACCTACTTCAAAATCCGTTCGATGATCTTTGATCATTTTATATGGATGAAAAACATAACTTCTGATTTGACTTCCCCACTCGATTTTCTTTTTGGAAGCATTATTGGCATTTTTCAGCGCCTCACGCTTTCTCATTTCTTCTTCGTAGAGCTTACTTTTCAACATCTTCAAAGCCTTCTCTCTGTTTTCCCCTTGTGTTCTGGCTTGCTGGCATTCAACAATAATTCCACTTGGAATATGTTTCAGGCGAACAGCTGTTTCTACTTTATTTACGTTTTGTCCACCTTTACCACCAGATCGATAAAATTCCCATTCCAAATCAGCCGGACCAACCTCAATCTCAATTGAATCATCTACTAAAGGATAAACATAAACGGAAGCAAAAGAAGTATGCCTTCTTGCATTACTGTCGAACGGTGAAATTCTTACCAAACGATGAACGCCGTTTTCTGCTTTTAAAAACCCATAAGCGAAGGGTCCTTCAAATTGTAAAACAGCAGATTTGATACCTGCTCCATCTCCATCTTGCCAATCTAATTCTGTAACTGTCCAACCTTGCTTCTCTCCATACATTCGATACATGCGAACCAGCATTTCAGCCCAATCCTGACTTTCTGTTCCACCTGCTCCGCTGTTGACTTGAAGAACTGCGGGTAATTCATCTTCCGGCTGATTTAAAGTACTCTTAAATTCAGCTTCATCCAATGATTGCAAAGCTTTATCATAAGCCAATTTAGCTTCTTCTTCTTCACATTCACCTTCTTTCCAAAAATCAAACAAAATAGCAAAATCATCTACTGAAGCAGCTGTGGTGCTATATAGATTTAACCAAAACTCATTGAGTTTTATATTTTTTAGGATTTCTGTTGCGCGCTTGTTATCATCCCAGAAACCTGGAGAAAGCGACATCTGTTTGTCCTCGTTTACTTTATATTGTCTGTTCTCAACGTCAAAGAAACCTCCTCAAGACGGAAAGACGGTCCCTCATAGTTTTTAATTGCTCAATTGTCATAACCCTGCAAAATTAGTCGAATTCCTTGAATAGACACTGAAAAAAACAGATTATAGAACCAACTGACTAATTCGTTGTTATGGTGTCATGATTCAAGCCTACAATTTTCTTTATTCCTGGCAGTTGTTCCCAGAAAAAGGCACTTACGAAAAAGGCAATAGACCCAAATCAGGCACCTATAAAATTGGTTCAACCGAATCCAGAAACGAGTTGAATATAGAGATGAATTGGGTTACTTTAGAAAACCAAGCCTTTTCATCTGATTATAGCATTATTGCAGACGGAAATTTTCAATCACTTACTGAAGATCAAATTGCAAAAAAAGCAAAAGTCAATTTTATTGATAGCATCAGTTTTGAAATACTATTCTTACTGGCTGAAGACCAGAGCCTTAATGTTTTGCATGAGATCATGCCAAATGGATATTTGAAGGTAACTGAAAAAGGATATTTAGAAGATGGAAGTCCTTATACGAACATTTCTCTTTATCATAAACAAATGAGTGTTCTGCCTTATTCTTCATCGGTATCAGGAGCCGTAATCAGGCCGACTGAAGAAGGGATGATCAGGCACAAATCCCTGACTGCTATGGAAGAGCAAACCAATATGCAGCTCACTCAAATTAGACAACAAATTGAGTTATTGGCATTGCAGGCTCAGGAAATCCAAAGAAGAAAAGACTTGTCGGTTCTTATCTACAGTGCTAAACTCAATTTTACTCCAATAATTGGACAAGTTTATTATCTCTACGAGAAAAAGAATGGCGAGCATTTTTTATCTATGGTGAGTCCAAAAGAATGGGGACTTAATGGTCCTTTCAAAAAAGCGGTTGCAACAGTTAAATTATTGGCCGACCATACTTGGATGGAGGTCAATTAATGCTATTTTTTAAATTGCACACCAATACCAATTAGTGATTTGAATTGCAGTGATGGTGAATTTCCATTTGGACCAAATAATTTGGCATCGTCATCATAAATCATGTCAACACCCCAGGTTACATTAAAGAGTTTGGACAATTTTACTGTCAGCAAATTGGTCATGAAAAGATCTACGTTTTGTGGATTATTTCTATAATTAGAAAATAAATCCAACCTGGATTTAAAGGTGACATTGGGGGCAATTTCTTTCATGAAATTTAAATTGGCAAAAGCACCAATTTCAAAAGCAGAATTTTGACCTGGTTTTACACCATATAAACCTCTTGCAGATAAAACAGGATCTGTTACAAACACCCATCTTCCGGTTATTGGTGAAAAAAACAAAGAATAAGCTTGACTGGGTTTGTAATCCAGACCAATACTCTGCAACACGTATCCAGGGGACATAAAATTGGATGCAAAATTTTTTGTAACACCTTCATATGTATATCCTTTGAAAAATTGAGATCGAAGATTAAAAAGAGCTGCGATATTTAATTTATTATTCAAAGCATAACCATATTTGGAAACCAAATCAAAGCGATCATCGTTTTTCCTACTACCCAAACTTGTAGAATTCACATAACCAAAATTGAATTCAAAACTATTGTCCCAGCTATTTTTACCTTTTTTGTAATTGGCATAGGTATTTAAAATAGAAGAAACAGATAGAGAAAATTTATCACCACCAGCTGACCAATTACTTAAAGAAGCCTGTGAAAAATTAAGACTGTATAAAATTCCTTTCTTCCATGTTTTAGAGGACGTATCCACCACTAATTTTTTGCTTGTTTTTATGGATTCCTCTTGCATAGCTTTTACAGAAAGATCTTGACCAATGGCATTATTATCTATTGCAATTAGTAATAACAGAAAAAATGATAATCTTATTCGCATAGGTATGACCTTTTGATTTTACTGTTCAGCAAATTAAAAATAGTAAAAATAAAAAAGGCCCTCGAAAGGGCCTTTTTATATTGAAATGCAGTTTCTATTTTACTTCTTCAAATTCCGCGTCTGTTACATTTTCAGCACCGGGTTGTGTGCTACCTGCACCCGGTTGTTGTGGTTCAGCTCCTGGTGCACCTTGAGTTGCATTATACATATCCTGACTTGCAGCCATCCATGCATCATTTAGTTCTTTGGTTGCAGCTTCGATCGCATCAAGATCTTGAGCTTTATGTACTTCCTTAAGTTTGGTTAAGGCAGCATCAATTACAGATTTCTTTTCTGCAGGAATTTTCTCGCCAAATTCAGCCAATTGCTTCTCTGTTTGGAAAATTAAAGCATCAGCAGCATTTATTTTCTCAACACGCTCACGCTCAACTTTATCTGTTGCTTCATTTGCTTTTGCCTCAGCTTTCATTTTTTCAATCTCTTCTTTGGTCAATCCACTACCCGCTTCAATTCTGATCTTTTGTTCTTTGCCAGTTCCCTTATCTTTCGCACTTACGTTCAAAAGACCATTCGCATCAATATCAAAAGTTACTTCAATTTGAGGCACCCCACGAGGTGCTGGAGGAATATTATCTAGGTTAAAAATACCTAAGGTTTTATTTTGATTCGCCATCGGTCTCTCACCTTGTAAAACATGAATTTGAACCCCAGGTTGATTATCAGCAGCTGTAGAGAAGGTTTCAGATTTCTTCGTTGGAATAGTTGTATTAGAAGGAATTAAAACAGTCATTACACCACCCAAAGTTTCAATACCCAATCCCAATGGTGTTACGTCGAGCAACAACACATCCTTTACATCACCTGAAAGCACTGCGCCCTGTACACCTGCACCAATGGCTACAGCTTCATCAGGGTTAACACTTTTGTTGGGTTTCTTACCAAAGAATTTTTCTACAATCTCTTGAACTTTAGGAATTCTAGTAGAACCACCTACAAGGATCACCTCATCTACATCAGATGCATTCATACCTGCATCTTTCAAAGCTTGAACGCAAGGCTTGAGACAACGCTCAAATAAGCTATCAGCAATTTGCTCAAATTTTGCACGGGTCAGCTTCTTTACCAAGTGTTTTGGAACACCATCAATTGCAGTTACATAAGGCAGATTGATTTCAGTTTCAGAAGAAGACGAAAGTTCAATCTTGGCTTTCTCTGCAGCTTCTTTTAAACGCTGAAGTGCCATTGGATCTTTTCTCAGGTCAACGTTCTCATCTTTCTGGAATTCTTCCGCCAACCAGTCCATGATTACTTTATCAAAGTCATCACCACCCAAATGTGTATCACCGTTGGTGGACTTCACTTCAAACACTCCATCTCCCAACTCAAGAACAGAAACATCAAAAGTACCACCACCCAAATCAAATACTGCAATTTTGCTATCTTGGTTCTTCTTGTCAAGACCATAAGCCAACGCAGCGGCAGTCGGTTCATTGATGATGCGTCTTACATTCAAACCTGCAATTTCACCTGCTTCTTTTGTTGCTTGACGCTGTGCATCATTGAAATAAGCAGGAACAGTTACAACTGCTTCATGCACTTCATGGCCAAGATAATCTTCTGCAATTTTCTTCATTTTTTGAAGCACCATTGCACTGATTTCTTGAGGTGTATACAAACGACCATCTATATCGATTCTCACCGTATTGTTGTCACCTTTTGCAACATTGTAACTCCAATGTTTAATTTCTTCTGTTACTTCATCAAAACGACGCCCCATAAAGCGTTTAACACTTGTTATGGTATTGATAGGATTGGTTATCGCCTGACGCTTTGCAGGATCACCAACTTTACGCTCTCCATTTTTAAGAAATGCTACTACACTTGGGGTTGTTCTTCTACCCTCATCGTTAGCTATTACAACAGGTTCATTACCTTCCATTACAGACACACAACTGTTGGTTGTTCCCAGGTCAATTCCAATGATTTTTGCCATAATTTTCAATTTAGATAACCATTAAGAGCAAGTCGTATGCCGAGGGGAAAATCAGGCAATCTTGTCAGTTTTTAGTCCAATTACATGACAAACAGGTATTTAAATACCTTAATTATGCTCAAAATGACATGATTTTAATAAAAAAGGAAGTCAGGAGTCTGTATTCGATAGAATATGCTGAACAATCAAATCTGCATGAACCCTGGAGTTTTCGATAAACCATTTATTGGTTTTAAGTCCTCCGCATATAACTCCTGCCAAATAAACACCTTTTACATTGGTTTCCATTGTTTCAGGATCATGTATTGGCGTTTTGTGTTCATCCGTGCCAAGAATAACTCCCATATTACTCAAAAAGTCAAAATCAGGCAAATAACCTGTCATGGCAAGCACAAAATCATTTTCAATTGTAATTATGCCGTTTTCAGTTTGGATATCTACTTGGTTCTCCTTTATTTCAGTTAATGTTGAATTAAAATAAGCCTTGATCGACCCCTCGGCAATTCTGTTCTCAACATCTGGTCTGATCCAATACTTTACTGATTCCCGAATCTGCTCATCCCTGATTACCATGGTAACATCAGCACCTTTTCTCCAAGTTTCCATTGCAACATCTACGGCTGAATTGGCTGCACCCACAACTACAATTTTCTGTCCAAAATATATGTGTGGCTCTCTATAGTAATGATGCACTTTAGCAAGATGCTCGCCTGGAACATGCATCAAATTAGGAATATCGTAAAAGCCTGTCGCAATCACAATATGTTTTGCTTTATATTGTTTTTTTGAACTGGCCACAACAAAAGAAAGATTTTCTGATTGAACATGCTCGACCGTCTCGTAAAGTGCAAGATTGAGCTTCCAGTGCAAGGAAACTCTTCTGTAATATTCCAACGCCTCCGCTCTGGTAGGCTTTGGCGAATGAGAGATAAAAGGAACATTACCGATTTCTAAACGATCAGATGTTGAAAAGAAGGTCATGTTCAAAGGATAGTTGTACAAAGAATTGACCAAGGGGCCCTTATCGACAATTAAATAAGTTAAACCAGCTTTAGAACATGAAATACCACATGCCAAGCCAATTGGACCTGCACCGATAATCAAGACATCGTATTCATTACTGGAGTTGAACATCATCTGGATTTTTATCGGTCTTGAATGAAAAATATTTCTGAGTCAAATAACTGAAGCCTACAACAATAAACGTAATCATCAATTTGGATACAGTTGGAAAAAAGTGAAGTTGTTCAACAAAGATTTTCAAAAAAATATAATTCAATAGAAGGCTTATGCAAACTGAAAGAAAATATCGGAATAACTGCACCCTTCCTCGCAAATATGAGGACCGAAAAACAACATACCGCATCAATAAAAAGCCAGTCGGAAAACTAAAGAAAAAAGCGATGATAAAAGCAGCAATATGTGGACTTACAGCAATGAATGGTAATTCCACAATTTGCTTCTTCAGAATGAAATTGTAACTTATAAAAAACAAGAATAAATCAAATAAAGTATTCATTCCACCACAAGCAGCATAGTAATAGGTAGTTTTATCAAAAAATCTTTTGAAAAGAGGGTAGAAAAAATCGAGTATTTTATGAATTGTTTTTACCAATTAATACTATTGAGATGTTTCTGATTTGAATTTGCATATGTAGGTAGTATGCTTTTTTGCAAAAACACCTCCAATCGCTTCATGCAACGCGAGCATTTTGTTATTAAAATCTCCAACCCAGGACAATTCCAATTCTTCATAATGAACCAAGGGACGAGTATATTCTTGCAGTTTCATGAATAAACAAGACTCTAAACCTTGGTTGCGGTATTTTTCTTTTGTCCCCATGATGACAGCACGCATGCGGGTGTGCTTAAATGTCATCTTGTTCCATAAGAATTTTAGTTTGCCAATCAAATCCAATTTTCCATTCAAGTTTTTGAACAGTTCATTGGCATCAGGTAAAATCATGACAAATGCCAATGGTTCTCCCTTATCTGAATAGGCAAACCAAATTAAGTTGGGATCCATGATTGGCTTAATCTTGCGCAAGGTTTCCTGTATGGTAAGATCTGTAACTTCTGTAAAATTTTCAAAGTCTTTCCAGGCGTCGTTGTATATCTCTTTAAAATCGTTTGCAAATTGATCCAGCGCATGGTATGCAAATGGCTTGAAAGTAAACCCACGTTTACCAATTACCCAATTTGCAATTTTTTTTACCTTCTCAGGCAACCCTATCCTAACATTTACGCGGTTGGAAATTTGCTCGTATTTCACTACAAAACCATAATTTTCAAAGTGCGATTTATAATATGCTGGGTTATAATTCATCCCATAAAATGGTCTGGTAAACCCATCGACCAACAACCCCCACCACATATCATTTTCACCAAAATTAATTGGTCCATTCATGGCTTGCATTCCCTCAGACGCTAACCATTGTTTTGCCTGATCAAATAATAAAACCGAAGCTTTTATATCATCAATGCATTCATAAAAGCCACAGCCTCCGGTTGGGACTGACTCATTGTATGCTTTTTTATTGTTGATGAATGCTGCAATACGACCAATTGTTTTGCCTTGAGCATCTACCAAAATCCATCTGGTACATTTTCCAAAGCTGAAAAAATTGTTTCTTTTAGGATCGAATACAGATTCTATATCATTGAAAAGTGGACAAACCCAGTTGGGGTCATCCTTGTAGATTGTAAAAGGAAGTTGTAAAAATTGATCAATCGACCATTTATCTGCTACTTCAATTGTCTTCATTGCCTTTGGAATATGAACAAAAATACCATTTTGAAGCGAATGAACATTAACCCAGAAACTACTGATTCAAAACTTTAAACCTATTGGGATAATCTGATATAATTCCATCAACACCCAATGATGCCATTTTTATGATATCAATTTCCTGGTTGACAGTCCATACAACAACCTTCATTTGATGCTTATGGAAATCTTTTACAAATGCTTCATCAACCATAGAAAAAGCAGGACTTATATAATCAGGCTTAAAACCTAATAGGGCAATTACTTCAGTCGCAGTCTTTTTATCAGTATCCTCAATTAAAAAAGACAATTGAAATGGCGCTTTTTTTTCGTTCAATTCAATTAATGATCTTGGATCAAAAGATTGTATAGTAGTTCGGTTTGCAATTCCCCCATCAATTACCACTTTCGATAGTAGACTTACAAACTCTTTTGGATCTGGGTGATAAAGGTTGTCTGTTTCTGGACTCATCTTGGTCTCGATATTATAAGCAACTGGCTTTAATTGATTAGTCTTGATGTATTGTTCAACAGCATCAATTACGTCTTTCAATAAGGGTTTTTGAACCTGTAATTTCTGTTGCTCCGGGAACCGCGGATTAAACTTCATACCCACATCCCATTTAACCACTTCACTATAATCCATTTGGTAAATATTATATTGCTTTGATGAGGATATATTTTTAATGTCACCTCCTGGAGGTGTAGCAATTTCCAGGTTCATATACGGTTCATGAGAAAGCAGTACTTGCTTGTCTTTTGTAATCACAACATCCAATTCTAAAGTTGTTACACCCCATTTTAGGGCTTCCAGCATGGCAGCGATTGTGTTTTCTGGCATCAATCCACGACACCCTCTATGTCCCTGTAAATCAATTGAAGTTGATTGTGTATGACCATTTTGAATAGAAAACATAAAAAACAAGCTGGTTATGGTAAGTTTAATTCCTTTATACATGATATAAAATTAGGGGGAATCGTACATTTGCGACAATCTTATTCAGACATGCTAAACAATTTAATAAAGGAAAAGGCAATTGAGGCGTTGAACGCATTGTACCAAACAACTTTTACCGAAAAAGATTTTCAGGTAAATACAACTAAACCTGAGTTCAAAGGTGATTATACAATCGTACTCTTTTCATTGGTCAAACCCTTAAAGTTGAGCCCAGATGTTTTGGGAAACCAATTGGGACAAAAACTAATTGAAGCAAATCCAGATTTATTTATCAGTTTCAACATCATCAAGGGCTTTTTAAACCTGGAAATCAACCCGTCTGTTTTACTCGGATTGCTGAATAAACACTATCTGGACAGTTGTTATGGCAAAGCCTCAATGAATGGGAAAAAAGTAATGGTGGAATATTCATCCCCCAATACCAATAAACCTCTGCACCTTGGGCATCTCAGAAATAATTTTTTGGGTTGGAGTATTTCTGAAATATTAAAAGCAAATGGGTATGATGTAATTAAAAGTTGCATCGTTAACGACAGAGGCATCCATATCTGCAAGAGTATGATTGCCTGGCAACGTTATGCGAATGGAGCAACACCAGCATCTACACAAACAAAGGGAGATCACTTTGTTGGAGAGTATTATGTCAAATTCAATGATGCATATAAAAATGAAGTAGAAGAATTGGTAGCTTCTGGAATGGATAAGGCGCAGGCGGAGAAAGAGGCTCCCATCATGAAGGAAACACAGCAAATGTTGCTTGATTGGGAGAAAGGCGAACCTGGTGTAATGAAATTGTGGAGAGAAATGAATGGATGGGTTTATGAAGGTTTTGATATTACCTACAAAAGAATCGGTTCTGACTTTGCAAAGACCTATTACGAAAGTGATACCTATTTACTTGGAAAGGATACAATTGAAATTGGTTTACAAAAAAACATCTTTTATAAAAAAGAGGATGGAAGTGTCTGGATAGACCTTACAAATGAGGGTTTAGACGAAAAACTGGTCTTGAGAAAAGATGGCACTTCAGTTTATATTACTCAAGACATTGGCCTTGCACAAAGGAAGTATCAAGAATATGGGATGGATCAGAGTATTTATGTTGTAGGTGACGAGCAAAACTATCATTTAAAAGTTTTACAGCTGATTTGTCAGAAACTAGGTCTACCCTATGCAAATGGAATTCACCATTTATCATACGGAATGGTAGAACTTCCAACTGGAAAAATGAAAAGCAGAGAAGGTACAGTAGTGGATGCAGATGATCTTGTTGATGAAATGATTGCTATTGCATCATCACATACACAAAGCCTTGGGAAAGTGAAGGACTTCAATGAAGAAGAATTAAAGTCACTTTACGATACAATAGGAATTGGTGCTCTAAAATTTTTTCTTTTAAGAGTTGATCCAAAGAAAAAAATGATTTTTAACCCTGAGGAATCAATCGATTTTCATGGATTTACTGGCCCCTTTATTCAATATACGCACGCAAGAATAAAATCAGTTTTAAGAAAATCAGCAATCGATTCAAACCAAAACAATTTTACACAAGAATTACTCCCTGCTGAAAAAGAACTTTTACTTCTGGCTGAGCAGTATGAACAAATACTCAAGCAATCTGCTGAATCATTGGATCCTTCAACAATTGCAATTTATCTGTTTCAATTGGCGCAATCGTTTAACTCCTTTTACGCCGCTTTGAGTATAACGAACGCAGAGTCTGAGGAAAAGAAGCAACTGCGTTTAAAAATTGCAGCTTGGGTAGCAACAATCATCTCATCTGGTATGTCATTGCTAGGTATCAGAGTACCAGAGAAAATGTAATGTTATTTCAACCGCTTCAATACTATTCCACCAAGCGGAGGTAAGTTCAAACTGATTTGATAAGACTTTTCTGTTTCATTTATTTCAGAAATCAGTACTGAATCATTCATATAGTTACCGGTACCCCAAAAAGATTTATTATCACTATTGAAAATTTCAAGCCATTCTTGATCATTAGCAACTTCAATTTTCCAATTTAACCTTTCAACAGGCGTCATGTTCAAAACGACAATTAACTCCTGATTGGTTTTGGCCGACTTGCGTTTATAAGAAATTACAGATTCCTGACGATGATTGAGGTCGAGCCATTCAAAACCATCAGTTTCAAATTGCATTTCATACATAGCTGGTTCATCTTTTAAGAGATTGGCCAAACCACTCACACAGGTTTTCATTCCTTTATGGCAATCATATTGCAAAAGATCCCATCTTAAAGCTGTCTTATAATTCCATTCTTCTGTTTGTGCAAATTCATTACCCATGAACAATAGCTTTGCCCCTGGGTGTGTAAACATATAGGTATACAAAAGACGCAGGTTTGCAAATTTCTGCCATTCGTCACCTGGCATTTTATAAATCATGGGCGACTTACCATGTACAACTTCATCGTGACTTAATGGAAGAACAAAATTTTCATCATAAAAATACATCATGCTAAAGGATAGCTGATTTTGCTGAAATTGACGGTAAACTGGATCTTGTTTGAAGTAACGCAATGTATCATGCATCCATCCCATCATCCACTTCATGCCAAATCCTAATCCATCAGCATATGTTGGTCTTGAAACCCCAGGCCAGTTAGTAGCTTCTTCTGCGATAGTTTGCACCCCCTCAAAATCTCTATACACCATATGGTTCATGTCTTTTAGAAAAGCGATAGCCTCTAGGTTTCCATTACCACCAAATTCATTGGGCTCCCATTCACCTTCGTTTCTGGAATAATCAAGTTTAAGCATGGATGATACTGCATCAACTCTTAGTCCATCAACATGAAAACAATCAAACCAAAAGCGAGCGTTGCTTATGAGAAACGATTTGACTTCACCACGTTTATAATTGAAAATATAGCTGTTCCAATCTGGATGATAACCCTTCCTCATGTCTGCATATTCATAAGTATGCGTACCGTCGAACATGAATAAACCGTGACTATCATAAGGAAAATGAGATGGCACCCAATCGAGTATAACACCGATACCGGCTTTGTGGAATTCATCTACAAGAGCCATAAATTCTTCTGGATGGCCAAATCTAGATGTGGGTGCAAAATATCCGGTCCCCTGATATCCCCAGCTGCCATCAAATGGATACTCCATAACAGGCATGATTTCTACATGCGTAAAACCCATTTCTTTTACGTAAGGCACTAGTTTTTCTGCAATTTGCCAGTATGAGAAATAAGATTCCTCATCAAAAGGATCAGGTCTCATCCAGCTTGCCAAATGCACTTCATAAATGGAGTAAGGAGATGACAATGAATTGTGATTCTCTCTGTTTTTTATCCATTTCGAATCATTCCATGTGTACTCAAAGTTCCAAGTTATTGATGCAGTGAGTGGTTTCTTTTCCCAGTAATTGGCGAAGGGATCACCTTTTTGCATCAACTTTCCCTGAAATCCACGAATGGCATATTTATAGATTTCACCACGTTTACATGAAGGAATGAAACCTTCCCAAATACCACTGTTATCTAATCTTACAAAAAGTAAGTGTTCACTTTCCTTCCAATCATTAAAATTTCCAACAACGCTAACTTCAGTCGCATTTGGTGCCCATACAGCGAAATAGGTGCCTTCAGTCCCTAATACAGTCATTTGTTTATTTCCAAAAAAATGATAGGCATTATACAGTGTTCCTTGTTGAAAATTATTGATTGCTTCTTCGGTAAAAAGTGAATAATTCCAAACCTTTTTATTGGTTTCAATGAAATGGATTTCCTCGTAAGGTTGATCAGAGTTTTTGTTGTTATGTGGGCTCGTTTTTAGCATCTATTTTTTAAGTTCATATATCAAGAATCCATGTGCAGGAATTTCCAAATCAACAGGAATTCTTTCTCCCCTCTCACTCATCACTTCAAGCATTGTATTATAATCACCAATAGCTTCTTTAAATCGATCTGTCTTTACAGTACTTTTCACTTTATTGGTATTAGCAACACACATGATTGTTTGATCTCCAAGTTTTCTAAAATATACATACACTCCATTTTGAGGTATAAATTGCTTGAGTGATCCTTTTGAAAGTATAGCACTTGTTTTCCTATAATTTGCTAATTTCTTAAAATAGTTAAATGCTTCTGATTCTTTTGAGTTTAATCCAGCAACAGTGAACTTGTTTATACTATCAGTCAGCCATCCACCAGGAAAGTCTTTACGAACAGCAGCATCATTTGGGTCTTTGAAGTTTTTCATAAGTACTTCTGTTCCATAATAGATTTGTGGAATACCTCTCAAGGTCATTAGAAAACCTAAACCCATTTTATATTTAGACAAGTCTTCTCCAACCATTGAAAAGAACCTGTTCATATCATGGTTATCAAGAAATATACAATTGGTATTAGGATCTTTATACAGAAAATCCTGTGAAAGCGTCATGTACAATTTTGTAACTCCGTCTGTCCAACCGAAATTATCATTAAGCGCATTATACATGGCTGAGTTCAATGGAAAATCGGTCACTCCTTTTATTTTGTGCTTGAAGGGAACATCTAAATTATTTTCAGTAAAATAAGCACTTGATGGAACTGTATTGGTCCATGCCTCACCAAAAACAGTCAGGTTTGGATATTCTCTTAACAAAGCATGATTGATTTCATTGAGAAATTTTTCGTCACAATACTTGTAGGTATCCACCCTCCAACCATCAATGCCAAATTCTTCTGTTGACCAAATATTACTTTGTATTACAAATTTTGCACAGAATGGATTAGCAAGATTAAGATCAGGTAGATGAGGAACAAACCATCCACCAATCATGATTTTCTTTTCTTCATTTGAAGCATAAGGATCCATAAAAAGTTCTTCACGGTGATTTGCACCTGTATATGTTGGCCACTGATTCAACCAATCTTTCATCGGAAGATCAAGCACAGTATGATGATGAGAACCAACATGGTTATAAACTGCATCTTGAATTATTTTCAACCCTTTATTGTGTGCATCATCAATTAAGTTTTTATATGCCTGATTGCCTCCAAATCTTTTATCTACTTGATAATGATCTGTGATCCAATAACCATGGTATCCACTCATCCACCAGGCTCCTTCTTGCATTTTAGGCATATTGTTTTCCAGAACTGGGGTCATCCATATAGAGGTTACGCCCAAATCTTTCAAATAATCCAACTTATCAGTTACCCCTTTTAGATCTCCACCATGGCGGCTGTAAGGATCTTTTCGATCAGCAACTTTATCCCTTAAGTCATCAAACTGATCATTAGAGGGATCGCCATTGACAAAACGATCTGGCATAATCAAGTAAATCAGATCATTTGATCTTATCCCTTGGTGAGCAAGTGTGTTTGCAATTTTATTCCTTGATTTTAGTTCATAAGTAAAAGTTGTTCCATCGTCTAAAACAAAATCAAATTTTCCAGCTTTGACTGTAGGCAATAACAATAAATCAACAAACAAATAATGTTTGTTTTCGGGTTGATGGACTTTAGTAACAACAACTCCAGGATATTTGACTTTAACAGACTTTGATAAATCTACCGTTGAATGCAGCATGACCTGTAAACTGTTGTGTTTCATTCCTACCCACCAATGAGATGGATATGCTTTAATTTGAGCATTTAAAAAAGTAGAAGAAAATCCGGTAACCAGAATCAAAACGATCAATAACTTTTTCATAAAATTGAAATTCAATTATTTATTTATTCAACGAAGGATCGTAAATTTTTACAACACTGATTGCTGCAAGAATAAAAAACACACCAGCCATTAACAATGCATAAATAGGCTGACCACCATAAATATATTTTACTATGGATCCGCCAATAAAGCCATTAATGATTTGTGGTAGTGTGATAAAAAAATTAAAAATCCCCATATAAATACCCAGCTTTCCAGCAGGTATTGAACCAGATAATAAAACGTATGGCATTGCTAAAATGGAAGCCCAGGCAAGCCCTACTCCTATCATAGCATAATTAAGCATCTCTGGATCTTTGATGAAATAAATTGAAATGAGTCCAACTCCACCAGCAAACAACGAAACCGAGTGTGTCATTTTTTTACCAATCCACTTTGCAATAAACGGAAGACAAAGTGCATAAAACATTGAAACCAGACTATAGACACCAAATGCTGAACTCACTTTATTACCAGCTTCGTTGTACTCTACAGAATTGGTGTAATCTCCAGTTAATCCATATATATGCGTTGCAACAGCATCTGTAGTAAATACCCACATACTGAAGAGTGCAAACCAACTAAAAAACTGCACCAATCCCAGTTGCTTCATGGTTTTGGGCATGTTCTTGAAATCAGTAAAAATATCGAGCAAACTACTACTGGATTTTTCAGGTTTTCCATGGTATTCTTGATATTCCTGTGGAGGATATTCTTTTGAGAAAAACAAGGTGATGAGAATGGCACCCATAAAAACTGCCGCACCTATATAAAATGAGTACCTGATGTTATCAGCAATTCCATCAGGTCCAGCTTCCATGCTGAACCCGTTTTCTGCAAGAAATTCAGGCAAAGCAGAACCAATCACTGCACCTAGTCCAATTAAAAATGTTTGTACACTAAACCCAATTGTACTTTGAGAGACAGATAAATTATCTGCAACCAGTGCTCGGAACGGTTCCATGGCTACATTGAAAGAAGCATCCATTATCATCACAATACCTGCGCCAATCCATAAAGCTGGAAGCAACATTGTAAAGTAACCAGAGTTAGGTAAAAAAATCAAAGCTAAACTTGATAGAATAGCACCAACTAAAAAATATGGCTTTCTTCTTCCTATTCTATTCCATGTCTTGTCACTGTAGTGACCAATGATAGGTTGTACAATCATACCCACCAAAGGAGCAACAATCCAAAACAAAGGCAGATGTTCTACATCTGCTCCAAATGATCGCAGAATTCGACTTGTATTTCCATTCTGTAAAGCAAACCCAAATTGTATACCCAGAAATCCAAAACTCATCAGAAAAATCTGAGCAATACTTAACCGAGGTTTAGGTTTTAAAGCACTTGATGTACCTGCAGAAGTGTTAGCATTTGACATGATTACTATTTGATAAAGTGTAATATATACACAATCTTTCAAATAGAATGCATCGACTTGTGTTTTTTGAAGGATGTTCTAAATCACAAATCCATCAGGAATTACAGCACCTTTTTTCACAACAACAATACCTTCTTTAATGGTGTATAAAGCATGATCAGCATTCTCGAGATGTTTACCTCCGTTGATGCGTACGTCATTTCCGATGCGACAATTCTTGTCTATGATGGCATTCTTGATATAGCATCTCTCACCTATACCTAATTTAGGTAAGCCATTACTGGTTGACGTATTCATTTCCTCAAGGGTTTCATAGAAGTCAGTCCCCATGATATAGCAGCTCACAACTGTTGTTCCATAACCAATTCTTGTCCGTATACCGATTACAGAGTTCTCCACACGAGAAGCATTGATGATACATCCTTCAGCAACTAAAGTTTTCTCAAGTGTTGTTCCACTGATTTTTGCCGGTGGCAGCATCCTTGCTCTAGTATAAATTGCCTTTGAGTTATCAAACAAATTGAATTCAGGTATATCCTGTGTTAGAGCGAGATTGGCTTCAAAGAAAGAATGAATATTTCCAATGTCAGTCCAATATCCCTCATATTGATAACTTAAAACATTGTATTTGCTTATAGAGTATGGTATAATTTCTTTACCAAAATCAGTAGCATCTTTTACTTCTTCCTGCAACAAATCATACAATACTCTTCGGGAGAAGATATAGATACCCATGCTGGCCAAATAATCACGCTTCTGTTTCTGCATGGCTTCACCTGTATCACTTACCCATTGGTCCAATACCTCCTTCTTAGGTTTTTCAACAAAAGATTCAATAATATTGGATTCACCTTTTTTCATGATGCCAAATTCAGTGGCTTCTTTGGCATTGACTGGAATGGTAGCAATTGAAATATCAGCTTTCCCATTGATATGATTATCGATCATTTCCTGGAAATCCATTTGGTACAACTGATCACCAGACAAAATCAATACATGCGTGAAATCTTGTTGTGAAATATGTCGAAGTGATTGCCTAACCGCATCTGCTGTCCCCTGGAACCATGCTGGGTTATCAGGAGTTTGCTCAGCAGCAATAATGTCGACAAAGGCAGAACTAAATGCACTAAAGTGATAGGTGTTCTTTATGTGTTTGTTTAATGATGCAGAATTGAATTGTGTTAATACATAAATTCTGCCAATATTTGAATTCAAGCAGTTAGAAATAGGGATATCGACCAGTCGATACTTTCCAGCAATAGGTACAGCAGGTTTACTTCTTGTTGATGTCAATGGTGAGAGTCTTGTTCCTGCTCCACCGCCTAAAATGATTGCTATTACATTTTTATTCATATGCTGAGATTAGCAGTAAATTAATCAAAACTTTTGTAAAGGGAAAGATAATCATTCGCACTCTTGCCCCAACTGAAATCCAGTGACATGATCTTTTTCCTTATAGTATTAAAAGTCGTTTTTTCTTTATACATCTCTGTCGCCCTGAAAATAGCATGTGTGATATCACCTACTGCTGCGTGGTTAAAAGCAATGCCATAGCCACCTGGATCTCCCATATCTACAACAGTATCGAGTAATCCACCAGTTCTTCTCACCATAGGGATGGTTCCATAACGCATAGCATAGAGTTGATTAAGCCCACAGGGTTCAACACGTGAAGGCATCAGAAGAAAGTCTGCCCCCGCATACATCAAATGACTTAGCGATTCATTATATCCTATATGGGTTGCGTAATCACCATCAGAAAACATTTGTAAGCCCAACAATTGAGATTCTGTTTCAGATTCACCACTCCCCAGAATCAAAAAATTCATTTTTCTTCCAATATGGGTAAAACTATCCTTAATTACATCCGGTAAAAGGTCTGCACCTTTTTCCCCTACTAATCTTCCAATAAATACAAAAAGAGGTTTATTGATGGACAAACCAAAACGTTCACAGAGGATTGTTTTATTTTTCAACTTTCCATCTTCTAAATTTAAAAACCCGAAATGGTTTTCGATGTATCGATCATGTTCAGGATTCCAAACTTCATAATCAATACCATTTAGAATACCGGAGCATTTCCCTTTTTCATATTCAAACAACGGCTCTAAACCATTGCTCATGCTCTTTAGTTCCTGCATATAGGTATTGCTGACCGTTGTTACTTTCCAGCAACATTTTATGGCAGAAGCAAGTGGATTGATTTGACCGTTCCATTCTAAAAGCCCCCTTTTCCAGCTATCCCAATGCGGCAAATAATGTGTCTTATCCCATCCAAAAGCACCTTGATATTGTGCATTGTGTATGGTTAGAATTGTCTTAACATATTGAAGTCTTCTGTAAGCATAGCAATGTTGCATCATAAATGGAATCAGTCCTGCATGATGATCATGTACATGAACAATTTCAGGTAATTGCGCCCATGCATTTAGCCAATCAACCACTGCAATTTGAAAAGCACAGAACCTTTCTGTATCATCACTGTATCCATAAACTTTTTCTCGGTCAAGTAGTCCGTTGATATCAAGCAAATACAACGGAAATCCTTGAGCATTTGTTTGTTCCTTGATAACAGTATAATCAAATCTCCAATGCCCAAGATTTGCATTGGATTTATGTACCACCTCCCATTGATGAGAATAGAGATAGGGTGTTCGGTACATCGGCATAACCACTGCTGCAGATTTACCTTTCTCTGTTTGAAAACGAGGCAATGATCCCACTACATCTCCCAATCCTCCAGCTTTTGCCACAGGATAACATTCAGCACTAACATGTAAGATATCCATACCAAAACGATATTTGCTTGAAATTAAGCATTTACCTATAGTCGGTTGCTTAATAAAAAAGTTTTACAGATAAATAAATATAATTATTTTGAGGGTCTTAAAACAAACTTGCATATGAAACAACAAACAAACTGGTCCCAATTTGGCGTACTCATCACAGTATTCTTTTTCTGGGGCTTTGTGGCTGCTTCAAACAGTATATTTATTCCCTTTTGTAAGAAATTCTTTGAACTTGATCAGATACAATCACAATTGATTGGATCAGCTTTTTACGGAGCATATTTTTATGGATCTTTATTGTTGTATTTGTTTTCTGTAGTAAGCGGTACTGATCTACTCAATAAAATTGGCTATAAAAAAGGTATTGTGTACGGACTTTTAATTTCAGTTGTAGGTGCAATTGCACTTGCTGTAATTAGTGGTTCGGGTAATGCGAGCTTTGGATTGGTGCTGGTTTCATTCTTCATAATCGCGCTTGGTTTTTCACTACAACAGACGTCTGCACAACCTTTTGCTGTTGCATTGGGAAGTGAAGAAACCGGTACGCATCGTTTGAACATGGGAGGGAGCGTAAACTCTTTTGGAACTTTATTAGGTCCACTTGTGGTAAGCTTCTTACTTTTTGGAAGCATTTCCAGTCAGAAGGAAGCCTCCATTGAAAATATCCAAACACTTTATTTCTTTTTAGCAGGACTCTTCATTTTAGCATCCTTCATATTTGCTTATGCCAAACTACCTAAAACCACTTCAGATGAAAAGCTGGAAAAGAGTCCGAAGGCGACAAATCTTTTGTTGTTAATTGGAGTTGCGTTTCTTCCTGTTTTGTTTTCTGATTACATGAAAGAAGTTACTGGCTTAAGTAAGAGCATCATCATCTTTGCATCACTTGCCATTATTTTATTGCTTCTTTTTGTAGCAATGGGTATGGCAAAAAAGAACCCAGAGGGATGGGGAGCTATGGCCTATCCTCAACTGGTTTTAGGTATGATAGCCATTTTCATTTATGTTGGTGTTGAGGTAACAATTGACAACAATTTTGGTGCATTATTAAAGAAGAATGCTTTTGGTGGTTATGATGAGTCTCATATCTCACACCTTATTTCATTGTATTGGGGATCAATGATGATTGGTCGCTGGACCGGTGCAGTCAGCGTATTCAATTTCAGCAAGAAAATGAAACGCATTATGGTAATCGTAGTCCCTTATGTTGCTTTCGGAGTAATCTTATTGGTAAACCTCATCAAAGGAAATGATGTCAGTGATTTCCTTCCCTATCCTTTTTGTATCGCAATAGCAGTAATTGCCTTTTTATATGCTGAAGAGAAACCTGTTAAGTTGTTGCTGACCGTTTCTATACTTGGTTGTGTAGCGATGGCAGTTGCTTTAACCAATACAGGAATGATTGCCAATTTTGCAATCATCAGTTGTGGTATTTGTTGCTCTGTAATGTGGC
>CAZVYI010000011.1:0-32680 GCA_964631755.1 uncultured Sphingobacterium sp. | reverse complement strand
TTGCAATACAGCAACGCTTCAGATTTTTCTGGGGCGTTGCTATTTTTTTCAAATCAAGCAACTGAAAAACTACCGTATGAGTGTAATGTATGTAACCAAAGAGACCTTGGAACAAATGCGCGCTGAACTTCAACACATGAAGGCGGTCGAAAGGCCTGCTGCATCAAAAGCAATTGCTGAAGCGAGAGAGAAAGGAGATTTGAAGGAAAATGCTGAATATGATGCGGCTAAAGAAGCTCAAGGTTTATTAGAAGCCAAGATCAGCAGAATGGAATCAGAACTTGCTACCGCAAGAATTTTGGATGCAACCACAATTGATACAAGTAAGGTTTCAATTCTCACTAAAGTAACCATAACGAACAAAGCGACTAAAAAGTCGATGACCTATCAAATTGTTTCTGAAAAAGAAGCTGATTTGAAACTGCAGAAAATTTCTGTGACATCACCCATTGGTAAAGGTCTATTGGGTAAAAAAGTTGGTGATGAAGCCGAGATTCAAACACCCAACGGAAAAATCTTTTTTCAAATCGATAACATATCTATTTGATAGTATGGCATCCATTTTTTCAAAAATCATTGCAGGTGAAATACCCAGCTATAAGATAGCTGAAAACGAAAGGTTCTATGCTTTTCTTGATGTTTTTCCTTTAGTACACGGGCACACCTTGGTTGTGCCTAAACTGGAAGTAGATAAGCTTTATGAATTGAATGATGACGATTTATCTTCTTTGCTTCAGTTTGCAAAGCCTATTGCCAAAGCCATTGAACAAGCATTTCCATGTAAACGTTGTGGAATGTCAGTCATTGGCTTAGAAGTGCCTCATGCTCATTTGCATTTGGTGCCCATTAATACTGCAGATGATTTGAACTTTACACGTGCTAAAATCAAACCTACCGAAGAGGAATTGGCGGATGCACAAATGAAAATTCTTGCTCAATTGAAACTCAACAGTAACTGATATCATGTTGAAACAACATCTAGTGTTTAACCTCTTTATTGCTGTACTTTCTGTACTGGGACTATTTGATATCATTTATACGTTTACAGGAGCATCTGCTCAATTGGGTATCCTTTATCCATCCGCTCATGTGCTGCTTAATATTGTTGGATTTGTGGCTATTTCATTTATATGGTCACGCGACAAATGGGCGAACTGGTTATTTTTAGGAGTAGTATTGGCTCATTTGTTATTGGATCTTGTAGTTGGAGGATTTCACTGGCTCAAACTACTGTTGCTCATCCCTGCACTTTATTTCTTTATAGTAAAGAGATAGAACAGCATCAACTTGTAAATTTATTTTTGTTTGATGCGATCTGGATTCTTTTTCAGAAAACTATCCCAGTCGGCCGATTTTTTTGAACTGCTCTTCTTTTTAGCAGTACTCACCGTATTCACTCCGTTGGCATTGAAATGGTGACAAACTGCTACAGCTAGTGCATCTGATGCGTCATAATACTTCAATGTATGTTTCAGTGGCATGATGTTGTTCAGCATTTTCCAAATCTGTTCTTTATCTGCATTGCCATTGCCTGTGATGGATTGTTTTACTTTCTTAGGGGAATATTCTGCTACAGGGATATCATTAGAGATGGCTACTGCTATTGCAACACCCTGAGCTCTCCCAAGCTTTAGCATACTCTGCACATTTTTACCAAAAAACGGTGCCTCAATGGCCATCGAACTTGGCTGGTATTTATCGATTAGTGCTTGAATGACTTTATTGATGATCCCTAAACGGTCAAACATGTCTTTTTTCCCATTCAGCTTTACTACATCCATTTCCAGCATTTCCATTTTATTGCCTTGGGTGGATAAAACGCTATATCCCATTATGACTGTCCCAGGATCTATGCCTAAAATAATTTTATGTTTCTGGGTCAACTGGGTTTAATTTTGGGTTCAAGGAAACTGATTGAACAAAAGTATCAAAATATTCATCAATTACGTGCTGAGCCCTTTGCTCTTTGCATGGCTTGCATACAGTGTATTTAAAGAAATATCTTCTCAAAAAGATCTACCCCTTTATGTAAAGAGATTGTACAGTAGCATAAATGAGTATACTTTTTTAATACTGCTGCTGGTTCTGTTTTTAATGTTTATCCAATGGATGATTGAGGCCAGAAAGTGGCAATTGCTATTGAGTGGGACAATCAGCCTGTCATTGATTAAGTCGCTGAAAATGATATTCATGGGAATTTCATTTTCAATAGCCACACCCAATAGGGTAGGTGAATTTGTAGGAAGAATTTTTCATTTGCCACAGGAAGCAAGGTTACAAGGGACAGGATTTACATTTATTGGAAACTTTGCACAATTGATTACTACGGTTACAGCTGGTGTTATTGGCCTCAATTTTCTTGATGTTGATCTTGTATTCAATCAGTATAGAACATTTCATTTTCCTATCCTTTTGTTGACAGTTTTATCTCCCTTACTCATTGTGTTTTTATTGTTTGTTTATTTCAAATCGGGTGTTTTTTTCTCTTGGGTTTCCCATCTGAGATACATGAAAAGATGGAAAGATCAGTTTGCCCAGCTTTCGATTTTACCAACATCCATGTTGCTGAAAGTATTGTTTTGGTCTCTTACTCGCTATAGTATTTTCTTACTCCAATATTGGTTGATGTTTGAAGTGGTTGATTTATCTCTTGATTTTGTCCAAGTGAGTCTCTCAATTTCAGTATTGTTGTTCATTTTGTCCATTGTGCCAACTGTATCTTTAGTAGAATTGGGGCTGCGTTGGCAGCTTTCGATTATGTTATTTGCTCCTCTTACATCCAATGTAACTGCTTTAACAATGGGCGTTACCCTTGTCTGGCTCCTGAATATGATCCTTCCCGCAGGAATAGGAGCGCTTCTGTTGTTGACGAATAAATGGAAAAAAAATTGATGCCCTGTCAATTTTAAGAAAAAATTATTGATGTTTTAAAATTGAGAACAAAATCCATGCTTCAATGGTTTTATATTTGTTCTATGTCCATTTTCAAAAAAATCATACTGGTTATTTTCCTGAGCAGTGCTACTATTCGTTTGAGTGCAGGTAATGATTTCTGCGGTATTTCAAATTTCTCATTTTCTGGGGGAGAGGTTATTACCTTTAAGGTTTTTTACAATGTAATTGGACTTTATGTTGATGCAGGTACGGCATCATTTACTGTTTCCAATACACGGTTAAATAATAAACCTGTTTATCATATTGTTGGGCTAGGAACTTCTAATCCCTCATACGACTGGATTTTCAAGGTAAGAGACAGATATGAGACCTATATTGATACTACAACTTTGAAACCATACCGATTTGTGCGTCATGTGGAAGAAGGTGGTTATCGTAAAGATGAGCTGGTGAATTTTTACCATGATGAGTCAAAAGCTGTAAGTACAAAAGGGACTTTCTCCATTAACAATTGCATGCAGGATGTTTTAAGCTCAATTTATTTTGCTCGGAATATTGATTTCTCTAAGTATAAAATAGGCGATAAAATAAATTTCAATATGTTCCTGGATGATGAAGTCCATAGTATCTATATCCGCTATCTGGGTAAAGAAATTATCAAAACCCGTTATGGTAAATTCAGGGCAATCAAGTTCAAGCCTATGCTGATCAAGGGTACAATATTCCAAGGTGGTGAATTGATGACTGTATGGGTTTCAGATGACCTTAACAGAGTGCCATTGAGGGTTGAAAGTCCCATTACAGTGGGCAGCGTAAAAGTAGACATGATGGGCTACAAGAACCTGCGTTACCCAATGAAGTCAATGCTCAAATTCAATTGATGCCTAGAGTGCATCAAGGTTAAATACCTCTTTTCTTTTGTACCCCTTTTCGGTTGATTCTACTGTGCAACATTCACCGGCTGGATCATGCTCAAAGAAAAGAACATAGTTTTCCTGACAAGCTTTCTTTAAGAATATTTCTTTTTCAATCAACGTCGTCATAGGAAACATGTCATAGCCCATTACATAAGGTAATGGTACATGCATCGACGATGGAATCAAATCTGCCATGTAGCAAATAGTTTTCCCTTTGTACTTAATCAGCGGTAACATCATGGATTGTGTATGTCCATGTGCAAAGAGAATATCAATATTAGTTGAGAATTGGGTAAGTTCTCCTTCTTTTTCTTCAATAAACTTTAGTTGTCCATGCTCTTGAAGCGGTACAAAATTTTCTTTCAAGAAAGAAGCTTTTTCTCTGCTATTGGGGTTGATGGCCCATTCCCAATGTTTTGCAGTACTCCAATAGGTTGCTTTTGGAAAAGCAGGTATCAGTTTTTCGTTTAACAGGTTAACAGCTCCGCCACAGTGATCAAAATGCAAATGGGTGAGAATAACATCAGTGATATCATCTGCTGAGCATCCAAGTTCATTTAATGATTTCATCAACTCACCTTCTCCATGGAGATAATAGTGACTGAAGAATTTCTCAGACTGTTTGGTACCCATGCCTGTATCAATCAAGATTTTTCTTTCACCATCAATTATCAGCATGCAACGCATCGACCAGGTGCAGAGATTGTTCTCGTCTGCCGGGTTGAGTTTGTTCCAAATAACTTTAGGTACAACGCCAAACATCGCACCTCCATCTAACTTGAAAAAACCAGTATCAACTGAATAGACTTGCATAATTTTCTTTGGTTACAACTTTTTTAGTGTAGAGTAATGAGAATAAACTCAAGATGAAAAATACCATCAATACTAAAATTGAGTTTCTCATACTTCCGGTTAATTCTTCATTGTATGCAAAAAGGAATAAACCTATGGTAAGAGCAATTTTTTCGGTTACATCATAAAAACTAAAAAAGGCAGTCGTGTCTTGTGTCTCTGGAAGCAGTTTGGCATAGGTGCTTCTGCTCATAGATTGAATGCCGCCCATCACCATACCAACGCATGCTGCAAGAATGTAGAACTCTGTCTGTGATTTGATGAAATATCCCCAAATACAAATGAAAATCCAAATAGAAATACCAATAACCATGGTAGCGATATTGCCAATTAGTTTAGAAATTCTGCTGAGTGCGATGGCACCAAAGATGGCTACAATTTGAATCAATAAAATAGTGACCAATAATTTTGGTTCATCTTCCGGTTTAGGAAAGATTTCTTTTTTGCTGTATCCTGCTGCCACTAGCATTACCGTTTGAACTCCTACACTTAACAAGAAGAAAGTCCCTAAAAATCTTTTCAAAGCAGGAATCTGTTTAGCCTGATTCCACACAAGTTTTAGTTCGTGAAATCCATTCACAAGAATATGCTTTTTTAGCTTTTTGTTGCTTTCTGTATTGTTGGGTAAATGTTTGAATGGAATTTGAGCAAACCCTAGCCACCAGCACCCAACCAGTAAAAATGAAATTCTTGGTCCAAGTGTTTTATCAGTAGTATCAAGACCAAATAAATCTGGTTTCAAAATGATGGCAAAACAAATGAGTTGTAAAATGACACTTCCAATGTATCCCATAGCAAATCCTCGGGCACTTAGCCTGTCGCGTTCTTCAGGAGCTGCAATATCAGGTAGGTATGAATTATAGAATACCCAGCTGCTCCAGAATCCCAGAGCTGCAAGTGAAAAGAAAATAATTCCGTACTCAACTTTTTCTGGTGTGAAAAAGAACAGGGCTGAGCATGAGACTGCGCCCAATACAGTAAATACGCGCATGAAGGCTTTTTTGTTTCCTCTGTAGTCTGCAATAGAAGATAAAATGGGTGAGGTAAATGCCACAATGAGGAAAACGAAAGCAAGGGCATAGTTTTGTAAGGCTGTATTAATGACTTTGATGCCAAAGAAATCTACATATGATAATTCATTGGGATTGCTGTTGGTTGTAACGGCAACATAATAAGCAGGGAAAATGGTGGAAGTAATCACCAAATTATAGGTACTGTTTGCCCAGTCGTACATTGTCCAGGCATTCTGTATCTTTTTATTATTTCTCATATGCTAAAGCTTACCCATCAAGATAAGCATTATTAGGACAGACCCAACAATAATTCTGTACCATCCAAATAGCCTAAAGCCATTTTTCTGCAGGAAGGAAATGAGAAATTTGATGGCTATCAATGCTACAATAAATGCAATTAATGAGCCCATTAAAATCAATTCTATACCAGAAGAGTTTAGTAATGCAGGCTCATCTTTCCATATGTCGTACACACTTTTTGCGGTGGCTGCACACATGGTGGGGATGGCCAGGAAAAAGGAGAATTCTGCTGCAAGCGATCTCGTCAGCTTTTGTTGCATCCCTCCAATAATGGTAGCAGCTGAACGGCTCAAGCCAGGAAAGGCGACTGCCAAAACCTGGTAAACGCCAATCATGAATGCATGTTTATTGGTGATTTCGTTCTCTTCCTTTACTGTACCATCTTTAAACCATTTATCTACACCCAGTAAAAGAATACCACCAACAACCATGATTATGGAAATCATAAGTGTATTTCCTAGGGCATCTTTTATAAAGTCAATCAAACCAATACCGGCAACAAGTGCAGGTATCATTGCAATCAACAGTTTCAGGTAAAATTTATAATTGATAAAATTGAAAAGCTTGCGCCAGTAGATTACGGTCACAGCAAGGATTGCTCCCAATTGAATAACAACCAGATAAAGTTTAGTAAATGTGTCATCTTCAATATTGAAAAAAGCTGAAGCAATAGCCATGTGCCCAGTTGAAGAGATAGGAAGGAATTCTGTAATGCCCTCAATGATGGCCAGAATAATGGCTTGAAATGTGTTCATGTGGTGTATTAATGAAAAGAGGCGAGAACGGTTATTTGCCTTTCTTCATGATGGCATAAATCTCAATGATGAGTCCAGCTACAATTAGCAAGGGTGCGATTGTAATTCTGGTGGTGCTGTACACTTCCGATTCATTGAACACATTAGGGTCTTCACTTTTTCCACCAGCCATTAAAAAAAAGCCAAGAATGATTACTATGGCGCCAATGAGCATCCACATCAAATTCTGTTTTCCGAAAAGCGTATTCTTATTTGCTTCCATGCCAATTCATTTTTAATAAAGGTCGTCAAGTTTCATTTTGAGATACTTGATTACACTTCTATGTGTACTGATAAATGTTATACTGATGCCAATGATGATGAGTCCCAAAAATAGCAGAAACAACATTGTGTTATCGCGCAAGGCCTTGATTTCAGGTAGCCACCAGTTTTCAACACCATAAACAATCACCAGTATGGCGAAAATAGCCAAAACTGCACTGACTAAACCGTTTAAAATTGCTTTTTGATCGAATGGCTTGGAGATGAACCACCTTGTTGCGCCGACCATTTGCATAGTTTTGATCAAAAACCGATTAGAAAACATAGCCAGTTTAATGGTGTTATCAATCAAAATGATCACTATTAGTGCGAGTACTCCTGCCAAAGCCAAGAGAAAATATCCAGTTTTCTTTACGATGTTGTTGAGGTTGCTTACTACTGCATCTGGATACTTGACTTCACTGATGATGAAATTCTTGGTGATTTCAGCCGTGATTTTTTTAAGACTGTCTTTGTTCACATATTCTGGCTCAAGGTAGAAATCAATACTGGCGGGTAAAGGATTGTAATCTAAAACCTTGTTCCAGTCTTCATTTCCGTCTCCTATGAATTTGGACCTTGCCGCTTCCTTTGTAGTAAATTCAACATTTCTGGCATAAGGCTTAGCAGTTATGGCTTTTTTTACTATGTCGATCTCTTTTTGAGGCGAGCCATCTCTTACGAAGGCATTCACTTGTACACTGCCCTTGAAATAACTTTCTAATTTGCTTGCATTGATAACCAGCCAGCCTAGCATTCCTAAAATGAAAAGTACAAGTGCAACACCCAGAATGGCCATAAAATAGGAGGGTTTACTGCGTTTCATTGAAGATTTGCTTTGTGCTGCCATGTTTGACTTTAATTTATTTTGGATTTGGACGTTGGTTCAGATTTCAAAAATAGCAATTTTAAAGCGTTTGTGTATTTTTGCGCTTCCCAATAAAGGTTTAATTTTCAACAGACTCAACAAAGAAATTCAAGATGGAATACGCGTTTAAGGATATTGAGAAAAAATGGCAGGAAGCATGGATGAAGCAAAATGCGTATAAAGTGTCAAATAACAGTGACAAGCCTAAGTATTATGTGCTAGACATGTTCCCTTATCCGAGTGGTGCAGGCCTCCATGTTGGTCATCCTTTGGGTTATATAGCGAGTGATGTATTTAGTCGTTACAAAAGAACCAAAGGGTTTAATGTGTTGCATCCAATGGGTTATGATTCATTTGGTTTACCTGCTGAGCAATATGCAATCGAGCATGGAATTGCTCCTTCCATTTCTACCAATAAAAACATCGATACATTCCGTTCGCAATTGAATAAAATTGGATTCTGTTATGATTGGGACAGGGAAGTGAGAACTTCCAATGCAGATTACTACAAATGGACACAGTGGATTTTTCTTCAATTGTTTGATAGCTGGTTTGACCGTGCTATACAAAAAGCAAGGAGAATTGAAGAATTGATTTCAATTTTTGAAAAAGAAGGAAATCGAAATCATGTTTGTCCTGGTAACCGAAAACTGAATTTTACCAATGCTGATTGGCAGGGGTATTCTGATAAGGAAAAATCTGATGTGCTCATGAATTACCGATTGGCATATTGCGGTATTGGTGAAGTGAATTGGTGTGAGGCTTTAGGTACTGTACTGGCCAATGATGAGGTCATCAATGGGGTAAGTGAAAGAGGTGGACATCCAGTAGTCAAAAAGAAATTACGTCAGTGGTATTTACGTATAACAGATTATGCAGAACGTTTGCTGAAAGGTCTGGAAACTGTTGATTTCAGTGATAGTATGAAAGAAATGCAATCCAATTGGATTGGGAAAAGTTTTGGTGCTGAAATTGATTTCGGTATTGTTGGTCAAGCACACAAGCTGAAAGTATATACTACAAGACCCGATACGATTTTCGGTATAGACTTCATGGTTATTGCACCTGAACATGAGTTGGTTGCTTCTATCACTTCAGCTGCTCAAAAACAGGATGTTGATGATTATTTGTCGTATGTAAACAGCAGAAGTGAGCGTGAGCGTATGGCAGAGAAAAAAATAACTGGTGTATTTAGTGGTGCATATTGTCAGCACCCATTTGAAGACCGTAAAGTTCCCGTTTGGATCAGTGAGTATGTTCTTGCTGGTTATGGAACTGGTGCAATTATGGCAGTTCCTTGTGGAGATGAACGTGATTTTAAATTTGCTACTCATTTTGATATTCCAGTAACCAATATTATTGGCGACTATTTTGATGGACAAACAGCGAATCCAACCAAAGAAGCAACATTGCAAAACAGTGGCTTCTTAAACGGGTTACTGATGTCTGATGCAATAGGTGTTGCTATTGATAAGTTGGAGGAACTGGGTATTGGTAAACGACAAACCAATTATAAAATGAGAGATGCTGCTTTCAGTCGCCAACGTTATTGGGGCGAACCATTTCCGATAGTTTGGAAAGATGAGGTAGCAGTCCCTTTACCAGAATCTTCTTTACCAGTATTGTTGCCGGAGATGAGTGACTTGAAACCTGGACCAGACGCACAGGGTCCTTTGGCAAATCTTCCAGATTGGGCAAGCTTCGATGGTGGTACAAGAGAAGTAAATACCATGCCTGGTTATGCAGGAAGCAGCTGGTATTTCTTAAGGTACATGGATCCCAAAAATACCAATGAATTTTGTAGCAGAAGTGCAAGTGATTATTGGGGACAAGTTGATTTATATATTGGTGGTACTGAACATGCAGTAGGGCATTTGCTGTACAGCAGAATGTGGACCAAAGCTTTGTATGATTTAGGATATATTGGGTTTGATGAGCCCTTCAAGAGGTTGTTGAATCAAGGTAAAATAGGAGGAGATTCAAGATTGGTTTATCGCATCAGGGGTACACAGGAATTTGTTTCTGCAGGTCTTAAAGAGCAATACGAAACAGATGAACTGCATGTGGATGTGAGTTTAGTCGATGGATTTGATTTGGACATGGAAGCCTTTAAAAAGTGGAAACCTGATTTCGCCAATGCCAGTTTCATAACTGAGAATGGGGTTTATAAGTGTGGCGGCCGATTGGAGAAAATGAGTAAGCGCTATTTTAATGTAGTAAACCCTGATGATATCGTTGAAAAATATGGTGCTGATACATTTAGGTTATATGAAATGTTTTTAGGTCCTGTAGAGCAAGATAAGCCCTGGGATACAAAAGGCATTGAAGGTGTTCATCGCTTCATCAAAAAATTCTGGAGGTTATTTTACGATTCAGAAAAAGGACAAGTCTTCAACAATGAACCTGCAAAAGATGCTGCTTGGAAGGTTTTTTATAAAGTTGCTAAGAAAATCGAAGAGGATACCTCTAAGTTTTCATTTAATACAGCAGTCAGCGGTTTTATGATAGGTGTAAATGAACTGACTGAATTAAAATGTCATTCAAAAGAGTTGTTGGAAAAATTCCTGATTATACTATCACCGTATGCGCCTCATATTTGTGAAGAACTTTGGCAAGCGATAGGCAATGAAGGTTCGGTGTTAGACGCAACTTATCCTGCAATTGAAGAAAAATATCTTGTTGAGACTTCAAAGGAATATCCAATAGCAATTAATGGTAAAACAAGAACCACTATCAACTTGGATATCAACCTTTCACAACAGGAAGTAGAAGAGTTGGTGATGAAGGATCCAATAGTAATCAAGTGGCTGGAAGGAAAGGCTCCTAAAAAAATCATTTATGTAAAAAATAAGATGATTAATGTAGTACTCTAGACGTCTGCAAAGATTATATTTTACTTACCTGCTAAAGGTGTAATTTACAGTACATGAATCCGCATTTAGATCCATCCGATAAGCCAGGCAACAGTGGTGATGCAGAGTTTGAAAACAGCATCAGACCCTCCAGTTTGGATGATTTTTCCGGACAACCGGGTATTATTGAAAACCTCGCCATCTTCATCAAGGCGGCTCAAATGAGGTCTGAGTCATTGGATCATGTCTTGTTTCACGGTCCCCCCGGATTGGGTAAAACAACCTTGTCGAGAATTGTGGCAAGAGAGATGGGAGTCAACATCAAGGAAACTTCTGGTCCTGTAATTGAAAAACCAGCAGATCTTGCTGGTTTGCTTACAAGCCTTGAACCTAATGATGTTCTGTTCATCGATGAAATTCACAGGTTAAGTGCAGTGGTTGAAGAATATCTTTATTCTGCGATGGAGGACTTTAAGATTGATATCATGATTGATAGCGGTCCAAATGCCAAGACTATTCAAATCAATCTCCATCCCTTTACCTTGATTGGTGCAACAACCAGAAGTGGTTTGCTTACTGCACCACTTCTTTCAAGATTTGCCATCAAATCCAGGTTAGAGTATTATCCTAATGAAGTCTTAGAGAGAATTGTTACCCGTTCTTCAGGTATTTTAAATTCAAAAATAGTTCCAGCAGCTGCAAAAGAAATTGCAAGAAGAAGTAGGGCAACGCCAAGAATTGCCAATGGACTTTTAAAGCGTGTAAGGGATTTTGCTCAAGTGCTGGGTAATGGAAATATTACGCTGGAGATTACCAAGCATGCACTGAATGCATTGCAAGTTGATGAGCATGGATTGGATGAAATGGACAATAGAATTTTATCTACTATAATAGATAAATTTAAAGGTGGTCCTGTTGGATTGGGTACAATAGCCACAGCGGTTGGCGAAGAGGCTGGTACCATTGAAGATGTTTATGAACCATTTCTTATTCAGGAAGGATTCTTACAAAGAACCATGCGTGGAAGAGAAGTCACTGCCCGGGCATACGAACACCTTGGAAGAAAGCCCATAAAGCCTCAGGACAATCTTTTGTTCTAAATCAGAGCAGTAATAAATTGCAGTTTATTTTACAATCAGTCTAAAGCCATTTCCATGGATGTTGACAATCTCAACATTAGGATCATCCTTTAGATATTTACGGAGTTTTGCGATGTAAACGTCCATACTTCTTCCGTTAAAGTAGTTGTCGTTGCCCCAAATCTTTTTCAAAGCAAGTTCTCTTTGGAGTAAATCATTTTTATATTCACTCAGCATCTTGAGCAACTCATTTTCTTTAGGAGATAAGGTTACTTTACCATTTGCTGAAGAAAGCTCTCTGAGTTTTGGAATGAAATGGTAAATACCTAAATCGTATTCAATGTTTTCTTGTTCCTTATTCTGCTCTTCGTTTCTTTTAAGGATTGCTTTAATTTTAAAAAGCAATAATTCAGAATCAAAAGGCTTGGTAATATAGTCGTCAGCTCCTAGCTTATAACCCTTGATTTGGTCTTCCTTCATAGATTTAGCAGAAAGGAAAAACAAAGGAATTTCTGCATTGATATCTCTGATTTCTTCAGCCAAAGCAAACCCATCCATTTTAGGCATCATTACATCAAGGAGGCAAATGTCGAATTTCTCTCTTTGAAATGCAGCCAGACCCAAACGGCCATCTCTTTCGAGAGTTACATCGAAATCGTTGAGTTCCAAGAAGTTCTTTAATACAAGTCCAAGATTTGGATCATCCTCGCAAAGTAAAATTCTTGGTTTGGTAGTAGCTGACATATTTGACGGTTTTAAACAAATAAAAATATAAAGTCCCATATTCGGAACTTAGTGCCAATAAAATTTTGTTAAACAGCGTGGATTTTAAAAAAAAACTTGGTTTTCATAGTTTATAATTTATCGACTGAAGATTAGACATTTCATATTTGAAGCTGATTTTCAAGGCTTTGCTTTTAAAAAAATCTAAAAAAGTAGGATTTAATAGCCGGAAAATGTGCATAACTATTGGCCATAAAACTTGCAATCATGCTAATCAAAAGTTAATTTCGCCTTGGTTTTTCATAGGATATTGGATTTTTACGGGGCGGATTTCTATCCAGCCCTTTTTTTATTTTAGTCCAATTTTACCACCCTGTTGAATAGAGATTTTGTCCTCATCCTTTAGAAATGCTATTGCTGTTACAAATGATTTCTCGTCTGCGTTGATGGCCTCTTTTAAGTACTCAATTGTTTTTGATTCTTCCTTGATGAGTATTAAAATTGAATTGATGATATCGGGTATAAGAAGTTCTCTTGTTTTAATAAGTGTTTTTTCTTCACAATTGTCGCATATACCACATGCTTGTATTTGAGTATCACCAAAATAATTTCCAATCAGCATGGATTTGCAGGTATCATCTTTTGTATAATTGATCATGCTGTTAATTCTTCCTGCATATTCTTTTTTTCTGAGCAGGTAGTTTTCATGATTGATCTGTAATTCTTCTGATTTGATGCGTTCCTGTAAATAACAGATTTGAGGTTTATCGTTTTTGGGCTGGTATTCTATGATGCCCGACTGATGAAGTGCAAACAATTGCTCTTTGATGGTGATGATATCTCTTTTTAAGATCCAGGCCAATTGTGTTTCGTTGATATTAACAGGGCCATCAAAAATACCACCGTAGGTTCTTAGTAATGCTTTAATGATAGGCTCTAGATCTGAATGTAATGCTTCGAAATTTTCGATTCTGTTTCTGTTAGAAATAAACTGTACTGAAGAAGGTGAAAAAGATTTTTCCAGGTAGGATATAATTTCTTCTTGTTTTAAAGCCTGTAAAGTGTACACAACTTCATTTAGGTCAAGTTTGAATTTTTTTAGAAAATCTTCCAGATTAAAATTCAAAAATTCTCCTTTCCCTGCACCAATTGGTAATTGAAAATAATTTCCAAGTGCATGGTAAACTTTTCTGATGGTATGAATGCTTGGGTATTTAACATCTGGCAATGTTTTGAGTTCTTCCAGTTCCTGCTCTCGATAGAGTAGGATTGCCTTTGCGGGTTGTCCATCTCTTCCTGCCCTTCCTGCTTCCTGGTAATAGTTTTCCAGGCAGTCAGGAACATCAGCATGTATTACAACTCTTACATTTGCTTTGTCAATTCCCATGCCAAATGCATTGGTACAAACCATGATACTGGTTTGTCCTTTTATCCAATCTTCTTGTTTTTGTTTTCTTGTTTCCTGATCAAGTCCAGCATGATAGAAATCACTGATGATCTGATGACCATTGAGCAAATCACTGATCTCTTTTGTTCTTTTTCGTGTTCTGCAATATATAATACCACTTCCTGGTGTTTTCTTGATCCATGAAACAATTTTCGTGATTTTATCATCACTTTTTTCTGCCCTGTAGGAAAGGTTTTTTCTGTTGAAAGAGGTCATGAAGACATTGGGAGATCTCATCAAAAGCCTTTCCTGTATATCTTGTTTTACTTTTCCAGTAGCAGATGCTGTTAGTGCTATTACTGGAACATCTCGAAGATTTTCTCTTACCGAAGCAATATTCAGATATGCAGGTCTGAAATCATAGCCCCATTGTGATATGCAATGTGCTTCATCTACTGCAATTAAAGCGATAGGTAATTCTTGCAGTGTTGCAACAAAACTTTTTGTTTGTAAACGTTCTGGAGAAACGTACAGAAACTTTAATTCTTTATTTAGTGCAGCTTCTATAATTTCATGTTGATCTTGAAGACGCATGCCAGAGGTAAGTGCTGCAGCAGCTATGTTGTTTTCCTTAAGTCTATTGACCTGATCTTCCATCAATGCAATCAATGGTGATATAACAAGGCAGAGACCTTCTTTTGCCATAGCGGGCACTTGAAAACAAATGGATTTGCCACCTCCTGTTGGTAAAATTGCAAGTGTATCAATTCCTTTTAATACAGAGGAGATGATATCAAGCTGGGAGGGTCGAAATTGTTCATGTCCCCAATAGGTCTTTAGGATATGTTCAGGGTTCATGTTCAAAATTGCTAAATCACTTTTTTGATAAAGAGTCGAACAGAATTAATTGCCAAGACAACATCGCTGAGTCCCATTACCATAGCACCAAATGTTGGTGTCAGGAATCCGAACGCTGCAATCGGTATTGCGATCACATTGTAAAAGAAGGCCCAGAACAAGTTCTGCTTGATGGTGAGGTATGTATGTTTTCCAAGACCTAATGCGGTAGGTAATTTTTTTAATCCTGCATGCATCAATACAACTTGTGCACTTTGAATAGCCATTTGTGAAGCCTCGCTCAATGAAATTCCTATGGTTGCCTTGGCTAATGCTGGTGCATCATTGATGCCATCACCCACCATTGCAGTAGGGGTTGCAGCATTAAGGTCTGCAATTTTTATGAGTTTTTCTTCCGGAGTCTGCTCTGCAAATACTTCATCCATCTCGAGAAGATTAGCGATATGTACACACTTCTCTTTTTTATCGCCACTCAATAGAATTGTTTTAATTCCTTTTGATTTTAAGTATTGCATTACTTCTTTGGCCTCCGGTCTTAATTCATCTTCAACATCAATCCAGCCTATGAGTTGATCATTTTTTAGAATATAAACATTGTGCAGGCTCTCAGTGGAATGGTTGATGGCAAGCTTATAGGATCCTGCCCAGAAAATATTTCCATCATGATCCTCACCCTTCATTCCAAGTCCTTTAACTTCTTCAATTGACTTCCATTTTATTTCATCTTTTGTTTTAAACGAAGATGCCACACACTGGGCGATGGGATGGTTTGAATATTTTTCTAAGGAATAGACAATGCTCTTCCATTGATCTTCAGTCAGTTCACCTTTTTCATATTCCGCTAATTTAAAATTGCCTGTTGTGAGTGTACCTGTTTTATCAAAAACAATTTGTTTGATGTTTTTGAAATTTTCCAGACTGGTGGCATTCCGAAAAAGAATACCAGTTCTTGCAGCCCTTCCCAAGCCGACTGCAATTGCAGCAGGAGTAGCGAGGCCCATTGCACAGGGACAAGCAATCACCAGAACGGCGATACTCCTCATGAGTGCTTGTGTGAATACAGCTGTCACACCAATATTGAGTAAATAAAAGTAATTGCCAATAAAAGTTAGTAATGCAATACCTACAACAAGTGGAACAAAGATGCCGCTGATTTTGTCTGCCATTTGTTGTATGGGTGGTTTTTCACCTTGTGCTTGTCTTACGAGGTTTAGTATTCCTGATAGTACAGTATCGTCTCCTGTTGCGGTAACTTGAGCTTTGATGGAACCCGACTCTACAATACTTCCACCAATAACTTTGTCCTTAGCAACTTTATGAACAGGGATACTTTCTCCTGTAAGCAATGATTCATTAACATGTGCATCACCCCATAAGATTTTAGAGTCGATCGGAACTTGTTCTCCACTTCTCACCAATACCAGGTCACCTACTTTCAATTGGGTATTTTCAATTGGGAAAATGACTTCCTGGTGATTTTCGTCAAAGGCAATCATGTTGGCCATGACCTTTTGTGATTTTACAAGGGACTTCAAAGCCCGTTGTGTAGATTGCATGGATGCATCTTCCAGGTAATTACCAAGAAAGACAAGTGTAATAATGGTAGCAGCTGTTTCGTAAAACAAATACTGCTCTCCTTGTCCCATTAATGTTCCAATTAGACTATACACAAATGCAGCAGTTGCTCCCAATGCAATCAAGACATTCATGTTGGGCATCTTGTTGCGTAAACTGATCCATGCACTTTTACCAAAAAAAGACATTCCTACAATATATACGGGAAGGCAAAGTGCAAGTTGGATCCATGGGTTCATGAGCCAGTGAATATGGATCCAGCTTTCTAGCATATGCAGCATCAACACCAGTGTAAAAGGTAGTGTGAAGAGCAAACGGTTGCGTTGGTTGGAGAAAAAAGGTTGTTTGGTTCCTGCCCCTTGTTGTTGGTCAATTACATGATACCCTAGGTCGTTGATATCCTTGATCAGGGATTTAGCTTCGGTACCTTCAATAATTTCAAAAGTAACTTCTGCATCAATGGGATTTACCCTGATGTTTTGCATTCCTTTTTTATCGAGGTACTTGTTGATGGTCAGCGCACAATTTGCACATGTCATTCCCTCAACTTTCCATTTTACGGTTTCCATACTACAAATTTACTGATTAATTTATCTTCGCAGAGATATGAAGTGGATGGACAAAAATTACGGAATTGCAGAAATGCATATTGTTGCAGCTGAATTGGCAGAGATAATCAATCAATTCAAGGTGATCACTTTCTCGGGTAATTTAGGAGCAGGAAAGACTTCATTGATCAAAATACTATGTGAATTGTGGGGTGTACAAGAAACTGTTAGTAGTCCCACATACACTTTAGTTAACCAATACAATGCTGGTCAAGAGAAAACTGGACAAATCATCTACCACATCGATTTATACCGGGTTAAAGATGAAGAGGAGGCTTTTGATGCAGGAATTGAAGATCATCTCTATAGTGGGCATTTATGTCTTGTAGAGTGGCCTGAAAAGGCGATGCGAATTATACCCACGGGTGCATTGTCAGTTGAAATCAGCTATGTTAGTGATGAACAGCGTCATATAAGGGTAATTTCAGGCGAAAATTGATTAACTTGTATTACAATTAACCCATGGCAATCAGAAAACCATTCATCAGTTCTAGTATACAGTATGAACCTTTGGGGGAAACGTTAGATGTAAAGCCTTCTTCATCAGCTTTAAAAATTGCTATTCCTAAAGAAAATGCTTTTCAAGAAAACAGAATTGCCTTAACCCCAGACGCTGTTGGTGTATTGATGAACAATGGCCATCATGTTGTTGTAGAACATAATGCAGGTGAGGCAGCTCATTTTTCTGATAAAGATTATGCAGAGGCCGGTGCTCAAATTGTACATGATAAGAAAGAGATTTTTACCAATGAGCTGATCATGAAATCTGCTCCGGTTTCAGATGAGGAGTTGCCTTTGTTGTCGGTTGGACAAACCATTATATCTCCTATTCATCTCCCAGTGATGAAAACACATATTCTGGAAAAGATGATGGAGAAAAAAATTACGGCTTTGTCTTTTGAAAATCTGAAGGACGAATCTGGGCATAATCCAATTGTGAGAAGCATGAGTGAAATTGCGGGTAGTGCGGTGATGCTCATCGCGGGGCAATACCTCAGCAGTGCAAATAACGGAAAAGGAGCATTGTTGGGTGGAATATCAGGCATACCTCCCACCAAAGTTGTCATCATCGGTGCTGGAATTGTAGGAGAGTATGCTGCCAGAACAGCCTTGGCAATGGGAGCCAGCGTTAAAGTTTTTGATAACAATATTTATAAATTAAAGCGACTGCAAAACAATATGGGGGTCCGTTTATGGACTTCCGTAATCGAGCCAAAAATTCTGGCCAAGCAACTTAAAACATGTGATGTTGCGGTAGGTGCACTAACCTCAAGCGGAGGCAGAACGCCAGTAGTGGTATCTGAAGAAATGGTTGCGCAAATGCGTCCTGGTAGTGTGATTGTGGATGTGAGTATTGACAGAGGAGGTTGCTTCGAGACATCTGAAGTAACTTCACATGAACAACCAGTGGTTTCTAAATTTGGAGTTTTACATTATGGTGTGCCCAATATCCCGTCTGGTTTTGCACGGACTGCCTCACAAGCAATTAGTAATGTTTTAATGCCATTGTTGATTAAGATTGGAGATGAAGGGGGATTAGAAGAATTGATTTGGCATCAAAGCAATATTCGAAATGGAGTGTATATGTTCAAAGGTTCACTGACCAACTTTCATTTGAGTCAGCGATTTAATTTGAAGTATACTGATTTAAATCTGCTGATAGCAAGTCAGCGTTAACCAAAACTAAAATGAAAGCGATCATACCTGTAGCCGGTGCCGGCACTAAACTTAGACCGCATACCTATACGCAGCCCAAGGCCTTGATTCCACTTGCAGGCAAAACAATTCTGAGTATCATCATTGATCAACTGGCCGAAGCGGGTATCAAAGATTTTATTTTGGTAGTGGGGTATCTTGGTGATAAAATCATGGATTATGCCAAAGCAAAATATCCTGAATTGAACATTACCATCATTTATCAGAATGAACGTAAGGGTTTAGGTCATGCTGTTTACTTGTGCAAAGATGCAGTAGGAGCGGATGAAGTGGTGATTGCATTAGGCGATACCATATGCGAATACAATGTTGAATCATTTTTACAATCTTCAGGATCTGTGTTGTGTGTGAAGAAAGTTGATGATCCTAGGGATTTTGGTGTTGCTGAGACTGATGAAAATTTTGTTGTCACCAAATTGGTAGAAAAGCCACAAATTCCCAGAACCAATAATGCCTTGGTGGGTATCTATAAAATCGCCGATACAGGTTTGATGTTTAAATGTATTGAACAACTGATGCCTAAGGCCATTGCTGAAGAGGGTGAGATGGGATTGACACCAGCATTGGATTGTATGGTAAATGGGGGAGCTGTTTTTACTACCATGAAAGTGGCCAACTGGTTTGATTGTGGTAAAAAAGAAACTTTATTGGAAAGCAATGCAACGCTACTCAAGAAATGGGGTGGTGAAATTGCCAACACAGAAAGTTATATCAATACCATCATCATACCTCCTGTTAGCATTGCACCGGGTTGTGAAATTCAAAATTCAATCATTGGACCTAATGTCACCTTAGGTGAAAAGTCGGTTATCAGTTATTCTGTGGTAAAAGAATCCATTGTGGGGGCCTTCACTAAACTGTACGATGTGGTGTTGCATGATTCACTCATTGGTTCTGATACGGTCATCAAAGGCGAAACACGTACGTTGAATATAGGCGACAATACAGAGATTGATCTGGGTTAAACTTAGTTCAGTTTACCTACCATTTCAGATGGTACAACCCATTGGTCAAATTCTGCTTCACTGAGGTAGCCCAATTTTACAGCCATTTCTTTGAGTGTAGTTCCTTCTTTATGGGCCTTTTGGGCAATTTCAGCTGCTTTGTAATAACCGATTTTGGTATTGAGTGCTGTTACCAGCATCAATGAATTGTTGAGGTGCTTTTCAATGTTATCATGTAAGGGTTCGATACCTGTTGCACACTTGTCGTTAAAACTTATACAACCATCACCAATCAGTTTTGCACTGTGCAGGAAGTTGTAAATCATCATTGGCTTGAAAACATTCAATTCGAAATGACCATTTGCGCCACCGATATTAATAGCAACATCGTTTCCAAGCACCTGTGCCGCTATCATGGTAAGTGCTTCACATTGTGTTGGATTTACTTTACCAGGCATGATAGATGAACCAGGTTCGTTGTCAGGAATGAATATTTCACCAATTCCACTTCTTGGTCCTGATGAAAGCATTCGAATATCGTTTGCAATTTTCATCAAACTAACAGCAACTGTTTTAAGTGCTCCATGCGCCTCTACAATCGCATCATGTGCCGCAAGTGCTTCAAACTTATTTTCAGCTGTAACAAAAGGCAAGCCTGTTAATGAGGCAATATGTTTAGCAACATGATCTGAATAATTTTCTGGTGTGTTGATTCCTGTACCGACAGCCGTGCCTCCCAATGCAAGTTCTGAAAGATGGGGAAGTGTATTTTTAATGGCTTTTATTCCATGATCTAGTTGTGATACATACCCACTGAATTCTTGTCCAACTGTTAGTGGAGTTGCATCCATGAAATGTGTTCTTCCTATTTTCACCACATGCATGAATGCCTTGCTTTTTTCGGCAAGTGTGTTCCTCAATTTTTCAATACCTGGTAAGGTGGTCTCAATCAGCATTTTGTAAGCTGCAATGTGCATTGCTGTTGGGAAAGTATCGTTGGAGGATTGTGATTTATTTACATCATCGTTGGGATGAAGAAATTTGTCTTTATCATTTAGATTACCGCCTTTCAATACATGTCCACGGTAAGCAACAACTTCATTTACATTCATGTTGCTTTGGGTTCCGCTCCCTGTTTGCCAAACTACCAAAGGAAAATATTCATCAAGTTTGCCTTCTAGAATTTCATCACAAACTTGTCCGATGAGTATAGATTTTTCTTCTGATAATACGCCAGCTTCATAGTTGGTTATTGCAGCAGCCTTTTTTAGATAAGCAAATGCCTTGATAATTTCTTTAGGCATTTTATTGATGTCTTGAGCTATTTTGAAATTGTCAATACTTCTCTGCGTCTGTGCTCCATAATAGGCGTTACTGGGTACACTTACTTCGCCCATTGTATCTTTTTCAATCCTGTATTCCATTGTTCAAAATTTGATTGCAAAATTAGTGAATGTTGTTTCGTTAAAGCCGAGTTATTTGAAATTGGCTTTTCTTTTTTCCAGAAATGCCGTTACGCCCTCAACCATGTCTTCACTGGCAAAACTTTTTCCAAAGCAAGTCGCTTCCGTTTTCATTCCTTCTGCAGGATTTTCATCTGCTGCATTTGTGGCGATGATAATTTGTGTGAGTGCAATACTGGATTTGCTTGTTATGATTTTCATTTTTGCTTCCGCAAGTGCAAGCAGATCCTCTTGTTTGCAAACATGATTCACCAGTCCAATTCTATATGCTTCTTGGGCATCAATATTTTCTCCAGTCATCATCAGTTCCATTGCTCTGCCTTTTCCAACTAATCTTGTAAGCCTTTGCGTTCCGCCATAGCCGGGGATAATACCCAGATTGATCTCAGGTTGTCCAAATTTTGCATTTTCAGATGCAATACGAAAATGACAACTCATGGCTAATTCGCAGCCTCCTCCCAATGCAAAACCATTTACAGCTGCAATGATGGGCTTACTGGCATTTTCTATACTTGAAAAAAGTGTTTGTCCTTTTGCTGCAAAATCTGCACCCATTTTTCTATCACCCTTCAAAAACCCACTGATGTCTGCACCTGCCACGAATGCCTTTTCTCCTGAACCAGTAATGATAGCTCCTTTCAAGGTATCATCCTTTAGAAATATATCCAAAGTATCTTTTAATGCATCCAGCACTGCTGCGTTAAGTGCGTTTAATTTTTCAGGTCTGTTGATGGTGATCAACAGTACAGTATCTTTTTTTTCTGTTAGGATAACATTGTCGCTCATATGCTAATATTTAGAATGATCTGTTGTCTATAACCCATTGGCCGATATACGTTGCAATTTCAGTAGATGCAGTACCGGGGGGGAAAAGTTTTCCTACTCCCATATCTTCAAGTTGAATCCGGTCTTCATCAGGGATGATACCACCTCCTGTAAGCAATACATCCTGCATTCCTTTTTCTTTCATCAGTTTGATGATTCTTGGGAATACAGTCATGTGTGCTCCTGATAAAATACTGATACCAATAGCATCAACATCCTCTTGTAATGCAGCTTCTACTACCATTTCCGGGGTTTGTCTCAATCCGGTATAAATCACTTCCATGCCTGCGTCTTTGAGGGATGTCGCAATGACTTTAGCGCCACGGTCGTGACCATCTAATCCGACTTTTGCAATCAAAACCCTAATGGGACGTGTATGAAGTGATGGTTGGGATTGTTTCATTTTTCAAGCATTTTCAAAACGTGACTGATTCTGCGCAGTGTTGAAGCTTTTCCAATTTTTGATGCAATTTCAAAAACAGGTGGTCCAAATTTCCCGCCTACCAACATGATCCTGAATGGCAATTGTAATTCTCCTGGTTTTATTTCTGATGCAGCTGCGTGTACTTTGAATGAACTTTCGATTTCAGTTGTTTCCCAATTCGTAAGTTCTTCCAGCAGTGTCGACCATGATTGGAAGAAGGTTGTTTTTTTCTCATCCCATTTTGCACGAATAGCTTCTATGTCAACATCTACTGGATCTCTGAAAAAATAACTCAATTGAGGGATGAATTCATTTAACAACTGACATCTTTCTTTGACCATTGGTATAATAGTCAACAAATCATTTTCGGTTGCTGTGATACCTTCATTTAAAAGCAATGACTTGATATGAGGAAGTAGCTTTTCATCAGCAGATTTTTTAATCCATTCCTGATTGAACCATTTCGCTTTTTCAAAATCAAATTTTGCTCCACCCTTATGAATTCTTTCAATATTGAAACGCTCAACTAAAGTATTCAAATCAAATAATTCTTCACCACTTCCATCATTCCATCCCAGTAAGGCCAGCATATTGATGAAGGCTTCCGGTAGAAAGCCCATTTCTTTGAATCCCTTTGTGAGTTCACCAGTTTTGGGATCATTCCAGTCCATTGCAAAAACTGGAAAACCCAAGCGATCACCATCTCGTTTACTTAATTTTCCTTGTCCGTCTGGTTTCAGTATTAATGGTAAGTGAGCCCATGCTGGCATGCTTTCTTTCCATCCGAGGTATTCCCAAAGCAATACATGTACAGGTGATGATGGAAGCCATTCTTCACCACGAAAGGCATGTGTGATTTGCATTTCATAATCATCGACTACCACGGCAAGATGATAGGTAGGCATACCATCAGCTTTCAACAATACTTTATCATCGACTTGATCTGTATTGAAAACAACTTCTCCTCGAATCAAATCGTTTAGTTTCACTTCAACATTTTCAGGCATTTTAATCCTGATGACATGTGGTGTATTTTTTGAAAGTAAGTCGCCGACTGTTTCATTATCAAGCGATAAAGAATTTTTCAGTTGCATACGCAGCTTACTGTTGTACTGCGGCGAAGGATTGGTATCTGATTTATACTCCTCTCGCATTTTTTCCAATTCCTCAGGTGTATCAAATGCATAGTAGGCAAAACCTTTAGCGACAAGCATTTCAGCATACTTTCTGTAGTTTGCTTTTCTCTCACTTTGTCGGTATGGCCCAAAACTACCTGCAGCATGTGGACCTTCATCGGGGGATATACCACACCAGGCCAAGCAATCAATAATGTATTGTTCAGCACCTGAAACAAATCTGGTCTGGTCGGTATCTTCAATTCTCAAAACGAAGGTGCCTCCCTGTTGTTTGGCAAATAAATAATTGAATAAAGCAGTCCTTACTCCCCCCAGGTGGAGGCCGCCGGTGGGACTAGGCGCAAAACGAACCCTCACATTTCTTGTTGTCATGCTGCAAAGATAAGCAGGAAACATGCTGCTTAGGATGCAAAAAAAGCCTCCCCTTTAGGAGGGGAGGCTAAAACTTTTCAGTTTGTTTCTTAGGAAGTTGGATTAATTTAAATAGGGTACGGATTAAAAAACGGGCTCTAGTTTCTGTTTAGTTTCATAGAGGTACAGAACAATAACGGAGATATTGTTCCTGCTAGTATGTTTTGCGTACTTATTCAAGCAGATTGAGTATTAGTACCTATCTAAACAGTAGAAAAATTGCAGTATTTACGGAAAATCACCTTTCAATAGGTGCCAACGGAGAGCATAACCAGGGTACAGGCATCCAATACTTCTATACCTTGTTGCTGGGCTTTATCGCTGAAAGATGGATTTTCTGCCCCCGGATTAAAGATGATCCTTTTGGGATGGAGAGAAAGGATATAATCCTCATAATCTCCCTGGCGGGAGGCATTGAGGTACATCGTCACTGTATGGATGTCGGCTAAGGGTTCAGGATTTGTTTTTACATTGACGGAGCCTATGGAGAATGTATCTCTTCCAATAGCCTCAACGGGGTGTCCGGCCGACAATAAGTTCCTGACAGCCATGTTGCTGTATTGTTCTGCCTTGGAAGAGGCCCCTAAAACGAGTGTTTTTTTGGGTGTCATACCAGCATCACCACTGGATTCTCCATGTATTTTTTCAGGGTTTGCAGGAAGGCAGCACCAACTGCACCATCCACACTTCTATGATCGCAACTCAAAGTTACTTTCATTATTTGAGTGGTTGTGAAAGCATCTCCCTTCTTCACTACAACTTCCTTGATTTTACCCACAGCCAAAATACAGCTGTCTGGCGGGTTGATGATGGCAGTAAATTCATCAATATCCATCATACCGAGGTTAGAAATGGTGAAGGTATTTCCTGTGAAATCCTGTGGTTGTATCTTTTTGTTCCTCGCTTTTTCATAAAGCTCTTTGGCTTCGAGGGCAATTTGTGAAAGCGACTTCTGATCTGCAAATCGAACTACTGGAACAATCAATCCTTCTGGTAAAGCAATTGCTGAACCAATATGCACGTGGTTGTATGTGCGAATAAAATCACCCATCCAGCTGCTGTTTACAGCAGGATGCTTTTTCAAAGCAAGAGCTGATGCTTTGATGAGCATATCCTGGAATGATATTTTTGTACCGCTTACTTCATTCATCGCAGCCCTGGCTGTGATGGCATTGTCCATACAGATTTCCATGCTCAGGTAGAAGTGAGGTGCAGTGTACATGCTTTCACCTAACCTTCTTGCAATGGTCTTCCTCATGGAAGTCAGTTGTGTATCTGCATATCCTTCAACACCTGCAACAAAAGTTGAAGTGGTTGCTACAGTTGCAGTTACAGGAGTAGCTGATGATGTGGTACCTGGAGTATAATTGTCAATATCTTGTTTGATGATTCTTCCACCATCTCCAGATCCTACTATTTGGGATAAATCGATTCCTTTATCCTTGGCAAGTATTTTTGCCAAAGGAGAGGCCTTAACTCTTCCATCATTTGATGTTGATGAAGCTACAGCAGGTGCCGAAACCGCTGCTGGAGCTGATGTCGGAGCAGGTGCAGGAGCTGATGCGCTTGCGGCTGTTGCTGCAGAAGTATTGTTTAAGCTATTTAATAAACCTGAAATATCTGTACCTGCCTTACCAATGATGGCAATGACATCATTTATTTTCGCAGATTCACCTGCTGGTACACCCACATACAGTAAGGTACCTTCAGTGTAACCCACCACTTCCATTGTTGCTTTATCTGTTTCTACATCAGCTAAATTATCGTCACTTTTAACCTGATCACCAACCTGTTTGTTCCATTGTACTATTTTACCACTGGTCATGGTATCACTCAGAAGCGGCATCCTGATCACTGTAACACCCAATTGTTCAGGAGTAACAGCTGGTAAATTTGATGCGGTTTGTGGAGTGGGGGCTGCAGGAACCGGGGCAACAGTTGCTGCAGGTGCAGCGGGACTCAAATGTTGCTGAATGTCTTCTCCTGGCTTTCCGACTATAGCGATAATTTCATTTACTTTGGCGGCTTCTCCTTCTTTGAAACCAATGTACAAAAGTGTGCCATCAGCGTAGCCGACTACTTCCATGGTAGCCTTGTCGGTTTCTACATCTGCCAATACATCATCACTTTTTACAGTGTCTCCAACACTCTTGTTCCATTTTACGATCTTGCCCTCTGTCATGGTATCACTAAGGAGCGGCATTCTGATCACTTCGGCCATAGCCCTAATCCGTTTTGGTTAAAAATTATTGAGAGGCCGAAATTACGTCAAAAATGGAGAATCAGAGCCAAGAACTCGCAAAGTTTTGCACCCTTTATTAGTAATCCAGATCCAGGTTCAGTTGATCGCGCATATTTTTGATGACAGGGTAGAGTTCTATCATTTTAAGGTATTGGTCTTTTCTGGACATTACCATTTCGGTTGGTACTTCTTTTTGCTCTGCAGCAGGGTCTAAGACTACCTTGTATTGAATTTGATTATTGTTGAAAAATTCCTGCAAATGAAGGGTCATCCCCAGTCGCTCTCCGTCAATGAACTGGAGCTGGATTTTGGTTTCTGCTTCTACTTCAAAATTGAGCTCATCAATTATCCTTAGTTTAGCCTGTTTGAGGTTGCTGTGGCTGGTCACCTGGTTATTAGCAGCCAGTTTTTCAACATAAATGTTCCAGGCTTCCTGAAGTTTTTCAGTATTGAGGTTAAAAACAACAGATTTTTCCTGTTTTCTGGTCTGTATTTGGTCCCTTATCTTTTTCAGTGCTCCAAGCCCCCCGGTAGGTGCTGAGTTAGTATTTTGAGTTGATGGCTGTTCTGTGGAAGGGGATTGATTTACAGTTTTTATTTCTACAGCAACTGCTTCAATCTCCACAGGTGTAACTGGATGTTTTAGCGCTGCGACTTCTTTTGGAGCTTGTTTTAATTCTGCTGGAATTTTTTGCTCTCTTATGGTGAGTTGACGAAATGCTATTGATTTTACTTCGTCAATTCGTTTTTTTTTTCCTACTCCTTCATCTGCAAGGAGGGTGACTGCTTGTTTGAGGTAATTGAGTTTGATCAAGTGAAACTCAACATGCAGTTTTTTATTTTTGGCTTGTTTAAAACCAGCTTCAGCCTCATTGAGAATATTCATTGCGCCGATGATATAAGAAGTTGAAATTTCACTGGCTGTTGCAATGTATTTGTTTCTGAATCCATCCATCACTTGAAGCAATCCAATTGATCTTGCATCTTTACTAATGAGCAGGTTTCTGAAAAATTCTGTCAAACTGTTCAAGACCATGTCTCCTTCAAATCCTTTCTTATCGATTTCGTCGTAAAGCGACAAAACACCTGGCAGATCTTGGTTGTAGAGCATCTCTAACAGCTTGAAAAAATAATCTTCATCCAGTACATTCAGGTGCTCTAATGTATTGCTGTAGGTTAAAGATGCGTTGGTGAAGCTGACAATTTTATCCAGCATACTCAATGCATCACGCATACAGCCATCACTTTTTTGTGCGATGATTTGTAATGCGGCTGACTCAGCCTTGATTTCTTCTTTCGCAGTGATTTCCTGAAGATGTTCTACGATATCATTTGGTGTGATTCTTTTGAAATCAAAAATCTGACACCTTGATAAAATGGTGGGAAGAATTTTGTGTTTTTCTGTTGTTGCCAAAATAAAAATGGCATGCGCAGGCGGTTCTTCCAATGTTTTCAAAAATGCATTGAATGCAGAGGCGCTCAACATATGAACCTCGTCTATGATATAGACTTTGTATTTGCCAGATTGTGGTGCGAACCTAACCTGTTCGATCAGCTCCCTGATATCATCAACAGAGTTGTTGCTTGCAGCATCCAGTTCGTGAACATTAAATGTAGAACCCGTATTAAAAGAGACACATGAATTGCATTTGTCGCAAGCCTCACCATCGGCTCCCACATGCTCACAGTTGATTGTTTTGGCCAAAATACGGGCACAAGTGGTTTTTCCAACACCACGGGGACCACAAAATAAAAATGCATGGGCCAAATGGTTTTGAAGGATGGCGTTTTTCAGTGTTGTGGTAATATGAGATTGTCCCACGACTGTCGAAAAATGCTGGGGTCTATATTTCCGGGCTGAAACAACAAAATTTTCCATCAGCCTGCAAGATAAGAAAAGGTTCAGGGCTTTGAAAGCGATGTGGAATAGTTTTTATTTGATTCATTGTGGTACTAGTTTTAAATTACGTATTGAACCTCCAAAATTCCAGTCGATGAAATACATCATGTCCCTTGATCAGGGAACCACAAGTTCAAGAGCTATTCTTTTTTCCCAGGATGGTTCCATTTCGGCAGTTGCCCAAAAAGAGTTCAAGCAGATTTTTCCGCATGCAGGTTGGGTAGAACATGATGCAAAAGAGATCTGGGTGAGTCAGGCGACTGTTGCTAAAGAAGCCATGTTGAAACTGAATCTCAATCAAGATGATGTAGTTGCCATAGGAATTACCAACCAAAGGGAAACGACAGTTGTATGGGATCGAAAAACTGGAGAGCCTGTTTACAATGCAATTGTTTGGCAGGACAGAAGAACGGCTGAGTATTGTGATGAGCTCAGGGCCCAAGGGCATGCTGAAAAAATTAAGGCATTGACAGGCTTGATTGTGGATGCCTATTTTTCTGCAACAAAAGTAAAATGGATTCTCGATCATGTAGAAGGTGCAAGGGATAAAGCAGTTAAAGGGGAGCTTGCATTTGGAACAATTGATAGCTGGTTGTTATGGAAATTGACAGAGGGTAAAGTGCATGCAACGGATGTGAGCAATGCATCACGAACCATGTTGTTTAATATTGAAACGATGCAATGGGATGAGGAGCTGTTGAATTTATTTTCAATTCCTCATTCAATGCTACCGGAGGTAAAAAGCAACAGTGAAATATATGGATATGCATCTGCTATTCATATGCAGCATGTTCCTATTGCAGGAATGGCTGGAGATCAGCAGTCAGCCCTATTCGGACAAATGTGCAGAGAAGTTGGAATGGTAAAAAATACCTACGGTACAGGATGTTTTATGTTGATGAATACCGGAACTAAACTCGTGCGATCAAAAAATAATTTATTGACGACCGTTGCATGGAAAATTGGGGATACAACTCATTATGCTTTGGAAGGCAGTGTCTTTATTGCAGGTGCAGCAGTTCAGTGGTTGAGAGATGGATTAAAAATCATCAAAAAATCTTCAGATGTGCAGTCGCTTGCCGCTAGTGTTCCAGACACAGATGGTGTTGTGGTTGTCCCTGCATTTTCTGGTCTAGGTGCTCCACATTGGGATGCATATGCCAGAGGAACTATTTTTGGAATCACCAGGGGAACATCTGATGCACATATTGCTCGGGCAACATTAGAAAGTATTGCTTATCAAACCTATGATGTATTAAAGGCAATGGAATCTGATGCAGGATTACCCATAAAAGAATTGCGGGTGGATGGAGGAGCAACAGTGAATGATTTGATGATGCAGTTTCAGTCTGATATTTTGTCGGTCAAAGTTTTAAGACCTGAAATAATTGAAACAACAGCGTTAGGTGCAGCCTATTTAGCAGGACTAGCTACTGGATTTTGGAAAGACATCGATACAATCGCTGCACAATGGAAAGTGGATGCAACATTTTTGCCTCAAATGGAAAATGAGGTTAAGGAAAAAAAACTTGCAGCATGGCAACGCGCTGTCACAGCAGTTTTGGCGTGGAGCAAATAAATTTTAATTCTTGTGAACAGAAAAGCGGTATTAGAAAAATTGAGAAAAGAGGATAAGTGGGATATCATCGTGATTGGTGGTGGAGCTACGGGTTTGGGTATTGCTGTTGATGCTGCAAAAAGAGGTTTTAAAACACTTTTACTAGAAAAGTATGATTTTGCAAAAGGTACTTCAAGCAGAAGTACAAAACTAGTACATGGTGGTGTTCGTTATTTAGCTCAGGGAAATATTAAATTGGTTGTTGAGGCATTAAGGGAACGGGGCTTTATGTTAGCCAATGCACCTCACTTAACACGTGTGCAAAATTTTGTAATTCCCGCCTATAGCTATTTTTTAAAATGGTTTTATGGCATTGGTTTGTTTCTGTACGACCTGCTATCAAGAAAATTAAGTTTAGGACATCCTGCATTATTGTCGAAGCGCGCGGTATTGAAAAAATTACCCATGCTCAAATCAGTGGGTTTAAAGGGAGGAGTGTTGTATACAGACGGACAATTTGATGATGCAAGAATGGCTATTGCGCTGGCCTTTACAGCGCATGATCTTGGGGCATCTGTTGTTAATTATGTGCAGGTGACACAATTGATTAAAGAGAATGATAAAGTTGTAGGAGTGGTAGCAGAAGATGAACTTGGCGAAGAGACTTTTGACCTGAAAGCAAAAGTGGTAATTAATGCGACTGGAGTTTTTGCTGATAGTGTTTTAGAAATGGATAATCCTGATGAACCAGCAATGGTGATGCCTTCTCAGGGAGTTCATTTGGTAGTAGACCAAAATTTTTTTCCAGGTACAGATGCATTGATGATACCAAAAACCAAAGACGGAAGAGTATTGTTTGCATTGCCTTGGCATGGTAAAGTTGTTATCGGTACTACCGATACGGCATTAAACGTAATCAGTGAGGAGCCTGTTGCACTTGAGGAAGAAATAGAATTTATTTTGTTGCATTTTAATGAGTATGCAACTTCAAAGATTTCAAGAAAAGATGTTTTGTCGGTTTTTGCAGGATTGAGGCCTTTGGTCAAAACATCAAATCAAACAAGTACTTCTTTGGCATCACGTGATCATACCATTATCGTCTCTAAATCAAACTTGATCACAATTACAGGGGGGAAATGGACCACATACAGAAAGATGGCAAAAGATGCTGTAAACAATGCTGCATTTGTTGCAAAACTTCCAATCATTAAATGTTCTACACGTAATTTGAAATTACACGGGTATACAAAGTCACTTCAATATGGTGACTCCTTTTCAGTTTATGGAGCTGATGCTGAAATTATAAAATCAATGATTCTAAATGATGCTAGTTTGTCGCAACGTGTGCATCCGAAATATGATTATTGTATTGCAGAAATTGTGTTTTCTGTAAGGTATGAAATGGCCATGACCGTGGAAGATATCCTCGCAAGGAGAACACGTCTTTTACTTCTGGATGCGCAGGCTGCAATTGAAGCTGCGCCTTTAGTTGCGCGTGTCATGTTGCCTTTGCTTGAGGAAGATGAACAATGGGAAGAGGAGCAATTGGCCTCGTTTTTAGTCCTGGCCAATGGTTATCTGGCAGCAAAATCGTAATTTGAATTTAGTATAACCAAAACTAATTGTTATGACTCCTTTTGTAGCTGAATTGATTGGCACTGCAGTTTTAATTGCATTTGGCACCAGTGTTGTGGCTAATGTATTGCTTGATAAGACCAAGGGTAACAATACAGGCTTGATTGTAATTGGTTTTGGCTGGGCAATTGCGGTTTTTGTAGGAGTTTTTATATCAGCTGATACAAGTGGTGCGCACCTCAATCCTGCTGTTTCTATCGGATTGGCTATTGCAGGAAAATTTCCATGGGAGGATGTTCCAGGTTATGTCTTAGCACAATTTTTAGGTTCATTTATTGGTAGCATACTCACTTTTTTAATGTACAGGGACCATTTTGCTGCAACCAAGGATCCATCGCTTAAACTTGCAGTATTTTGTAACAGTCCCGCTATTGATAAGCCCATGAACAATTTAATCACTGAGACCATTGCTACTTTTATATTCATGTTTTCCATCCTTTTTATTCAGAAGGGGGAAATGAAGCTGGGTTCATTAGATGCGCTGCCAGTCGCTTTACTGGTGTTGGGAATTGGACTTTGTATGGGTGGACCAACTGGGTATGCCATTAATCCGGCACGTGATTTAGGTCCCCGCATCATGCATGCCCTCCTTCCGATCCCTCAAAAAGGTGAAAATGGCTGGAATTATGCTGCAATTCCCGTTTTTGGCCCCATTTTAGGAGCTATTTTAGCCGGACTCCTCTTTTCTCTGCTCTAGAACGGCCTATTTGTAAAAAAATTCTTTAGTTCAATTTTTTAGATCCCGCCATCCTGTTTACCTTTGCGGCCTGAAACTGATTTCATATCAAAATCAATCATTGAACATGGCTAATACAGGAAAAATTAAACAGGTAATCGGAGCGGTGGTAGACGTTGCTTTCGATGGCCAGCTTCCAGAAATTTATAACGCACTTGAGCTCCAAAGAGAAAACGGCGACAAGCTTGTATTAGAAGTACAACAGCACTTGGGTGAAGACAGTGTAAGATGTATTGCCATGGATGGTACTGAAGGTTTGGTTCGCGGTACTGCAGTAGTAGATACTGGTAAGGCGATCGCAATGCCAACTGGAGATGCCATCAACGGTAGGTTGTTCAACGTAACTGGAGATCCAATCGACGGACTGCCTGCAGTTTCAAAAGAAAAAGGTCGTGCTATTCATGCCAAACCTCCAAAGTTTGAAGAATTGAGTACTGCTACAGAAGTACTTTTTACTGGTATTAAAGTTATCGATTTGATTGAGCCATATGCAAAAGGTGGTAAAATCGGACTTTTTGGTGGTGCGGGTGTTGGTAAAACTGTATTGATTCAGGAGTTGATCAACAATATTGCAAAAGGATATGGTGGTCTTTCTGTGTTTGCAGGGGTAGGTGAGCGTACACGTGAGGGTAACGATCTACTAAGAGAGATGATTGAAGCAGGCATCATGAAATATGGTGATGATTTCAAACACAGCATGGAAGAAGG
>CAZVYI010000010.1:27402-32906 GCA_964631755.1 uncultured Sphingobacterium sp. | reverse complement strand
GCCGAAGCCTACAAAAACAGGGTTGATCCGAACGACAAAAATAGTCCTTTGAAAGTAAAACCCATCGTAGGATGTGAATTTTACATTACCGAGAACCGCCACAGAAAGACTTTTTCAAAGGAGGAAAAGGATCCCAGGCATCACCAGATACTCTTGGCCAAAAATGAAACCGGCTATAAAAACCTAACCAAACTTACCTCTTTAGGCTATATAGAAGGGATGTATAGCAAATATCCCCGAATAGACAAGGAATTGATTCATAAGTACCATGAGGGCCTTATTGCGACTACCTGCTGTTTAGGAGCGATGGTTCCTCAGACCATTATGAGAAAGGGAGAAGCTGAGGGTGAGAATGAATTCAAATGGTGGCTGAATATTTTCCAGGAAGATTATTATGTGGAATTGCAGCGACATGGTATGGAAGAGCAGGAAAAAGTAAATAAGGTCCTGCTGAAATTTGCCAAGAAATACAATGTAAAAGTAATTGCATCTAACGACTCACACTATGTAGATCAGAAAGATTTCAATGCACATGATATTTTATTGTGCATCAATACAGGTGAAAAAGTCTCTACCCCTGCTGCAAGAGAATTTTCAGATGACGATGCAAACTTTCGGAACAAAAGATTTGCTTTTCCAAATGATCAGTTTTTCTTCAAGACGACTGAAGAAATGACAACAGCTTTTCATGATTTGCAAGAGGCAATAGATAACACAAATGAAATTGTAGATAAAGTTGAAGTACTTGATCTCAAAAAAGACATCTTGCTCCCCCACTTTCCGGTTCCAAAAACGTTTAAAACACAAGATGATTATCTAGAGCATCTTACTAGAGAAGGTGCAAGCAGAAGATACGATACCATGACTGCTGAAATTGAGGAGCGGATTTCCTTTGAGCTTTTCACCATCAAAACGATGGGGTTTGCAGGTTACTTCCTGATTGTATCAGATTTCATCAAAGCAGGTCGTGATTTGGGTGTATTTATTGGTCCGGGTAGAGGTTCTGCTGCAGGTAGCGTAGTTGCCTACTGTATTGGTATCACAAACATCGATCCGATAAAATACAATTTGCTTTTCGAGCGTTTCTTGAATCCCGATAGAAAGTCGATGCCCGATATCGATACGGATTTCGATGATGAAGGAAGGCAGAAAGTAATTGATTATGTTGTTGATAAATACGGTAAGAACCAGGTGGCTCAGATCATCACCTATGGTACGATGGCTGCTAAGATGAGTATCAAGGATGTTGCCAGGACAATGGACTTGCCATTACCAGAATCCAATGCTCTTGCTAAACTGGTACCAGAAAAACCAGGTATTTCTCTGAAACGCTTGCTGCATGCTCCTTTTAAAGGAGAAAAGAGTTTGGAGGAAAAAGAAAACCTTAATGCAGACGATGTTGAAAATGCGAAAAAACTAAGAGAGATATACGAAGGAAATGACATCAGGAGTTCTGTTTTGCACGAAGCAGAAATTCTTGAAGGTTCGGTAAGAAACACCGGGATACATGCTGCAGGCATCATCATTGCGCCTCAAGACCTGACCGATTTATTACCAGTTTGTATTGCAAAGGACTCTCCCATGTGGGTTACACAGATTGAAGGAAGTGTGATTGAAGATGCAGGTGTAATTAAAATGGACTTCCTGGGTCTAAAGACCCTGAACATTATCAAGACTTCATTGGAGTTGATAAAAATGAATTACGGGATTGAAATAGATATTGAAAAGATCCCATTGGATGATGAAAAAACTTTTCAGCTCTATCAAAAAGCCGAGACCATCGGCACCTTCCAGTTTGAAAGTCCAGGTATGCAAAAATACCTTCGCGACCTCAAACCAGATAAATTTGAAGACCTCATTGCGATGAATGCTTTGTATCGACCTGGTCCACTTGAATACATACCCAACTTCATCAACAGGAAACATGGTAGAGAAGTTATCAGTTACGACTTGGAAGAAATGAAAGAATACCTTGAAGAAACTTATGGTATTACGGTCTACCAAGAGCAGGAGATGTTGCTTGCACAAAAACTGGCTGGTTTCAGCAAAGGAGATGCTGATGTACTTCGTAAAGCAATGGGTAAGAAACAGAAATCTGTATTGGATAAGATGAAAGGGCAATTCATCAGCAATGCAAGTAAGAAGGGATTTGAAGAAGAAAAGCTACAAAAGATATGGACAGATTGGGAAGCATTTGCACAATATGCATTTAACAAATCTCACAGTACTTGTTATGCTTTTATTGCTTACCAGACTGCATATTTAAAATCTCACTATCCCTCAGAATACATGGCTGCGGTTTTGAACCATGCAGGATCTATTGATAAAATAACCTTCTTCATGGAAGAATGTAAACGCATGGGATTAAGTGTTCTTGGTCCAGATATCAATGAATCTTTGAAAAGTTTTGCAGTCAATAAAAAAGGTGAAATCAGGATCGGACTTGGCGGTTTAAAAGGCGTAGGAGAAGCCGCTGTAGAGTCCATTATTGAAGAGCGGGAGAAAAACGGTATATATGAGTCCATATTTGATTTGGTAAAAAGAGTTAACCAGAGAACGGTCAACAAAAAATCACTGGAGAGCCTTGCCATGTCTGGAAGCTTTGATTGTTTCCCTGCCTTACATCGTGCGCAATATTTCTTTCAGCCAGAGGGAGATACTTCTAATGGACTAGAGAAAATCATAAAATATGGAAACATCTGGCAGAATCAATCAACATTTAGTCAGAATACATTATTTGGAGACCTTAGCCTTGTCCAGGAAATTCCACCGCCAAAAATCCCTGAATGTCCCACCTGGTCGCTTACTGAATTACTCGAGAAAGAAAAAGATGTGACAGGAATGTTCTTAAGTGGTCATCCTCTAGATCATTACAGGTTTGAATTGAAATATTACAACATTATACCTATTAACGACTTTAATGAATTTAAAGGTGCAATCGAATTACAGAAAAGTCCGAACCAGCCTTTAAAGGTAGCCGGACTTGTCACTTCTTCACTTCACAAAATATCAAAAGCCGGAAAAAAATATGGTACACTGACCATCGAAGATTTCTCCGGAAAGACAGATATCACATTATTTGGCGACCAGTATATTCGATTTTCAAATTATTTCACACAAGGAACCTGTATTTATGTGAAGGGAAGCTATGAAAAATGGGAAAGCAGAAATGAATGGAATTTCAGAGTGAGCGAAATCTGCTTGTTGGAGACGATTAAAAAAGTCTTTACCAAACAGGTGCAATTGACCATGCAAGCTGGAGCAATTCAGCCAGAACAAGTAGATTTTCTTCAAAAAAACCTAAAAAAGCACCCCGGCAGAGTTCGTTTAAAGGTTATTTTGGTTGATCAAGTGGAAAAATTGATGGTTCAGATGAAAACCACTGAAAAAGGATTTGAAATGAATGACGAAATGGCTGAATTCCTTGAAATGAACCCCCTAATTGATGTTCAGGTTGACTGTGTATAAACTAATGCTGACCGAATGTCAAATTATTAAAAAATGGAACTAATTTTGCACTTCAATTGATTATTAACATACAATCACAATACATGGCAAAGGAATTTACAGATGGCAACTTTCAGGCTGAAGTTTTGGATTCTGAAAAACTCTCAATGATCGATTTTTGGGCAGAATGGTGCGGACCTTGCCGCGCAATTGGTCCGGTAGTGGAAGAACTATCAAAAGAATTTGAAGGCAGGGTAAACATCGGTAAAGTGAATGTTGATCACAATCCACAACTTTCAATGAACTATGGTATCACCTCAATTCCTGCTATTCTCTTCATAAAGAATGGTCAGGTTGTCGATAAATTAGTCGGCGCCCAACCCAAACACAACTTTGTAAAGAAGATTGAATCGCATCTATAAGCTTATAGTTTAATTACAATACGACCTGTATCATCTATTCGTGAAATTAGAGGATACAGGTTGTTTTTTTCAAAGTATTCAAGCACTGCCTTTTTCGCCCCTTCCCAATGCCCGAAATCATCTATAATCAAAACTCCATTTTTATTTAGAATAGAATACAGATGAACCAATTCATGCATGGTTGATGAATACCAATCAGTATCTAGCCTAAGCAGTGATATTGCTGTGGGTTTTTTTCCGGGAATAGTATCTTCCACTTTCCCTTCAACAAAAATTATATTATCCAAATGATATGCTGTTGAAGACATATTCATTTTAACTTCAGTCAAAGACGAATAACACCAAACTGAATGACTGATTGCTTTATCAGACTCCTTTAACTGAATGGCAGCAGATTTACCAGTATAATCTTTGTCAATCTCATCTGGCTCACTCATGCCCTCATATGTATCATACATCCATATTTTTCTATTGTTATCACCAAAGGCTTTTAGTGTAAGAGCAATTAACATGGAACTACCACCCTTCCATACACCACATTCAACAAAATCACCTGGAATTTGATTTTGAATGATATAAACAACAGATTGATAAAGAGAATACAATCGCTCTGGAGAAGTCATTGTATATGGCCTACACTTATCATAGATTTCCATGAAGGAACTATCGGCAGATATATCAGGAGAAACACTGGCTTTTAAAGGAACCAATTGATATTTAAATCTTCCGAATACTTTATTGAGAAATGTAAGCATATTTATCAAAATCTTTGATCACGAAAGTACAAAATGCATTGACACGAGTATAGAAATTTAATATTTCATACATTTACTTTTTATGAGAACAAAAGCTGATCTGGTACATCAAGATTTTAACCCGGGAATTCAACATCCATTATACCTTATTCGCTCTAATTTGCTTAAATCTTTCAAAGTACAAATCCCAAAATTGAGTGGTATCTTAATGGATTTTGGTTGTGGATTAAAGCCATATCAAGAACTATTTACAGTTAAAGAATATATAGGCATTGATTTTAAAGGTGAAGGCGAAACATATGCTCAACATAAGGTAGATGTATTCTATGATGGAAAAACAATACCATTCCCTGATAACCATTTTGACTCAATATTTTGCAGTGAAGTTTTTGAACATATATACAATTTAGAAGAAATCTTGTTAGAGCTTAACCGAGTACTTAAACCTGGAGGTAAAATATTAATCAGTTGTCCTTTTGCATTTGGGGAACATGAAGTTCCAAATGATTTTGCCAGATATACTTCCTATGCTATAAAAGATCTTTTCGTTAGAAGTGGATTTCAAATTGAACACTTTGAAAAAACAGGAAGTTTTATTGAAGCTATTGCAACGTTGCAATTTGTTTACATCGACAAGTTTATAATGAAACCCTTTAGGAAAATTCCAATTGTCAGAAGTGTTATGCGACTGATATTTTTTGGTATTGGTAATTTAGTAGTACTGGCAACAAGGAATATATTGCCCAATAACCAAGATTTGTACCTAAACAACATTGTACTTGCAGTTAAAAGCTAATCTTATCTTATCAAATGCATACTGAATTTTACGATAATAGATACAAACAAGGCTATATGGAGTCTTGGGATAAGAATAAACTAT
>CAZVYI010000010.1:2613-27302 GCA_964631755.1 uncultured Sphingobacterium sp. | reverse complement strand
CATGTATTGGAACATGTAGAAAACATAAACGAAACATTTGAACAACTTGATTCACTTTCTAATATTTCATCTAAACATTTACATATCCTGCCGTGTGGAAATGAAGGGAGCCTTGAGTATAAGATTTCTACAATGGTAAAAAACGGAATTGAAGTCGACAAAGAAAATAGATTCTTTTTTGAAGAACCTGGCCACAACAGAAGACTTTCAACAAATGAATTCAACAACCACATGAAAAAATTCAATTTTAAACTTGAAAATGAATACTATAATAACCAGTATTGGGGCGCAATAAATTGGATTTCAAAAAGCTCTCCAAAGTTTGTTAAGAAATTAACCAACCCAAACAATGCTACAAATGATGAAAATGCAAAAGTATTAAGAAGTCTACGTGTTAAATTTCTTCCAATTACCTACATACAACATAGTTTAGTTTTGTTTTTAATGTACAGAGATCGTTACAATAGAACAACCAAGGAATTTATTTTAATGATCTTATTATCAATACCTGCATTGCTTTCATGGCCCATATTTTCATTTTTCAATAAATTAGCCAACTTAGAATGGAATAAAAACAAAAGTAATTCAAATGGCAGTGAAATGTTTTTGATCTACAACAGATAATATGCCGATAAAAAAAATTGCATACATATCATTTATAAAAGACCCATGGGGAGGCAGCGAGCATTTATGGTACCTTTCAGCAAAGGAAGCCATATCACAAAATATAAATATTGTTGTGTCATCAATTGATGTTGGAGAAACAGCCCCACCACTGATTGAATTAGAAGCAAGTGGTGCAAAATTATATTTCAGAAGAGGTTTTATTAACCCGAGATGGAGCAGAAATTTGAGGTTATTTCATAAAGCAAAGTATGCAATTTTAAATTTTTTATTCAACCCATTCAGTGATATAATCAAAGAAAAACCAGACTGCATAGTATTTACAGGGGCAGCATATGCGATTTTATTGAACAAACAACTTTATAAACTAGTTGAAAAACATAATATACCGCTGTTTCTCAACATACAAGTAAACATAGAATATACAAGACCATTAAGTGACCAAGATGCTCTTTTTCTAAAAAATGTATATGAGAAAGCATCTGGATTAATATTCGTAAGTGAACGAAATAAGCAAGTGGCAGAACGTCATATTGCAATGAAAATCAAAAACTCAGGTATTATTTGCAATCCAGTTAATTTGAATTCGAGAGAAGTAGTCAATTACCCCAATACATTTCCAATAAGATTTGCTATTGTAGCCAACCTTTTGGTCAACCATAAAGGTCACGATATATTACTCGAAGTGTTATCTAAAGAAAAATGGAAACAAAGATCAATTCAGCTACATATTTATGGAAGTGGCTTTGATAAAAGCTATATCAATCAGCTTGTTAGTTTTTTTGAATTAGACAGTTCGGTATTTTTCCATGGAAAAGTTAATGACATAAGAAAAGTTTGGGAGGAAAATCATCTATTGGTAATGCCTTCTTTAAATGAGGGAATGGCATTAGCTGTTATGGAAGCAATGATATGCGGAAGACCAGTTGTAACAACTGATGTAGGGGGAAATTCTGAATGGATTACAGACAATGAAAACGGTTTTATAGCTGATGGAGCAAATGTTAATTCATTCGACAAAGCACTTGAAAGAGCTTGGAGCAGAAGAACAGAATGGGAAATGATAGGAAAAATGGCTCACGAAAGTGCAATAAAAAAACATGATCCTGATTCTGGAAAAACATTTTTGAAATTTATTCTTAACAATGGGGATCGTTCGTAAACAAAGCATAATATCTAGCATTTTTACCTATTTTGGGTTTGCAGTTGGTGCAATAAACATTCTATTCCTTTTTCCAAAATATTTCACACCTGAGGAAATCGGACTAACGAGAATTTTATTAGACATATCATTGCTTTTTGCTACGCTCTGTACACTTGGTGCTGTTCCAATGATTATAAAATTTTTTCCCTTTTATACAAAGTTCTTGCCCTATAAAAAAAATGATCTTCCTATTATTTCATTTGGCTTAGCTATCATTGGAATGATCAGCTTTGGCTTAGTTGTACCAGAACTAAAACCTTGGATTATTCGAAAATTCGGTTCTCGATCTCCATTGTTTGTTAATTATTTCGACTTAATATATCCACTGACATTTACAATAACGCTCTTTAGTATCCTGGAAGCATATATGTGGAGTTTAAAGAAAACAATTTTACCCAATATATTAAAGGAATTCTCAATTAGACTATTCACTACCCTATTGATTATACTTTTCATTTTTGAAATACTCAATTACGAAACCTTTATATACGGATTTTCATGGATCTATGCAATTCCGGTATTGACTCTTTTATATGTTTTAAAAAAAGAAAGAGCTATACCATTCAATCTTGAGCTTTCAAATGTCACAAAAAGAATTAGTGGAAAAATTTTTACTTTCGCAGGCTTTTTATTTTCAGCCTCGATTTTAAACATCATTGCAAGAACAAACGATACAATTATTTTAGCCAGTCAATCAGAAGGAGGCCTATCAGATGCAGCAATCTTTACAATAGCCACCTACTTGGTCACAGTTATGGAAGTCCCGCAAAGAAGCCTGGTTTCAATAGCTACACCATTTATCTCTGAAGCGATGCAAAAAAGAGATATGCCAAAAATTGATAGGCTTTATAAAAAAACATCACTTAATTTGATGATAGCAGGATTGGGTATTTTTGGTTTAATCCTGTTAAACCTAAATAATATCAACACAATTCTAGGTCCATCTTATCTTACCTTATCAAGTATTGTAGTCATTGCTGGAATCGCAAAAATTATCGACCTATCTACGGGGATGAATACACAAATTCTGTTATTATCAAAATACTGGAGACTAGACTTTTTCACCAATATTCTTTTGGTGCTCTTATCGATTCCATTCAACTATTTCCTGACTAAAAAATTCAACAGTCTGGGGCCAGCTTATGGGAATTTAATAGCAATTGTAATTTTTAATTTTATCAGATTTATGTACATATGGAAGATATTTAGAATTCAGCCATTTTCTTATAATAACATCAAGACAATAATTACATTTATACTGTCTGTAACAATTATCTACCTGATACCCAATCAAAGTGGTCTTTATTTTGATATACTCTTGAAATCATTCTTATTTTTGATCATATATGCACTCATAACCTATAAATGGAAAATATCCGAAGATTTAAATGAAGTGGTGTCAGGCATTATGAAAAAAACAGGAGTAAAAAACTAAATTTTTAACTTAACTACAAGATGCAGATCTTAGTTTATTATTATAAATTCAAGTAATGAGTACAGAAATTTCAAATCTCCTTCGTGGTGCTTGTGGAATGTTTTTCCTTGTTTTCATTTGTTATCTATTGAGCAACAATCGAAAAGCCATCAATTGGAAGCTCGTTACACTAGGCATAGTTGCACAAATAGGATTTGCAATAGGTGTACTCACTAAGGGGAAATACAATTTCTTCAGAATTGCTATTCAGTGGCTATCTGATCGATTTGTCGATTTGATTAATCTTGCACACAAAGGGATTGAATTTATGTTTGGTAACCTTGCTGATGCTTCAGGCAGCTGGGGTTATACTTTTGCTATTCAAGCATTACCCAATATCATCTTCTTTGCAGCCTTATCTGCCCTATTCTATTATTTAGGGATTTTGCAAAAGGTAGTTTACTTTTTTGCCCTCTTGCTAAGTAAGTTGAAAGTATCCGGTGCAGAAAGTGTATCTACTGCAGCCAATATATTTCTAGGACAAACAGAGGCCCCATTGATGGTTAGACCATTTTTGGAAAAAATGAACAGGAGTGAAATCCTTTGTATCATGGTGGGTGGAATGGCCAATACTGCAGGATCAGTCTTGGCAGCATATGTTGGATTTTTAGGGGGAAATGACCCTGCACAGCAACATTTTTTTGCATTGCACATGTTGAGCCAGTCGATTATGAGTGCTCCTGCAGCAATTGTATGTTCGAAAATATTGTTTCCTCAAACTGAAGCAATCGACCAGAAAATTGTTTTGAGTAAGGAAAAATTTGGCGATAATGCTTTAGATGCGATATCATTGGGCACAACAGATGGACTTAAATTGGCCGTCAATGTAGGTGCAATACTTATCGTATTTACAGCTTTGATGTACGTTTTGAATGCTGCACTAGGATATGTTGGTGGATTTACTGGAATCAACACTTTGGTCAATAATTTCAGCAATGGGAGATATGAAACTCTTTCATTTCAGATGATTTTAGGCTATGTTTTTTCACCAATCGCATGGGTAATTGGTGTTAATCAGCAAGACATGGTCTCAGTGGGTCAGCTACTTGGGGAAAAAACAATTATCAATGAATTTCAGGCCTATATCACATTTGGAAAAATGAAATCCGATGGCCTAATTAATGACCCCAAATCAATCCTGATAACCACTTATGCTTTATGCGGTTTTGCCAATATTGCTTCAATTGGAATCCAGATTGGAGGGATAAGCCAATTGGCGCCATCTCAAAGAAAAAACCTGACTGAACTTGGATTTAAAGCCCTAATTGGAGGTACAATCGCCTGTTTAATGTGCGCATGTATTGCCGGTGCCATAGCTTAATCAATAACTACTTCTCTTTAGGTGTATCAGAAAACATGCTGTAATTTTGCAGAAATATTGCAGTGATGACTGGACAACTCAAAAGCCTTAAAGATCTACCTGGACTAAATACAGAAATGAAGTCCATTGCTGAAAAAATCGAAAACCAGGTAAGGATTTCACCTGAAGAAGGATTAATGCTTTTTGAAAAAGGATCTCTTGCAACTTTAGGCACAATGGCCAATTTCATACGTGAAAGAAAACACGGAAACAATACCTATTTCAATCGAAACTTTCATATTGAACCCACCAATGTCTGTGTATTTTCTTGTAAGTTTTGCTCCTACTCACGACTCTATTCAAAAAGAGAAGAAGGATGGGAACTGAGTATTGATGAAATGCTGGATAAAGTTAAAGCCTATGATGGTAAACCCATAACTGAGGTACATATTGTAGGCGGCGTGCATCCTAAAATGGACATCCACTTTTTTGCGGAACTGCTTACAAAAATAAAAGCCCACAGACCAGATTTACACATCAAAGGATTTACTGCAGTTGAGCTAGACTATATGTTCAGAAAGGCTAAGCTATCTCGATTGGAAGGAATGAAACTGTTGCACGAAGCTGGCTTGGATTCCTTACCAGGTGGTGGTGCTGAAATTTTTCATGAGGAAGTAAGAAACCAAATTTCTGCAGATAAAGTAGATGGAGCAGGATGGTTAGATATTCATGCTACGGCACATCAATTGGGAATGCACAGTAACGCGACTATGCTTTACGGTCATGTCGAAAAATATATCCATCGCATTGATCACATGGAGCAATTGAGAACAATGCAAGACAGTACTAAGGGATTCAATACTTTCATTCCTTTGAAATTCAGGAACCATGACAATGAGATGAGTCATATCCCTGAAATTTCTGCAATTGAAGACATGAAAGTCTATGCTATTTCAAGAATTTATCTCGATAACTTCAATCATATCAAAGCTTATTGGCCAATGCTGGGTCGTGAACAAGCGCAATTAACACTCTCTTTCGGAGTTAATGATATCGATGGCACCATTGATGATTCAACTAAAATTTACTCAATGGCTGGAAGTGAAGAACAAACACCGAGTATGACAACAGAGGAGTTAGTAGCATTGATCAAACAAGTGGGAAGAGAGGCGGTGGAAAGAGATACTCTCTACAACATTGTAAAGAAATACTAGATCAACATTCACTTAAGCTCAGTGGAATTTGAAGTGCTAAACCTCCTTCAGATGTCTCTTTGTATTTTTCACTCATATCTCTTGCAGTCTCCCACATGGTCTTGATTACTGAATCAAGAGATACTTTAGCAAAATCTGGTGCACTTTGCAAAGCAAGTTGTGCAGCAGTAATAGCCTTCATTGCGCCCATTGTATTACGTTCAATACAAGGAATCTGTACCAACCCTCCTATAGGGTCACATGTTAATCCTAAATGATGTTCCATTGCAATTTCAGCGGCCATCAATACTTGACGCTGTGTTCCTCCCAGACATTCACATAGTGCAGCTGCGGCCATAGCACTAGAAACTCCAATTTCCGCTTGACATCCACCCATGGCAGCAGAAATGGTTGCACCTTTTTTAAAGATGCTGCCAATTTCAGAGGCAGTAAGTAAAAACTGAACCACTTTCTCTTCATGATTACCATCACAAAAAATAATATAGTACTGGAGAACAGCTGGAATAACACCAGCAGCTCCATTTGTGGGTGCTGTTACAACTCTTCCAAAGGAAGCATTCTCTTCATTTACAGCAAGTGCAAAACAACTTACCCAGTCAACAATATAGCTGAAATCATTACCTCTTTTGAAAATTTGATTCATCCATTCTTGTTGATTTTGGTAGACCGCTTCACCAAGTAGCTTTTTATTTAAGTCACTTGCTCTTCTTTTTACATTCAAACCACCGGGCAGGATTCCTGTAGTATGACACCCTTTATAAATGCAGTCAGACATGACCTTCCATATGTTCAAGACACCAGAAAGTGTTTCAATTTCAGAACGCCATGCATTTTCATTTTCCAATACTACTTCACTGACAGACAAACCAGTCTTCATACACCAATGAAGCAAATCATTTGCAGTATTAATTGGAAAAGGTAATATGGTTGTGTGTTTTTGATCAGCATCAACACCTTCTTCCTCTACAAATCCACCACCAATGGAGTAATAGGTTTTAGCAAGATGTTCACCATCAGAAAGAGTAGCTAAAAAAGTCAGTCCGTTAGGATGATGAGATAAAGTTTCAGTAAACAAAAATTCAATATCAACTGTAGGATTAAATGTTATTGGCTTTTTGTTTCCAAGTAAAATTTCAGAACTGCTGCTGATATTTTCTATTGTTGTAGCCAGTTCTTCAACAGGAAAACTTACTGGGTCATACCCACAGAGTCCAAGCTGCACTGCAATATCAGTACCATGACCTTTTCCTGTCTTTGCAAGAGATCCATACAGCAAGACTTTAATGCCAATGGTTCTATCAATGAGTTGTTGATTAATTAAATGAGAACAAAAAAGATTTGCAGCTTTCCAGGGGCCCAATGTATGGGAACTTGATGGCCCAATTCCGATTTTAAAAATATCAAAAAATGAAATAGCCTGATGCATATTTTTATTTTGCATCTTAGCCTTCAATAACTGTTACATCAAAAATCAAAACACTGTTAGCTGGAATTCCTGGAATTGCCCTACTGCCATAACCCAGGGATGGTGGTATAAACAATCTGATTTTACCACCAGTTTTCACCAAAGGAATACCAATTTGCCAACCAGTGATTAATTGACCTAATGGAAACAATACAGGAGTTGTTGCCTGATCAAATACAGTCCCGTCAGTTAGCTGACCCTTGTATGTAAAAGCAACATTTGTACATAGTGTTGGCCTGTTGCCAGTACCTTCGTTTTCAATAAGATAATACAATCCAGCTGGATGCTTGACTGCATTCGTGATTCCTTTAGATGTTAAATATGCTTCAACCTGTGTAATTTCAGCAGCTGGTACATTCACTTCGGGTATTTTGGCAGTGCAAGTAAATGAATCATAGCCATCCTTAAGGCAACTTGTATTCAAAACAGAAACCATAAATAAAAGCGACAATAATCTGATCACACGCATGTATTTAAATTTTATTGATTACAAAGATGCAAAAAAACAGCGAAATCAAGCATTTGCATCATCATTCGCTTTTTTTCTGGCAAGTAGCTCAAGGTATTGCTGCTCTAGCTTTTCCCATCGAAATCTTCTATTCACAATTGCTATAAATATAGAAATTACCATTACTGCAATGATCAGTACGGCAGGATTAAACTGGCTCAAGCCTACAGCATCGGCACGTTTATACCATAGTCTTCCAAGCAAAAAATTAACTACAATTGGCAAAGAAAAGAGAAGCCCTATAGGTAACCCAAATAACAATTGGTATTTAATTGTTGCCTGGTAATCGCGATTTTCCTTCCAATATTCAATAAATTTTATTTCGTCCTCGGTATATAACATAATATTTCTCTAAATTACGTATATATGTGCTGAAGCAATCGTGGTAGAAAGTATTTTCTCACGAACAACAACATTCATGAAACCAAAACCCAACCAACTTTTTTTTCTTTTTGCCATTGTTAGTCTAATTGAAATCACTTTTGTTGTCACCAATAACCAAACACTTAGGTACCTCAGCAAGCCATTAATTATACCATTACTTGCAGCCATTTACCTTTCTTTCCAAAACCCGAGAAAGTCAATTTTAAAAGACAATATTTTACTTGGCTTACTTTTCTCTTGGGTTGGAGATATCTTATTACAATCACCACAATTTTTTGTTCCAGGATTATTGTCATTTCTTACTGCCCATATTTTTTACATCATCTATTTTGCCAAAACCAAATCAGATCAAAATTCATTTTTCAAGCTTCGCCCCATCATGCTGATTGCAGTGATGGCTTATCTTGTTGAATTCATGTACATACTATGGCCTACTCTAGGCGCAATGCGTATTCCGGTATTGATTTATGGAATTACAATTAGTACAATGTTGTCTGCCGCATTGTGGCAATACCAGAAACTGGAAAACAAGACAGCCATGTTTTTTATTATTGGAGCAACGCTATTTGTGACATCAGATTCTTTACTTGCGTTGAATATGTTTAAGGAATCATTTTCAATGGCGGGCGTTTCAATTATGTCGACTTACATATTGGCGCAGTTGTTTATCGTATTGGGTGCTATTAGACTGCAAGTCCATCCACAAACTGATCCTTCGGCAAATGCATAAAAAAAGGGTTCTGTTAAACAGAACCCTTTTTAATTTATTATCTGGATGATTAATAATCCATACCGCCCATTCCAGGAGCACCATGTGCATGAACTGGTTCTTCTTTCTTAGGCTTATCAGCAACTACACATTCAGTAGTCAGTAACATACCAGCAATTGAAGCAGCGTTTTCAAGTGCTACACGAGCTACTTTAGTTGGATCAATTACACCAGCCGACAACAACTTCTCATAGTTATCAGTACGTGCATTATAACCAAAATCAGCCTTACCTTCTTTTACTTTTTGAACAACAATCGAACCTTCGATTCCTGCATTATAAACGATGGTGCGCAATGGAGCTTCCAATGCTCTACGGATGATTGCAATACCAGTTGTCTCATCTTCATTAGCACCTTTCTTCTTGTCAAGTGATTCAATTGAACGAATGAAAGCAATACCACCACCTGGTACAATTCCCTCTTCAACTGCAGCACGAGTAGCATGCAATGCATCATCTACGCGGTCTTTCTTTTCTTTCATTTCAACTTCAGTTGCTGCACCTACATTGAGGACAGCTACACCACCACTCAATTTTGCCAAACGCTCTTGTAACTTCTCTCTGTCGTAATCAGAAGTTGTAGATTCAATCTGAGATTTGATTTGAGCGATACGTGCGTTGATATCATCTTTCTTGCCTTTACCACCTACAACGATAGTATTGTCCTTATCGATTGTTACACGTTCAGCACGACCTAAGTATGTAAGATCAGCATTTTCAAGTTTAAAGCCTTGTTCTTCACTGATTACAATACCCTTTGTAAGGATCGCGATATCTTGTAACATTTCTTTTCTACGATCACCGAAACCTGGAGCTTTAACAGCTGCTACTTTCAAAGTACCACGAAGTTTGTTTACAACAAGTGTAGCCATTGCTTCACCTTCAAGATCTTCAGAGATGATCAACAGTGGTGCACCTTGCTGAGCAACTTTCTCAAGAATATGCAAAATGTCTTTCATTGCAGAGATCTTCTTATCGTAGATCAAAATGAAAGGGTTCTGCAATTCACATTCCATCTTATCAGCGTTGGTAACAAAATATGGAGAGATATACCCTCTGTCAAATTGCATACCTTCTACGATATCGATTGATGTTTCAGTTCCCTTAGCTTCCTCAACAGTAATTACGCCATCCTTACCTACTTTCTGCATTGCTTCTGCAATCAACTTACCAATTTCAGCATCATTGTTAGCAGAAATAGTAGCTACCTGCTGAATCTTCTTGTTGTCGTTACCAACAGCCTGAGATTGAGCACTTAAATTGGCAACTACAAGTCCAACCGCTTTATCAATACCTCTTTTGATATCCATTGGATTTGCACCAGCTGCAACATTCTTCAAACCTTCAGTGATAATTGCCTGAGCAAGAACAGTTGCTGTAGTAGTTCCATCACCAGCTACATCTGCGGTTTTGGAAGCTACTTCTTTAACCATTTGTGCACCCATATTCTCGATGGGATCTTCCAATTCAATTTCTTTTGCTACTGTTACACCATCTTTGGTTACAGCAGGAGCACCAAATTTCTTTTCAATAACAACGTTACGACCTTTTGGTCCTAAAGTTACTTTTACCGCATCTGCAAGGGTATCTACACCCTTCTTCATTCTGTTGCGGGCATCCAGGTTAAAAAATATCTGCTTAGCCATAAAAAAAATTTAAAAATTTAATTAAACAATAGCAAGAATATCAGATTCTCTCATGATCAGATAATCTTGTCCCTCAATTGTGATTTCAGTACCAGCATATTTACCGTAAAGAACGGTATCCCCTGCTTTAACAGACATGGGTTCGTCTTTTTTACCAGGGCCTGCTGCAACCACTGATCCTCTTTGTGGCTTTTCTTTAGCAGTATCAGGGATAATGATGCCACCTGCGGTCTTTTCTTCAGCAGGTGCTGGTTTCACGATTACCCTGTCGTGCAATGGGGTAATGTTTAACTTCTTCGCCATAGCTTTTGGTTTTGTTTTATAAATAAAAAAATTAGGTGTTTACCTTTCCTCCTATTTATCCAAATCCATACCAAGTAAGACAGATTGCAAATCTGTCAGATTTTGGATAAAATAATTGGTGATATCGAGTAAAATGGCAGTTAAAACAGCCCTTTAGCATGTCAATTTTACACCTTAACGATAAAAATCGTTCAACAACTCATTTATTGGGCTATATTTGCCCCCGCAAAACAGTTCTTTAAATGATCAGTAGAAGAAATATCAGGGTTAAAGTGATGCAATGTATCTACGCAATAGAGGCAGAAAATCAATCTCCTTCTGAGAACAATGCAGTTTCTCTATTAAATAAATACCTGAACAACGCCTCTGTATTATTTACTTTTTCCATATTCCTGATTACGGAGGTAGCCCGGTATGCTGAAACACATGCCAAAAACAGAGCCTCTAAGCATCTACCCACACTTGAGGACCTCAACATCAATGTAAAAATTGCTGGTAATACCATCTTATGGCAAATACTCGAGTCAAAGAGTTTTCAATCTACCGTAAAAAATGGTAAATATGAGTTGCTTATAGACCAGGAATTGGTCAAAAAGATATATTTACAATTGGCTGAATCTGAAATCTATAAAACCTACATTCAGGAAGACGGACGAGAGAAAAAAACGGAAAAAGAGCTGTTGAGTTTTATTTTTACTGACCTCATCATGGCCAACGATGATGTTACAGAATACCTTGAAGAATTGTTCGTACAATGGGATGATGATGCAGAAATGGTATACCAAATGGTATTGAATTTTCTGAGTAAACCTGGGTCACTCGATGTAAAAGAGGTCATAGGAAATGAAAAACATCAATACGCAATTTCTTTGCTAAAAACAACTATCCAAAAAAAGGATTTTACGTTGGAACTGATAAAGCCCAAACTTAAAAATTGGGATGCAGATAGAATTGCACAGTTAGATATGATTATGATCAGGATGGGAATTTGTGAGTTTCTGTATTTTGAGACAATTCCAACAAAAGTTACCATCAACGAATACATTGACATTGCAAAATCATACAGCACACAACAAAGTGGTCAATTTGTCAATGGTATTTTAGATAGCATACACAAAGAATTACTCTCTGAGGGAAAACTCAAGAAAGTCGACTTCAAAAAACAAGCCTAATTCACTATTTTTGAATAACTAAAGAATAGAAAAATGAAAACTCCTGCTATCATTTTTACAGTCTTTATTATTGCAGCTGCTGCAATAATAGCACTGAATAAAAATACACCTGATTCAACGCCTTCTCCAAAAGCAATTGTTGATGACATTACTGCAGGCTCAGCCAATCAACCACTGACTACGATAGAATTCAAGGACAGTATTCTTCACAAAGGAAAAATTTCAGAGGGAGAGTCACTTGATGTTGAATTTGAATTCACCAATACAGGAAGTGAAATGCTGATCATTAAGAATGTTTCTGCTTCTTGTGGATGCACGATTCCTGAAAAACCAGAGGAACCAATTGCACCTGGTAAGTCTGGTAAAATCAAAGCTACCTTTGATAGTAGAGGAAGAGTTGGATTAAACCAAAAAGCAATAACAGTTGTTGCAAATACAAAAGAGACAGTTCATACCCTCATTTTTGATGTAGAAGTAAACAATCCTCAAAACTCCAAATTATAAACAAACAAATATGATCCAAACATTTTTTCTACAAGCACAACCCAACGCAGGCGTAATGCAGCTTGTCCTTCTCGGCGGTATGGTATTGGTGTTCTACTTTTTCATGATTCGTCCGCAAGCTCAAAAAGCTAAAAAAGCCAAGAAGTTTCAAGAAGATCTTCAAAAAGGCGATAAGGTTGTTACCATTGCTGGAATCCATGGCATTGTAAACAAAGTAAACGACGATAGCACAATTCAAATTGAAGTTAGTCCGGGCTCTTTCATTAAAATTGAAAAATCTGCAATCAGTCTTGAATGGAGCGAGCAATTGAATAAAACTGCTACAAAATAATTAAAGCCACACCCTACAAGCCCCGATATTCTCGGGGCTTTTTTGATTACATTTGAGTATGCTTAAAATCGGATTAACAGGTGGAATTGGGTCCGGAAAATCGACAGTTGCTAAAGTTTTCGAGACCTTAGGGATTCCCGTTTACAGAGCAGATGATCAAGCCAAAAAGTTAATGGCAACTGATACTCAATTGATCAGCCTCATTAAAAAACATTTTTCAGAAGAAGTATACAAGGAAGGCAAGCTTGATAAAGCCTACTTAGCATCGATAATTTTTAACAACAAAGAAAAACTAGACCTACTGAACAGTTTAGTCCATCCATATACAATTGAAGATGGTAAATCATGGATGAACAAACAACAAACTCCCTATGCCATAAAAGAAGCTGCGCTTATTTTTGAAAGTGGCAGTCAGGGTGATTTTGATTTTATCATTGGCGTATATGCCCCAGAAACATTAAGAATACACAGAACCATTCAAAGAGATAAGACCGATAAAGAACAGGTGCGATCAAGAATGCAGAACCAGATCAAAGAAGAAATTAAAATGAAGTTATGTGATGCAGTATTGATCAATAATGAACAAGAACTTCTCCTTCCACAGATCATTGCATTACACGAAAAATTATTGGCCAAAGCAAAAACTCAATAAATGGAAGCTTTTCCTTCGTTAGCAGACCATATATTGATTTGGGTTTTTGGAATCATACTGCCGTTTATATCTGGACTACAAAGTCAGGTTCTTGCAGGTTCTCTTCAGTTTAATGAATACACTAGAAAAAAACTCTACCTAAGCAACAGTCTCATGTTGGCAATTGCCGGATCTGTGGTTTTGGTGTTATGGTTCTTTAAAAATCGAGGATTGACAACACTTGGGTTTAGTTTACCACGATTACAGAACCAATATTTTACTGTTTTCTTTTTAGTTGCTACTTTCATCATTGGCTATACAATCGACCTCTATTTTAGTGCCAGAAAAATGAGTGTTTTAAATCAAGAAGACAATTGGTTTGAAAAATCTTCTTTCTTACCCGAAAAAGCAAGAGAATTACCTTCATATGTTTTACTCTGTCTTTGTGCAGGTGTTTTTGAAGAAATCATTTACAGGGGATTTATGGTGACCTATTTTCTTCCTTTAAACGGAAATGAAAATGAAATTCCTTGGATGGCCATTTTTGCACCCTCAGTTTTATTCAGCCTTGCGCATACCTATCAAGGTTGGACAGCAGTAATCAAAATATTTATCTTTTCACTTTTACTGGGTGTCATCTTCATCATCACCAAAAGCATCTACCCTACCATGATTCTTCATTTTCTGCTTGATCTGATTGGTGGGATAGTTGCATTAATTCAATACCGAAAACAAAATCAATAATCTTCCTCACAGCCAATTGGCGCTCCAGGAGGAGGAATGGCATGCAGGGTTGGTTTTGCTTTATCTGGCGACTTAAATCTTTCCAATGCAACGTCTAAATGTGCCTTGTATAGAGGATCTTCAGCTGTTTTTTTGGCAGACTCTATCCATGTTTTTAAATCGTTCATAGAAGCCATAACACTTGCCTTTGCGGGGAATGACAACTTTTCATCCACGCTGGATGACAAAATATAGGTAAGCAATAATTGCTCATTTTGCAATTGAATCGCAGCTTCAATACCAGTTCTTCTTTTTGCTTTAAAAGTAGCATCTAACAAAACATCGATCATTTGCTTGTATCCGTACCCCCCTTCAAATTCTTGTTGTACCAATCGATTGATTCTCTCAGAATAAAAGAGAAAAGACAATGGCATGTCTGCCGCAGCTTCTGCTGGTGATAGTTGGTCAAACGACAATCCCGTTTTCTTCTTGAAGAGTTCTCTGGTGAACTCATATCCAGCTGGCCTCGGTGGTATTAATGCTGCAATAGATCCCGGGAGTTTCAAAAAGGAAGGATCAATGCATGTGATAATTGACTGCATCGCTTTTGCCTGCTCTTCCTTGCTTATTGGAGCAGTCACCATCTGACCATCCCCCTTCAAAGCATAATTGTAATTAAGTCCACCTACAATTTTGGTTGCCGCTTCCAACTGGTAGCGATGGTGAAAATATACAGGCACCAATACATCCTCTAACATAGCCATCGGTATACCGGCAGGAATGGATTTCATTCCAAACTGCTGTAAAGCTTTTTCTCTGACCTTGACCATCCTATCTAACTCATCAACTGGATTTTTGCCATTGTCCCACAAATGCGCTTCAGGATGCATGCCCCCTGGAGCTCTTGCATCACGGTCGCTGATAAATTTCAAACCACGTTTTGCAGCATCTGTAAGGATTTTATTCAAATCAGCTTCTTCGTTTTTGCTTTTGCTTAAATCTGCATAACCCCAGGTAATCGCAACTTTATCCCATTCGCCAATTTTATTATCGTATGCACCAGTAAGATCAATTTCTCCTTTTTTATTGATACTTACAACCGGATGCGGATAGTCCATTACACTGGAACGATCCACTGCACTTGCTGCATAGTTATGCATCAATCCCAGTGTATGTCCCACTTCGTGTGCTGAAAGTTGCTCCAATCGTTCAATAGACATTTTCAACATAGGATCTTCTTTCATTGGCTTGCCATCAAAAGGAGATAACAATCCTTGTGCAATCATGTAGTCTTGTCGAACGCGCAATGAACCAAGAGAAACCTGCCCTTTGATGATTTCACCAGTCCTTGGATCAACTACACTAGCTCCATAACTCCATCCTCTTGTAGAACGATGAACCCAATTGATCATATTGTAACGAATATCCATTGGATCACAACTATCTGGCAGAACCTTAACAATAAAAGCATCTTTATATCCTGCTGCTTCAAAAGCCTGATTCCACCAAGCCGCACCTTTTAACAATGCAGAACGAATAGGCTCAGGAGTCCCATTATCCAGATAATAAACGATGGGCTTAACCGGTTCACTGATGGCAGCCGTTGGATCTTTTTTCTCTAAACGATGCCTGTTGATCACATACTCTTCAATAGGCAATGAAACTGAAGAACTGTAATTGTAATAAGAAGTATTGTTAAAACTTGATCTTGGATCAAATTTACGTGGCTTATAGTTGTTATCCGGCAACTGCACAAATGAATGGTGCATGCGTAAAGTAATCGCTTCTGTAGAAGGTGCTACTGCCTGAACATAATTTCCAGCAGAACCATCTGCATTTACAAAAGTTATACTGGCTTCCATTTCAGTATTCAATGGGAAATTCTTGCAAGTCGGCCAGTACAAAGCAGATCTTGTTTTATCTATCGTATAAGCGCCTTGCTGCATTCTTCTTATTCGATTTGCAGCCTGCATGGCATCTCTTGTTAAAAATTCAGTTGCATCAACCAATACAACATTTCCAGTTTCTGCCTCAGCAACAAATCCCCAGATTGTCGATTGTGCAAATGATTGCTCTACAGCAATTCTTTCTCTTTCAGAAGGAGAAATTGCTCTGTAACTATAGTTAGGCTCAACAAGCATTACCTTCTTCCCAATTTTTGTAAACTTCACAATTCTTCCACCTCCAAGCAAACCACGATCTAATCCAATATCATTTGAACCTAATCCAGCTGGCAAAGACATCACATAAAGCAATTCAGTGTCAAGCTTATTGATTTCAAGCAGGAGTTTTCCATTTTGCAAATCAAGATAATAAGGCAGAAATCCATCTATTTTTTTCAAACCTTTTGTCTTCTCCTCAATTGAAGGCAAAGGTTGTGCAAACACATAAACTGGAAGTACAAACAGTAAAATGCTAATGATTTTTTTCATTGAATTATTTTATTCCGGGTTGCTTAATTGTAATACCTGTCTCTTTTTTTGATGCATCAACCATTGCTTTTACTTCAGCCAATAATTTTTTCGCATCATACACTACTCCATCTTTTATGGTGTATTTCACACCACCTTTGCGAGTAAGCTCGTTTTTGTCGTTCAGGTAAACTGCACCTGTACCATATAAATATTGGAAATTTTCAAGTGGGTTGGCATCAATTACTACCAAATCAGCCAATTTACCCACTTCGACTGAACCTAGGTCTTTTTCAACACCTAATGCTTGAGCTCCATTAAGTGTAGCAGAACGAATGACTTCCAAAGGATGAAAACCTGCCTCTCTTAAAAGTTCCAATTCACGAATATAACCAAAGCCATAGGTCTGGTAGATGAAACCATTATCTGAGCCAGTTGTAACCCTACCCCCTTTATTCTTGTAATCATTGATGAAACTCATCCAAATGCGATAGTTTTCTTTCCATTGAACCTCTTGTTCTGTACCCCAATTGAACCAATATGAACCATGCGATTCACGATTGGCTTCAAAAAATTTCCAAAGGGAAGGCAAAGTATACTCATCATGCCATTCCAGTCTCCTTGTTTTATGCAAATCCCGATTCGCTTCATAAATATTGAATGTAGGATCAAGCGTAAAATCCAACTCAAGCAATTTATTCAAAACGCTGTTCCACTTTTCAGAACCTTGTTTTGCAGCTTGCTTCCAAAGTTTACCGGCTTCTTCAAAACGATGTTGTTCATTAGAATAATTATAGCCCAATGGATAATCCTGAATAGTCGATTGCTCTAACAAAGCTTCAGGCAATCCATACCAATGTTCCATAGAAGTTAACCCTGCTTCAGCAGAATGCATTACATTCCATCTTGCCACATCCATTTGTGCGTGGTGCATACAAGAACGGAGTCCCAATTTCTTGTTCTCTCTTAATGCTGCATCCATGATAGCAGGTGCTGCTCCAAAAAACTTGATTCCATCTGCTCCTTTATTTGCATTTTCTCTTACCCATTCAATTGCCTGTTGAGGAGTAGAAATTCCTGCCTTTGAACCTTGCCCAAATGCGGTATATGCATAAAGACGAGGTGCTGTAATTTTATTAGCAAGACTTTTTTGTTTTTGATCAAGTACCCATTCCAAGCCATTTCCGCATGATGGATCACGAACGCTGGTAATACCATGTGCCATCCACAGTTTAAAGACATATTCTGCAGGTGTTCCTTGTGCTGTTCCGCCGATATGACCATGCATGTCAATAAAACCAGGAAGGATATACATGCCATTGCAATCAATTTCTTTACCACCTTCCTTTAATTTAGGCCTTGCAGATTCCTTGATGGGCAGACCAGGATATCCTACATTTCTAATTGCGATTATTCTATTTTGTTCAATAACAATATCAACCGGCCCTACTGGTGGAGCACCAGTACCATTGACCAGTGTTGCTCCACGCAATATCAATTGCGACCATGGGCCATTTCCATCCTGCTTCTCAGGTGCTTTTTTAATCTGGGCAGATAAGCTAAAAACAGAGATGAACAGAAGGAAAAATAAAATGATCTTTTTCATCATTGGTTGTTTATTTAGACAAATTACAAAAATTGTTTGTTTTCTTTGTGTTCTGCATGAAGATAGAATTCTGGAGCATAGGGAAACCACATGATAAGTCGATTAAGGACGCAATTGAAGACTATACTTCAAGACTCAAAAAATATTGTCCGGTTTCATGGGAAATTATTCCGGTCCCCAAAAATGCTGCCATGATGGGTGAACTTGACTTGAAGAGAATGGAAGGTAAGATGATACTGGAATGGCTTGAAAAAGATACAGTCTTGATTGCGCTAGATGAGCACGGAAAAGAAATGGACTCTATTCAACTATCAGATTTCCTCATAAAAAAAGGAAATATGGGTTCTAAAAAATTGGTTTTTCTAATTGGCGGTGCTTTTGGAATTGATGAAGCTGTTTTGAAAAGAGCCGATCATACCTGGTCACTTTCTAAACTTACTTTCCCTCATCAACTGGTCAGACTGATTTTAGCTGAACAAATTTATAGGGCCTATACCATCATCAAAAATGAAAAATACCATCACAGGTAAATAAAACATCAACATGACCATTACAGGACTGATCATACTGCTCACTGTTTTAATTTCTTGGGTTGCATTTACTAAACCTCAAGTGAAAGAAGATTTACTTTTCTGGCCATATCAAATCAAAAGAAATGGTCAATGGTACAGGTTTATCACCCATGGAGCCTTGCATGCAGATACATTGCATTTGATATTTAACATGGTATCCTTTTATTCATTTGGTGCTGCTTTGGAGGACTACCTTTTTGTTTTCATTTTTGGTGAAACGTCAAGAGCAATGCTGGCAATCCTTTACATAACAGGCATTGTAGTTGCAGTAATTCCAGATTATATAAAACACAAAAACAACATCTCACATCGTTCATTAGGTGCTTCAGGTGCAGTCTCTGCAGTTGTTTTTGCAGCAATCACTATTCAGCCAACTATGCCGATCATGTTTTTCTTCATCCCTTTCAAAATTCCAGGATGGGCTTTTGGAATAGCGTTTCTGATTTTATCTGCTTCTCTTGCGAAGAAGGGCGGTGGTAACATTGGACACAATGCGCATTTTTGGGGAAGTATATACGGGGTGATTTTCACGTACCTTGCTGCAAAGCTGTATGCAAATATTGACTTATTTGACAATTTCATGAGGACTGTCGTGAAATAGTTATAGATAACCTTTCAGCTGTTTGCTCCTCAATTTTAAATCGTTCATCAATTCTTCTGCCAATAACCCAAACAATCTTTTTATCTGACTCCACAACCCATTGATTTTCTTTTTCAGTCAGCGTCAATTTAAGATCTGTCATGAACCTGGATACTTTCTTCTTTTTCTTCATACCCAAAGGATAGAAATAATCACCGGCCTTCCATTTCCTTACCAATAATGGGAACTTAATTTTTTTCAAATTGAGAAAAGCCTGATTCTCATTGTTGCTGATTTGTTGCTTTCCATCAATTGATTTGAAAACAAGCTGGCAAGTTTCAAGATCAACATTGGCATCAGGTTCTTCAACAATCTTTATATCCTGCGCTTGCTCAATAACCGGCTCAATAAGCAACCAGTCACGGTTTTTTAAGACCCTGTATTGATGTGATAAAATATATTTTCCTGTTGGAGCGTCAAATAGTTTTTTGATTTCAGGTATTTGCTGATTCGTAAATCCATAGGTGCTGAAAACCTCGTGCAGTATAGTATCAAGTGGTTGAACATTCTTTAGTTTTTTAACAGGAATGGAGAAACCTTGACCTTTTTCAATAATCAAACGACTTTTTATTTCACTGATTTTTAACTGATAAATCATTTCTATTTCTTCAAACCGCTTTCCATTCTGAATCATTGTCGACTTAATTGCAGGAAAAACTTCTTCCAGAGATGGAATGATTTTATGCCTGATAAAATTTCTGGTATAATTCGTCTCAGCATTCGAACTATCCTCTACCCAGGATAAATTGTGGTAATTAGCATAAGCAGATAAAGATTTTCTGTCCGCAAACAACAAAGGACGAATAAGATTTCCAGATTTCATTTTGATACCCTGCAATCCTGCCAAGCCAGTCCCTCTAAACAATTGAATTAACATGGTCTCCACCTGATCATCTGCATGATGAGCAGTCAGTATCCATTTATTTACTTCTGCGGAATCACTTTCAACAACATCATTGAACCATTTATACCGCAGTATCCTTGCAGTTTCCTGAACACCTTTTTTACTGAGTTCCATTTCGCGCTGTGTATCAAATCTTTTGATTTGAACAGCAACTTTTAGATGATGGGACAATTCATTAACAAAATGTTCATCTCGCTCACTCTCCTCGCCTCTCAATTGAAAATTGCAATGTAGAATTGTAAAGTCAAATCCTGAAGCATGCAACAAATGAGCCAATACCACAGAATCTAAACCACCACTACAGGCCAGGTACAAATGATCTTGCTTTTTCCACAACGAATGAGCAGAAATATTTTCAATAAAATCCTGTAATAGGTATTGAGCTGGACTATTTTGATTTTCAATATTCATTACAACAGTTCATCTTTTAAAAAATTCAAAGCACCCATCAGCTCACGAAGCTCATGGTGTTTTTGAAGATTCCTGGCAACAACAATCCCTTTTTCATATACATCAAGTGCCTTTTCAAATAAGGATATTTTTTCATAAGTTTTTCCAAGATGATAATAGGTGCCAATTTGCAGTTCATCAATACTCAATATCTTTTCAAATTGAACTATTGCTGATTCAAAATCCCCGATTTTGACCATTTCCATGGCCAATGCATGCCTACTGAATACATCAGCAGGATCAGAGGCTATAAACGATTTTAATTTTTCAATTCTTTCCACTCGGAAAATTTAAACCAACACTTAATATTTCCCCATCTAGGGTTATATTTGTACCAGAAATGGTTGTTGTGACAACCTTTTTTATATAAAACCAGATACCATGAAGATACTTGTTTGCATCAGCAGGACACCCGATACTACTGCAAAAATAGCCTTCACTGATAACAACACGAAATTTGCTACTGATGGCGTACAATGGATCATCAATCCATATGATGAATGGTACGCTTTGGTGAGGGCAATTGAATTAAAAGAAAAAGATTCTTCGGTTACCATCCACCTCATCAATGTTGGCAATGCAGACACTGAGCCAATAATAAGAAAAGCCTTGGCCTTGGGTGGAGACGAAGCCATTAGGGTAAATTCAGATCAAGAGGACCCTTTCTTTATTGCTAGTCAGATTGCCCATGTTGCAAAAGATGGAGGATATGATCTGATCATGACAGGTAAAGAAACAATCGACCACAATGGTTCTTCCATTGGAGCAATGGTTGCAGAACTGACAGACTCGAATTACATCAGTCTTGCGACTAAGTTAGAAATTGAGAACGGTAAAGCAATTGTTGCAAGAGAGATTGAAGGAGGGGAAGAAGTTGCTGAAACTACCCTCCCACTAACTTTATCATGCCAGAAAGGTATGGCTGAAGCAAGGATACCAAACATGCGTGGTATCATGGCGGCCAGAACCAAGCCATTGAAAGTAGTTGAGCCAGTTCAGGCTGAATCTTATACAGAGACAATCAGCTTCTTATTACCCCCTCCAAAGGCTGGTGTAAAACTGATTCCGGCAGACAACCCAGAATTGCTGGTAAAACTATTGAGAGAAGAAGCAAAAGTTATCTAATAAAAACAAGTATATGTCTATACTCATTTATACAGAACACCAGGACGGAAAATTCAAGAAAAATTCATTGGAAGCCATTTCATATGGTGTTGCAATTGCAGCGCAATCAGGCTCTGATGCTTTTGCGTTAGTCGTAGGCCAGACTGCAGCTGCATTAGCTGATTTAGGAAAGTATGGTGTAAAAAAGGTTTTTCATGTCTCGACTGATAACGCACATTTATCAGATACCAAATTCATGTCGGCTTTAATTACACAAGTTGCCAATGATCAAAATATAGATATTGTAGTTTTCAGCAATACACTTTCGGCTAAAGGGATAGCTCCCCGCGTTGCTGTAAAAATAAAAGCAGGAATGATTTCAGGAGCTGTTGCATTACCTGATCTGAGTAATGGGTTTACAGTCAAGAAAAACGTTTTTTCAGGTAAAGCCGTAACAGAAATTAAAGTGCTGACCACCAAAAAAGTAATCACATTGAACGCTAATGCTTATGAAATTAAGGAAACAGGTGGTACGGCCGAACTGAATAGTCTGAATATTACACTTCCTGCTACATCGCTTACAGTAAAGGAAGTAAATAAAACTGCAGGCGACATTCCATTGGCTGAAGCAGAGCGTGTGATCAGCGGTGGAAGAGGATTAAAAGGTCCTGAACATTGGGGAATGATTGAAGAATTGGCAAAACTAACAGGTTCTGCCACAGCTTGTAGCAGGGCTGTTGCTGATGCACATTGGCGACCACATCATGAGCATGTGGGTCAAACTGGACTAGCCATTTCGCCAAATCTTTATTTTGCTGTTGGCATATCTGGAGCCATTCAACACCTTGCAGGTGTCAACAGAAGTAAGACTATAGTTGTCATCAATAAAGACCCAGAAGCGCCTTTCTTTAAGGCTGCTGATTATGGAATTGTTGGAGATGCTTTTGAAGTAATGCCAAAGATCATTCAGGCGGTGAAGGACTTGGGATAATTTTGCCGTAATTTAGCCTTGAATATGAAGAAGATCGAACTCGAAATAGTTGCACTCTCCCATTCTATTACCCAATCTAACTCATATGCTGTTGTGTTGGGTGAAGTAAATGGTTTAAGGCGTTTACCCATTGTGATTGGAGGATTCGAAGCACAAGCCATAGCTGTTGCACTCGAAAAAATGAAACCGACCAGACCACTTACACATGATTTAATGAAAAACTTTATGCTTGCGTTTAATGTAGAGTTGCATGAAGTAGTTATTTCTGATTTACAGGAAGGCATTTTCTATTCCAAATTACTTTGCAGTAATGAAGCAGATACTGTTGAGATAGATTCCAGAACATCTGATGCACTTGCCTTGGCCGTCCGTTTTGGATGTCCCATTTACATTTACGAAAACATCTTTGACATAGCAGGTGTAGATAACCCTGAAAAAATAATCGGCGAAGAAAAACATTCAACAACAGTTAGTACTGATCATGATGATTTGAAAAAGCTTGATCTAGAAGAACTTGAAAGATTACTCAACGAAGTACTGGAAAATGAAGACTATATCAAAGCCATCGCCATCCGGGATGAAATCAATTCCAGGAAAAAATAAAGCTTAGATGATTGTCTTCCCTAATGCAAAAATTAATTTAGGATTAAGAATCACTGCCAAAAGAAGTGATGGTTATCATAACCTCGATACAGTTTTCTTTCCAATTCATTTACAAGATGCATTAGAAGTAATCACCAACCCTATCTCAACTGCAACAGGGGTTTCATTTTCTTCCAGTGGTATTCCTATTCCAGGTGAAACATCGACAAATCTTTGTATCAAGGCTTATTCACTTTTAAAAGCAAGATTTCCAGATCTTCCAGCTGTCCAGATGCACTTGCATAAAAATATTCCGATGGGAGCTGGACTAGGAGGTGGATCCTCTGATGGAGCGTTCGTTTTAAGTTTACTCAATGAAAAATACAATTTGAATCTAACAGAAACAGAATTGATTTCATTAGCGCTTCAGTTGGGCAGTGATTGCCCTTTTTTCATTAAGAACACCCCTGTGCATGCAACCGGAAGAGGTGAAATTATGCAGACCACATCTGTTGATTTATCAAAAAATAAAATAGTTTTGGTGCTCCCTGGAATTCATATCAGCACTGCTCTTGCGTTTAAGGACTGTCCTATTAATACCGATATTCAGCCTTGTAATGAAATCACTGCTCAACCCATTGAAACCTGGAAAGAGAACTTGGTCAATGATTTTGAACAAACAGTTTTCAGCGCCTACCCTGAATTAAAATCTATCAAAGAACAACTCTATGCATCTGGGGCTCTCTATGCTTCAATGACTGGTACAGGCTCAACCATTTATGGTATTTTCGATACAACACCAGATACAAATGGTTTATTTCATTCAGCTTATCAGGTTTTAATTTGCTGATCACCATTTTCCAAGTTTAATTTCAGAGCATATCAAACACATCGTTTTATTTCCTTATTTTTGATACATGACTATCCGTCAACATCAATTTGCCTTTCTCTCACAAAACCTGGATTTACTCAATCATTAGGTCACACGCCCTGTTCCCTATTCTCTTTTCCCTATTCCCTATTTCCTGTTCCCTACCCCCTTCTCCCTATCCCCTAAATTATATTCCCATGCACAACTCATCCTATTATATAGAACTAGAATCCATATACGGCGCGCACAATTATCATCCCATTCCAGCAGTAATCGAAAAAGCATTTGGCTGTGAAATGTGGGATGT
>CAZVYI010000010.1:0-2513 GCA_964631755.1 uncultured Sphingobacterium sp. | reverse complement strand
GAAAATTTTCATGGTCGAACCAGTACCATTATTTCATTTAGCACTGATCCTTCTTCATTTACTCAGTTCGGTCCCTTTATGCCAGGTTTTGAAGTAATTCCTTACAATGACACAAATGCCTTGGCAGAGAAATTAAAGGATGAGCATGTTGCAGCCTTTTTATTTGAGCCGATACAAGGTGAAGCAGGAATTTTAGTACCTGATCCTGGATATTTAACATCAGTTAGACAACTATGCGCTGCTGCTAATGTGCTGATGATTGCAGATGAGATTCAAACAGGATTATGCAGAACAGGTAAAATGCTTTGCTGTGATCATGAAAACGTAAAACCAGAAATACTCATTTTAGGTAAAGCGTTGAGTGGTGGCACAATTCCCATAAGTGCAATTTTGGCAAATGATGAAATCATGCTCACCATCAAGCCTGGAGAGCATGGCTCTACTTTTGGTGGAAATCCATTGGCCAGTGTTGTTGCGACTGAATCTTTACAAGTTTTGATTGACGAAAAGATGGCAGAAAATGCAGAAGAAATGGGCATTCTGTTCAGGGAAGGCATTCGTCAAATCAACTCATCGTACATCAAAACGGTGAGAGGTAAAGGATTGATGAATGCGATTGTAGTCGACCATCCCAATAAAGATGCAGCCTGGAAATTATGTGAGCGTTTCAAGGAGAATGGACTCCTTGCAAAACCAACTCATGGTGATAAAATTAGATTTGCACCTCCATTGGTAATCAACAAAACACAAATGCAGGAAGCTTTATCAATTATTGAAAACAGTCTTGTTGTATTGGACACGTTCTAAATCATGCTGTAAGGCTCTTTTTTCGTAATTTTGCAGTCAATTTAATCTGCAATGAGCGAAGAAAGGTCCCTTAATTTTTTAGAAGAAATAGTAGAAGCCGATTTAGCCTCTGGCAAATCAGTCAATATACATACCCGCTTCCCACCAGAACCCAATGGTTATTTACACATTGGTCATGCTAAAAGCATATGCCTGAACTTTGGGTTGGCTGACCGCTACAAAGGAAAAACAAACCTCAGGTTTGACGATACCAATCCAGTCACAGAAGACACAGAATATGTTGATTCGATCAAAGAAGATGTCAGGTGGTTGGGATTTGATTGGGAAGAGGAACACTATGCTTCAGATTATTTTGATCAACTCTATGCTTTTGCTGTTGAGTTAATCAAAAAGGGATTTGCTTATGTTGATGATCTGACGGCAGAAGAAATTGCGGCAACAAAAGGTACACCGACCGAACCTGGGAAAGCCAGTCCGCACCGAAACAGATCCATCGAAGAAAATCTTCAGTTATTTGAAGAGATGAAAAATGGAAAGTACCAGGACGGAGAAAAGGTCCTGCGTGCAAAAATTGACCTGGCCTCTCCCAACATGCACATGCGTGACCCTATCATGTACCGCATCAAGAAAACCAGTCACCACCGCACAGGAGACAAATGGTGCATCTATCCAATGTATGATTTTGCCCATGGTCAGTCTGATTCCATAGAAAATATAAGCCACTCCGTTTGTACACTTGAATTTGAAGTCCACCGACCACTTTACAACTGGTACATTGAGCAATTGGGCATTTTTCCTTCCAGACAATTTGAATTCGCCCGGTTGAACCTGACCTATACCGTTATGAGTAAACGAAAACTCTTGCAACTGGTACAGGAGAAATTGGTTGACGGCTGGGATGACCCAAGAATGCCTACCATATCTGGTCTAAGAAGAAGAGGATACACCCCTGCTTCTGTGCGTAATTTTTGTGAGAGAATTGGGGTTCAAAGAAGAGAGAATATCATTGACGTTGGCCTGCTGGAATTCTGTGTGCGTGAAGACCTCAATAAAACCGCACTGAGAAGAATGGTTGTTTTGGATCCTATCAAACTGATCATCACCAATTATCCAGAGGGACAAACAGAGGTTTTACATGGGGAAAACAATCCAGAATTAGAGGATAATGGCGGGTATCGCGACCTCCATTTTGGTCGCGAGTTATGGATAGAAGCGGAAGACTTTATGGAGGAACCTGCCAAAAAATGGTTCCGTCTGGCTCCAGGAATGAAGGTGAGATTGAAGAGTGCTTACATCGTTACCTGCACCGGATTTGTAAAAAATGAAGAAGGGAAAGTAACAGAAGTCCATTGTGAATACATCCCAGAAAGTAAAAGCGGTAGCGATACTTCTGGTATAAATGTAAAAGGTACAATACATTGGATATCAATTGATAAATCACTTGAAACTGAAGTAAGACTTTATGATAGACTTTTTCAGGTAGAGAACCCTTCCAACGAGGAAGGCGACTTCAAAAGCTACTTAAATCCCAATAGCTTAGAGATCATCCAAGGTGCAAAAATTGAACAAAGTTTAGCGGAGGCTAAGCCAGGAGAACAGTTTCAGTTTATCAGAAAAGGATACTTTACACTGGACAGCAAATATGCCAGCGAAGGGAAATTGGTGTTCAACAGGACGGTTACGTTAAAGGATGCATGGAGTAAGGA
>CAZVYI010000009.1:0-33254 GCA_964631755.1 uncultured Sphingobacterium sp. | reverse complement strand
GCATACGGAGCAGTCGACAGCAAGGCGCCTCTACAACAACTAACTATTCAGCGAAGAGATCTGAAAGCACATGATGTTCATGTGGAGATCTTGTATTGTGGTGTTTGTCACTCAGACATACATACGGTAAGAAACGAATGGAGCGGAAACACAAAATATCCCGTAGTTCCAGGTCATGAAATTATTGGCACGGTTAAAGCCATAGGTACTGAGGTTTCCAAATTTAAAGTGGGACAAACCGTAGGCGTTGGTGTAATGGTTGACAGCTGTAGAAAATGCAAAAGCTGTATAGATCGCCACGAACAATATTGTGCAGAAGGCATTACAGGAACATACAATGCATTAGAGAGAGATGGTTCAGGTATGATTACTTATGGAGGCTATTCAAAAGAAATCATAACAGATGAAAACTATGTATTGAACATCAAGGAGACAGAAAATCTTGCTGGTGTTGCCCCACTATTGTGTGCAGGAATTACAACTTACTCACCTTTAAAATTTGCCCAAGTAAAAGAGGGAATGAAAGTGGCGGTTGTCGGTTTGGGTGGTTTAGGACATATGGCTGTTAAGTTTGCTGTCGCTTTTGGCGCAGAAGTAACGGTGATTTCAACATCTGCATCTAAACAAACAGATGCACAAAAATTAGGCGCGCACCATTTTGTGTTGGCCAATACAGCAGATGCTTTAAAACCATACGATTCCAAATTTGATATTGTATTGGATGCCATATCAGCAGATCACGATTATACAGGATATTTGAACTTGCTGGCACTCAATGGAAAATTATTGGTCGTGGGCCTACCCCAACACCAGCCAAAAGTTCATCCATTTGCATTGATTAAAAACAGAAGAAGTATCATCGGATCAATGATTGGCGGCATTGATGAAACGCAGGAAATGCTTGACTTCTGCCATAAGAAGAAAATCTATGCAGAGATTGAAACTATTTCAATGTCCTACATCAATGAGGCATACGAACGCATGATCAAAGGAGACATCAAATATCGTTTTGTTATTGATTTATCAACTTTGTCATCTAGTTAGTCTGTATATCAACAAGGCTGCTCTTTTTGTAAGAAACGGCATATCATTCAACTTGATGGTTTCACCTGGTGCATGTGCACCAGAGCCTGTAGCGCCTAATCCATCAACACAATCAAGATAGGCGGCAACATAGGAGATATCACCTGCACCTCTTGATCCCGGATTGCCAGCAACAGTAGCGCCTTGTCCAAGATCTTGAGAAACAGCATCAATTACTTTAAGAATTGCTTCATTGCCAGGAGTTGGCGCCATGGATGGAATACCATCTTCGAATTTGATGGTAGCGCTTGTTCCAGGTAAACTTTTACCAACAATTTCACGCATGACAACTCTTGCATTTTCTTTTTGTTGTTCTGTAAGAAAACGTAAATCACCAGAAACAACAACTGAAGGGGATATGATATTGTCCTTTCCGATAGCAGATCCACTTGCCTTGCTTGGATCATAACTCATTTCAGAACCTCCAATGATTAATCCTGGATTAAAAGTGAGGTACTGCTCTGAACTTAAAGTTGTTCTAAACTCATTGATGATTCTTGCTGCTTCATAGATGGCGCCGTAACCTGCACGATCTGTAAAGATGCCTGAAGAGTGACCTGTTTTTGCGGTGACCTCCAGCTTCCAGTCGCTCGAGCCCCTGCGGGCTGTTGCGATAGTATTTAATCCAGTAGCTCCTTCAAATCCAATGGCAATATCTGCTTGTTTTGCACGAGCAATAAAATCACCGCGGCTGACCGACAAAGGCTCTCCGCCTCTTTCTTCATCCCCAGTAAAATAAGCAGTTATAGTAACATCATCTAACAATCCTTGTGCGTGTAAAGCTTGTAAAGCTTTGATCATGATTACATCGCCTCCTTTCATGTCATTCACTCCTTGTCCCGTTGCTGTTGAATCATTGATCATCGTAAATGCAGTAAAAGGCATATCAGGCTCAAACACCGTATCCAAATGCCCAATCAGAAAAAGCTTCTTCCCTCTTTTACCTTTCCTTTCTGCTACCAGGTGACCAGCACGTTTGATTGAATCTGGCATATTGATCCATGTACAAGTAAAACCAGCTTTCTCAAGTTCTCTTGCATACACTGCTCCAACTTTTTTAACCCCTTCGATGTTCAAACTACCACTGTTGATATTTGCAGACTCTTTCAGCAATTCAATAGCCGACTGATTATTGCTCTGAACATGATCAACAATTTTCTTTTCGACTTTAGAAAGTCCTTGCGCATTTAATCCAGCAACTTCAAAAGCAACAAATGAAAATATTAATAACAGATGTTTCATACAACGACTTTTTATAAAATAAAAAAGGGCTTATAAAGCCCAATGTATAAATTTTTTGAAAACTAAATTTTAGAATTTACGATTAGTTCAAACTTAATTTATCAAGTTGAACTTTCAGTTGTTTAGCAGGTACTACTCCCGACTGGCGCCATTTGACCAATCCGTTTTGAAAAATTATCAAAGTTGGTACGCCTTGAACTTGAAAATGTTGCGCAATCGATGGATTTTTATCAACATCTATTTTAATGATGGTTGCCGACTCGCCAACCATGTCTTTTACTTCTTTTAAAATAGGAGCCATCATTTTGCAAGGGCCGCACCACTCTGCAAAAAAATCGACCAATACTGGTTTATTTCCTTTAATGATATCTCCAAAGGTTGAATTAGCCTCCATGTTTTTCTTCTTTTTTAAACATGCTGAATACCAGTGCTCCCATCATTGCAAAATAGAGAGTGCTATTGAGCGGACTAGATGTGATTGTACAAGTACCAGAATTACATCCAATAAACTTCCAATATAGAAAACCGACAAAGCCTCCAATAATAACTCCAATAATATGTAAAGTGTATTTTTTCATTTAATAGAGAAAAGGTTTAGACAAAAATATACTCTAATAGAAATTAAAAAGGTGATTTCTGTCACCATGAATATATCAAATTAAACTCTTTAGTAATTAATAAGCAGTGAATCCTTAAATTTGAAAGACCCATGATCAGGCTCACTTTATTGATTCTCACTTTTTTATGTATACATAGCTCATTTGCTCAAGAACAACCTTTGAGTACAATGGAAGGCAAACTGGATACTGCTTATTTTGCAAAAAAAAATACTGGTCACATCAAAATTGATGGAGTGCTTTCAGAAGATATCTGGCAACATGCACAAAAAGCAACTCATTTTGTTCAGAATTTTCCTAATGATACCATGCTATCTGCGGCAAGATCTGAAGTCATGGTAACTTATGATGACAAGTTTATTTATTTCGCTGGCACATTTTATAATTCTGAAAAACACCAGAAATATGTAACACCATCTTTAAAAAGAGATTTCAGAGGTGAAGCCAATGATGCAATTGTCATCAGTATTGATCCATTTATGGATCGCTTGAACTCTTTCTCCTTTGGTATAAATCCTTTTGGTGTACAAAGAGAGGGATTGGTAGTAAATGGCGGAGTTGTAAGTGAAGACCTTAGTTTGTCGTGGGACAACAAATGGTACAGCGAAGCAAAAATCCATGAAGATTACTGGACCATGGAGATGGCTATCCCCTTGGTGACCTTAAGGTTTAGAAATGGTGCAAAGCAATGGCTCATCAATTTCTACAGACTAGACTCTCATAATGGCGAGCGATCTGGTTGGGCTAGAATTCCTAACCAGTACGCCATGATTTCACTTGCCTTTTCCAAACCTCTTGAATTTGAAACACCAATACAGAGAAAAGGTCCAAATATTTCACTCATTCCATTCATCTCTCCGGGACTTACCAGAACTCCAATTGCACCAAACTCAAATAAATTCAACTCAAAATCAAATCTTGGATTTGGTGGAGATGCTAAAATTGGAATTGGTTCTTCTTTAAACGTAGACCTTACATTCAATCCGGATTTTTCTCAAGTAGAAGTAGACAACCAGGTAACCAATCTTGATCGATTTGAAATTTTATTCCCAGAAAAACGTCAGTTTTTTCTTGAGAACGGGGATCTATTTGCCAATTTTGGTACAGAAGGAGCTAGACCTTTTTTCTCAAGAAGAATTGGAGTAACAAGAGACCCCAATACAGGTCAGAATATTCAAAATAAAATAGATGCAGGTTTAAGATTAAGTGGCAAGGTACATGATGACTTAAGAATTGGCGTTTTACAAATGAGATCAGCCGCTATTGACTCAATTAATCAACCTGCAAATAATTTTTCTGTCATTGCGCTTCAACAAAAATTATTTCACCGCTCAAGTTTAGGAGTAATTTTTACCAATAAAGATGTTGTTGGTTCAAATGACTATAACAGGGTAGGAGGAATTGAATACAACATTGCTTCAAAAAATAATGCTGTAAATGGAAAAGTATTTTACATGCAATCTTTCGACCCCATAAAGAAAAGAGATAATGCATCTTTTGGAACAAATATCATTTACAACACAAGAACTTTTGAGACCAGACAGCGACTTCAATACATCGGAGAAGATTTTAACCCAGAGGTAGGCTATTTAAGAAGAGCAGGATTTACGAGGTTAGCTGGTGATGCACAATTGAAATATTATCCAACAAGTGGAAAAATCAACAGGCATGGCCCAATGGTTGACTATGATTTTACCTATTTTCCTGAAAGAGGAATGACAGACTATGACCTCAACCTGATGTACAATATTTTATATAAAAATTTTACTCAGTTGACATTCAGGTTCAGGAGAGATTTTACCAAGCTTACAGATGACTTTGATCCAACCAATACAGGTGGAAAGAAATTAAAAGCAAATGAAGCCTTTGTATATTACTCAATGAACATCAGCTTGGTTACAGATCAAAGAAAAAAGCTGTTTGGAAGATTTCAAACCAGATCTGGCCAATACTTCAATGGGACAAGAATCAATTTAGATGCTGATATCAGCTACAGAATACAACCATATGGAAGTATCTCAACTGTTATCTCTTACAACAAGTTGAAATTTCCATCTCCTTACAAAAGTGTGGATTTGATTTTAGTGGGGCCCAAAGTTGATCTGACCTTTACGCGATCATTGTTTTTATCAGCACTGGTACAGTACAACAACCAGATCAACAACATCAATGCCAACATCAGATTTCAATGGAGATTTGCTCCGGCATCTGATTTGTTTATTGTATACACAGACAATTATTATGCAGACACCTATCGCTCAAGAGGAAGTGCATTGGTACTTAAAGCAACATACTGGCTAAATCTCTAATCAATAGGAACTTGCGCGATGATACGCAATGGACCACCACTTCCCTTTCCTATTTTCATCGGGAGTGCAACTACATATAAACCAGTTGGTGGTAATTTATCCAATGCGGCTACATTTTCAAAACCAGGTCTGTTTGCTCCCAAAAGAATTTGGTGCGTTTTAAAGTCTTTCGACTGACCATAATCAATACTTGGCGTGTCAATTCCAAGCGCTTTCACATTTCTTTTTTCAACCAACCAAGCAGTCGTTTCTGGATGAATACCAGGAAAATGAAGTTCAGGAATTGCATCCACTCCTTTTTTGGGTGTCCCAAAATATTTCTCCCGATCAGGATAAAACTGTCCATACCCTGTTTTAAAAAGAATAATTGTATTCGGCTTCAATTCACCATGTTCCAGTTCCCATGCTTCAACGTCAGCAATGGTTATTTGATAATCTCTGTTTTTCAATGCATTTACTGAAACATCAATCACTACTGCATTGCCAGTCAGGTTTTCCAATGGCAACTCATCCAGCGTTAGACCTCTTTCTGCAAAATGTATTGGTGCATCTAAATGAGTACCTCCATGTTCAGGTGTAATTATTGAATAAGAAGAATAAAAATAACCCCCAGGTGTAATCCCCTTAGCTTCTGTTTTATGCTCGAATCCTATAATATTATTTGGCCAATACAGAGTAGCGCTATCATATGTATAGGACAAATCAACCCAGTTGCTGTCAATATAGCTGTGTTCTTTTGGTTTATCCTGACATGAAAATAAAAAGATCAACAGGGCGATAGATAAGGTGCGCATTTACAACGATTTAAAACTAAAGTACTCAAAATTCGATTTTGCCTCCTGCTTTATTTGGTAGTTTTTACGTTTAAACATTTGAAAATTATAATATTAAATTTAGTTTTGTCTAAATTATATGTTAGACACTAATAAATATTCAGTCTCTGAGGAGAATTATATAAAAGCCATTTTCCACTTGCAAGAGGAGGTGGAGAGGGTAAATACAGTTCAACTTGCACAGGCTTTGAAGACCAAGCCGGCTTCCATTACTGATATGCTTAAAAAGCTGAAGAACAAGAAACTCCTTGATTATCAACCCTATTATGGCTTCAAACTTACGGCTGAAGGGAACAAAATTGCCTTGGGCATCATCAGAAGACATCGCATCTGGGAATATTTTTTAGCAGAAAAGCTACAGTTCAACCTACATGAAATTCATGAATTGGCTGAAGTATTAGAGCATGTAAGCAGTAAAAAACTAATCGACAAACTGGACGCTTATTTAGGCTCGCCTAAATTTGATCCACATGGAGACCCCATACCTGACCTGAATGGCAAAATTGCTACTGAAGAGCATGTTTTACTGTCTGTTATGAAGGTTAAAACAAAAGGCAGGGTTTGCAGGATTGCCAGTGCTTCTAAAAAAATAATGGAGCTGATCAGTCACCAGCAAATTAAACTTGGTTCACAAATAATGGTCGAACACAAGTTTGAATTTGATGATTCAATAGAGATTTTGATTGATGGTAAACATAAAGTCAATATTAGTCAGCAGTTAGCCAAAAACATATTCATCAGTTATGATGCTAAAAAGAGATGATCGTGTTTCACTAAGCGAAGTGCACCAATCGGTTGACACTACTCTATCCAAAAAAGGATGGAGGAAGGCGCTGGCCTTTTTTGGACCAGCGTATATGGTAAGTGTTGGCTACATGGACCCAGGAAACTGGGCGACAGATATTGCCGGTGGTAGCAAGTTTGGCTACCAATTGATCTGGGTACTCTTGATGAGTAACCTCATGGCTTTACTGCTACAAAGCTTGTCGGCTCGACTGGGAATTGTCCGACAAATGGATTTAGCCCAAGCGAACAGACTGACCTACCCAAAGGGAATCAATTTTATATTTTATCTTCTGGCCGAAGTGGCCATTGCTGCTACTGATTTAGCGGAGATCATAGGAATGGCCATTGGGATACAATTATTAACTGGACTGCCACTGATCTGGGGTGTACTCTTTACAGTAGCAGATACTTTTCTTTTCTTACTGTTGCAAAGATGGGGAATCAGAAAAATGGAAGCATTCATTATTGCGCTGGTAGGCATAATTGGCTTAAGTTTTCTGACAGAAATGTTTATTGCCAAGCCCAATTTGGGTGAAGTAGCCCAGGGGTTTATTCCCAGTCTGCAAAATGAAGAGGCGCTTTATATTGCTATTGGTATCATTGGCGCAACAGTGATGCCACATAACTTGTATCTGCATTCTGCATTGGTACAAACCAGAAAGATTACTCGTGATGAGAAAGGAATCAGAAAAGTATTGAAATACAATTTTATAGATAGTGCTGTTGCACTTAACTTGGCATTTTTTGTAAATGCATTTATTCTAATACTGGCAGCTACTGTTTTTTACAAAAGCGGAAGGACAGATGTTGCAGAAATCAAACAGGCACATGAATTGTTATCGCCAATGTTAGGAACAAATCTGGCACCTACACTTTTTGCAATTGCATTGATTGCAGCTGGACAAAGTTCAACCATTACAGGTACGCTTGCAGGTCAAATTGTAATGGAAGGTTATTTACAACTGCATATTACACCTTGGTTAAGAAGATTGATCACACGACTAATTGCTGTTATTCCTGCAGTTGCTGTAATCCTGATCAACGGTGAAAACAACATCGATGATCTTCTGATTTTGAGTCAGGTTATACTTTCGCTACAATTGGGATTTGCAATTATTCCTCTTATTCATTTTACAAGCGACAAGAAAAGCATGGGCGCATTTGCCATCAAGCCTTTTGTTATCGTTTTAGCAGCTATGATCACCACAATACTAGTTTATCTCAACATCAGAATGGTATATGAACAAGCTTCGCTGTTTTTTGAAACATCAAATTCGGTGCTTGGAAAAACTGCAATCCTTGCAGGAGGGTTAATCTATATCAGCTTATTGATTGTGGCAATATTTCATCCGCTGATCAGGAAGAAAAGAAACAATTGAATTCGAATGTAAAACACAGCAGTGTTTAACGTACTTGCCCCGTAGCCCATTGAATAGCGAGTATCTTGGTGAAAAATTTCGCTTTCAATTCTGCCAGTTTTTGTTGAGACTCAAGTAATTTGGTTTCTCGGGTATTGACCAGGAACATACTGCTTTCACCAATCTCAAATTTAGTCTCTTCTGCTTTTAATAATTTTTGCAGGTTCTGTACATTACTTTGATATAAGAGCACCTGAGATTGTGTTGCCAATAATTCATTGTAAGTCGCTTTCACCTTATTCACAATCTGTAATTGGGTTTGTTGTTGTGTGTAATCAAGGTCGGCTATTTTGATTTTTGCAGCGCGGTACTCACCCCTGGCTTCTCGCTGAAAAAGTGGGAGACCAAATTGAATTCCAAACCTATAATTGTTTTCCAACAATGGCTGCGTAAACAGCTTTGAAGTGGTATAACCTTCATTTAAAAAATTATACTTTAGATCTAATGTTGGAAGTAACCCTTGAAATTTCAAACGCTTATCAACTTCCAATACTCTTTGTTTGAACCCTAATCCAACTAATTTAGGATGTAGAGTGGAGGCCACTGAAATCGATTGATCTAAGTCTGGCATTGGATATGCACTGATTTGAACCATATTCCATGATGGCTCAGGAGATACTTCTGGCATTAACTCATATGGCTCTCCAGCTTCATTCCACATAAAGTTACTTAGCTGCAAGCGTTGTTTTTGCAATTCAGCCCAGGCCTGTGATTGAATAGTTTGAATAGCCTGCAGTTGAGATAAGGCTTCCGTAGTATCAATCGCTGCACGGTCACCCGACTGATAAGCAAGTTTGACAAACTCAAATCGTTTTTCATTGAAAGAAACTGCACTGGTTAGCACATTATAGACTTGATAAGCAGAGACCCATTTCCAGTAAACATCGGCTGCTTCAAACAAGAGATCATTGATCATCAATAGCTGCTCTTGCCTACTTTTCTGAACCATCAGCTTAGATTGCTGCAATACAGCTCTGCGTTGATCCAATAACAACCCTTTTAAGACAGGAAATGAAATACCAACATAAGTAGATCGATTGGGTGTTATCTCAGGGTTAATTTTATCACCCTGGTTATTTTCCAATCCAGCTTTTACATTGATTCCGAACCAGGTTGGAATTTTTATTTCAGGATTGGAATAATTATAATAAGTTTTCCCATCAAAGGTTTTACGCTCATTTCTAGTATAAAATGAGGGATCAAAAGCGCCTCTGGAAGCCTGAAGATTAGCTTCTGCCATATCAACCAAAAGCACTGATTGTTTAGCCACTGGATGATACTGCCTTATAATATCTAAGGTATTCTCAAGTGATAAAACTTGTTCCTGAGCATTTGCACAAAAGCACCCAAGGCCAGTGAATAGAAACAATAAAGTATGCTGTACTATTTTACGACCCATCAGTTAGTCTTTTTCTCTGTTGGCGTAGGAATATAATATTCAGGAGGGAAGCCATTGATTTGACGCCACAATTCAAACCAAATACGCACATCTTTCAGCAAAGCAAAACCCTGTGCACCTGCACCAAGTTTTATATCTTTTGGCCATGGCTTATCTTTTTCAACAGGAACAACCAAAGCCCGGAACTTTCCATTTTCACTTCGGTTGGTTTCTACTGCAATGATTTTACCGGCAAAAGTTCCATAACTGGCAGAAGGCCAACCTGAGAAAACGATAGCTGGATAACCATCAAAAATAAGTCGTACTTCCTGACCAATATTCAGCAGAACCAAATCCATTGGTTTTACAAATATTTCAGCTGCATGATCTACTTTATCAGGAACAATCTCCACAATCATATCTCCTTCTTTAACAGTTTCATTAATACCTGCTTTTCGCGCTTTGGTAATCTGACCACTTTGTGGAGCGATGAGCCAGCGCTGACTTCCACGAATAACAAAGTTGGCAAGCTGGTTTTGGTTTTTGGATACTTCAACATCAGTAGCGGCAATCTCCGTCTGTGATGCTGCAATTTCACTTCTGGCTTTGAAAATTTTATCTGCTGCTTCTTGTTGCACAACATTCATGTCCATGCGACAAATAACAATATCCTGTTTGGTATTTTGAAACTTCTGTTGTTTTTCCGTTAAGAGAGCAAGCGATTTATTAAATAACGCTGTTCTTCTTTCTAATTCAGTCAATGCTATGATACCATCACTAAACATTTTTCTAGCACGAACCAATTGTTGGTCGGCTATTCCATAATCAATTTGCGCAGCCGCTAATTCTGCACTATCACTGATCACCTTTCTCCTCAACTGATCCATTTTGTTTTCAAGGGCGCTAAGTTTAAATTCTCGCATGCCCTCAAGTGCAATAACCTGATTTTGGGTGGCAGAAATTTTTTCCCTGTAAAAATCATTTTTTTGTTGCTTAGCAACCAACTGCTCTTCTGTTCTTTCAACAAGTCTAGGATCAAGAAAGTCATCTTTCACATCTAATAACTGAACTATGGTATCACCTTTCTTCACAAAATCACCTTCACGAACAAACCATTTAACAATACGACCCGCTATGATGGAGTTCATTTGTTGAGGCCTTTGTTCCTGGTAAAGGGTTGTTACATTTCCAGTCGCTGATATATTTTGTGTCCAGGGCAAGAAAAGAAAGACAATAAAAAATGCAAGAATCCCATACGTCCAATTGCGAATTGTATTCGTCTTATTAGACATGTAAATTTTTTCTGTCGATTCAGCATTATAGCCAGTTTCGCTATAGATATTTTGAGATAGTTTTTTCATGTTACGAACAAGTTCTATTGTATAATTTAAACTTAACTATTGTGACCAATTATTTTACCATTCGACATAGTAATTACCTGATCACATTTTGAAGCGAAATTATTATCTCCTGTCACCACAACGACAGTTACATTTTTTAAGTTGATTAAATACTCGGTGATTTTTTCACAATTTTCACCACCTGCAATCTCAAATGGTTCATCCAGCAACAACAAGGTTGGGGAAGTTGCAAATGCCCTAACCAAAAGTATTTTTTTGGCAATGATACTACTCATGCCTCTTCCAGTTGGTCGTAACTCAGTATCAAATCCTTTAGGCAACGACTCAATATAGGTATCAAGACCAACTACTCTTGCCAATTCGAGTAAATGAGCAGCAGATACTGAATTGTCTCCCATCGTGATATTTTCATATAAAGTCCCTTTGAAAATATCTTGCTCATGATAGAAAACACCAATTTGCTTTCGGTAGGATTCAAGATTATAATTGCCAATAGGTAAGCCATCAACCAGAAGAGATCCTTTAGTATCTATTAAACCTCCTGCAAGCAATTCCATGAACACAGATTTACCAGAAGCTGCTTCACCTCTTACACAGACTTTATCTCCAGATTTAATTTCCAGGTTCAGGTTATCCAGTATTTTACTGGATTCATCATATCCAAATGACAATTGATTCAATTTAATGTGAACGCCATTGTCATTTCTTTGATAATTCAATTCAGCATTTTCTTCCAGTTCCTGGTCAGTTACCTTACTGAGCTTCTCAAGACTTGTTAATACATCGTATGCTTTATCCAAACTCAGAATAAGTTTTTCAACAGCAGACAAAACTGTTAGAATAACAATTTCAGCAGCAATGAATTGTCCCACATTCAATTGTTGCTCAATTAATAAAATTGCCCCCACTATCAACATTGTTGCAGTAACAAGCAATTTGAATAAAATCAAACTCCAATACTGAAACTTCAACACATCAAAATGATCAGTTCTGGATTCCAAATAACCTACCACCAGTTTATCTGTTTTCTGGAGATGTAAATTTTCTTTTCCAGATACTTTAAAGCTCTTAAATGTTCGGGCAAGCTCTTCAATCCATGCTGCAGCACTATATTTAAAATCACTTTCACGAAGTGAAGCATCTAACCCTTTCTTAGCTGTCATTTGTAGAACCAGGTACAGTATAACAATCAAAAGAATACCCAGCAATACAAAAAGCGGACTATACAAAGACAATAAAATCAGTCCGAATACAATTTGTATAACTGCCAAAGGAATATCAAGCAATAGATTGGATAATCCTTTTTGCAATGATATTGTATCAAAAAAACGATTGACCAATTCAGGAAGATGATATTTGTCTACCTTTTTAATATTTAAACGAGGAAGCTTATACGTGAATTCAAAAGCGTAACGTGTAAAAATTCGCTGTTGTATTCTTTCTACAACCTTCATCTGATTTACCTGAACAATACCCACAACAAGCACACCACCAACAACAAGAAATATGAGTAGCCACATCGATACTGGCAACTTGGTTCGCCCCGCAGCTACCTGAGAAAAATTAATGATCGCCTGAATACCCAAAGGAAGGGAGAGTTGAATCAAACCACTTAGAATGGCATAAAAATAAATAGCCGAGACCTCCTTCTTTTCAATTCGAATTACAGAAAAAAAGCGCCTGATCGCTGTCGCGAGAGATACGTTTACATCAAAACCGGCCATAAAATATTTTTAGAACTACAACAGAACAAATGAACTGATTGACTGAAGACTACTAAAAAACATACCAACATTCAATTGGTTCATCCGATCGCAAAACTACTGCCGTTTTTCACAGAAGTAGAAAAGAGAATGTTAAATATTAACAGGCTTCCTGTTTTTGTCTATCATCATTTCTTTTGGAATATGTTGCAAAATTTCCTTTTTCAAAGCATTAATCAACGGTTCTTTAACATGATTTCGATAAGTTACAATTCCTATTTCCCTTACTGGAGCAGGCGACTTAAAGTATCTGATGTTGTTTTTCTGCTTTTCAGACATATCCTTTAAGGCAAGCTTAGGCAGAATAGTTATTCCCTTATTGAGTTCAATGATTTTCTTAAGTGTTTCTATACTTCCAGCGGCAAATTCCAATTGATGTTGTTCTTTTTCCAACTCTTTTAAAGCACACAAGTTAACCACCTGAGAACGCATACAATGTCCCTCCTCTAAAAGCCATAACTGATTAGGGTCAATATCGTTGGCCAGTACATACTTTTTCTTCAATAAGTTTTGTTCACTAGAAGCATAAACAACAAATTCTTCATGAAACAACGGATGCTCAGTAATCTCTTTTTTTTGCAGCGGAATAGCCAATAAACCTGCGTCCAATTGATTAATCCCTAATTTATGGACAATCTCATCTGTAGTGATCTCACTGATTTTTAGCTTTACCTGAGGATATTTTTTAAGGAACCCATTCATGAAAATGGGTAAAATATAAGGCGCCAAAGTAGGTATAATCCCCAGTTTTAATTCCCCGCTAAGAATACCCGTTTCAGCTTTGATGAGCTCTCTCATCCTCTTTTCTTCTTGTAAGATAACCCTTGCTTGTTCCACAACTCTTTTACCTATCTCTGTGGGAATCAATGGTTTCTTGCTACGGTCAAATATTCTGGCACCCAGCTCTTCCTCTAATTTTTTGATCATCATGCTCAACGTTGCCTGTGTAACATGGCACTTTTCTGCTGCTTTTACAAAATTCCTAAAAGTGTCTAAAGCAATGACGTATTCCAGCTGTTGTATATTCATATAGACAAAATCTATGCAAATATAGATAAATTCAGTTTGATAAATACAGTTAAATTTTACATCTTTGTTTAAGATTCAATAGTAAACAAAGCGTTTTTCGCTTAACATATTTGAAGCCATGTAAAGACATGGCAAACGTATTAGATGTAAACATAGATTCCATTATATCTGGTATGGAGAACCATGAGGCTGTTTTAGTATAAGTGAAAGTGAGTTATTAATCAATGGGGAGGCAGTTTACTGCTTCCCCCTTTATATTTTAGCCCCTTCCCCACAAATCCCCTATCAAATATCATAGACCTATCATTCAGGCATTTGCACAGCCATTAATTTTCCATTTGCCTTTTGCAATAAGATTGCTGCTTTTTTCAGATCTTCTGCATTAAATGCAGTATAGTACTTTTCAGCATGGATTAACCTATCGCTGGTTTTTTCACCTCTTTCAATGGCCTGAAGTGCGGAAAGCCAAAATTCATTTCGTTTCATATCCACTTTATATTTCTCTATCCAGGCCTTCTTTACTTTTTCAACATAAGATGGATCTATTCCCTTTGTGGCGATTTTATTCAACTCCTGATTATAAGAAGCAATGAGTGTATCTACTTTAGCAGGACCACATGGAAGTTGGAGCACCAGCTGATATTGTCCTTTGGGAATTTTACTAAACTCCACAGATGTTCCTCCACCATAAATTCCCTGTATTTTCTCGCGCATTTCTTCAGTAATGATGATATTAAGCGCATCACTTAAGCCATTCAACATCAAGGCCGTTGCTTCATTATAGGCAATTTCTCCATGCGTAACCCCCAAAATTAAACTCTTGTCTTCTTTGCCTTTCTTAAACCTAAGCTCATTTACCCCTTTAAATAAAGACACTTTATTGTCGATATACTTCGACTTGCCGGCTGCAGGTAATCCCGCCACATATTTTTCCAGCAATGCAATTATTTCAGTTTCATTGATACTTCCAACTAGGGTTATGTGCATGCCTCCCAAATCTCCTAATCTTTCTTTGTAGATAGCAATGGATCTATCAAGATTGATTTTATCAAAATTTTCAGATCGTGGCACTGCGGTAGGGGCCAATGGATTATTGTTGTACATGACCTTGTATAACGTGTCAATAAATGCAATTTGAGGATTAGATGCCAACATGGAAACCTGTGCTTTCCCTCTTTGAACTACAGATTTGAACAAGGTTGAATCTTTTCTGGGCTCCATCACATATAGATTCAATAACTGGAAAAGAGTTTCAATATCTTTCTTACTGCTGCTTCCAGAAAATCCGGAAGTATAATTTGAGATAAACGGATTAAGGTTAACTACCTTACCAGCGAGCGATTTCCTTAAATCAGTTGGAGAAAAAGATCCAACACCCATACTAACTACCATTGAAGCCGCATTTTCAGCACTGTATTTATCTCCTAAACCGTAGTTTGTTAACCCACCATATCTGAAGGCCGAAAAGAGGATTTGATCGGATTTAAAATCTGTCTGTTTCAGTGTTACTTTCACTCCATTTGATAGGACCAGTTCTGTGGTAGCCAAAACTTCATTCTTTTTTGTGGCTGTCACCTTACCAGACTTGGGCATATTGGTAAGCAGAACAGTTGAAACCAATTTTTCTTCATACGGTTTTATGTTTTTATCGTTTGTCTTTACATCGAGTAAAGCAACAACTTGATCTGTGGAAGGAAGTTTGTATTGAAGAATAGCATCTGGACCTGTTACGTATGAAAATCTGTTGGTTTCATTTTTAAAAAAGTTAGTTACTTCATTTACTTCAAGTGTAGAAATTTGAGGCAAAAGCTTTTTCACAAGGTTATATTCTTCATCAATACCTGGAACAGGTTCACCATCAGTAAAATTTCTAATGTATTCATCTACTAAATCTGCAGACTCCGTTTTATCTCGATTGTTCCATGATCTTTCAAAACCACTCAACATGTTCTTCTTGGCCCGCTCTAATTCTGCATCTGAAAAACCAAAGCGCTTTACTCTTTCTACCTCTTCCAAAGCAGCACTGATACCTACCATTACATCTTGAGTTGAACCAACTGCTCCATTGATAGAGAAATTTTCATGGAATTTGGCATAACTGGAGAAATCTATTCCGGCAAAAACAAAAGGAGGATTTTCTTTTTGCGTTACTTCCCTGAACCTGTTCACAAACATAGATGTATAGAGCTGACGAACCAGATTTTTCCTGTATTCAGCCAATGTTCCAGTAGGTGGAGCATATTTTGCTGAGAAATTGATGCTGAATTGAATATTGGTAGCTTCTTTATCAGTAACTACCATCGCTTTGTTTTCTTTATATGCGGGTACTTCAGCATATACCCTTTCTCTTGGCATATCAGCAGGCTTGATATTTGCAAAATGTTTATTGATGTAGGCCAAAGCTTCCTTTTGAGAAATATCGCCCACCACAACAACTGCCATTAAATCAGCCCTGTACCAATCCTTATAAAATCTTCTGATTGCGTCTGGATGGAAGGTCTTGATTAAACTATCATTCCCAATTGGTAATCTTTGGGCATACTTAGAACCTTTAAAAAGTTCAGGGTAAACTTTTTTGAACATTCTCTCTTCCCCGCTTTTACCAGAACGGCTTTCTTCTAGAATGATACCTCTTTCGCTATTGATATCCTCGTCAAAATATGTTACTTGATGAGCCCAATCCTCCAAGATCTGAAATCCTTTTTCTAAGCTCCCAGGCTGATCGGTTGGTATTGGAAGTATATAAACTGTTTCATCAAATCCTGTATATGCATTGAGATCATTACCAAATTCTACACCAATGCTTTGCAAGTAGGATACGATATCGTTTTTCTTGAAGTTTTTAGTGCCGTTAAAAGCCATATGCTCTGCCATATGAGCCAAACCAAGCTGATCATCATCCTCAACTATAGAACCCACTTTAATTACCAATCTCAACTCTACTTTCTTCTCAGGTTTCTTGTTCTCACGGATATAGTAGGTAATACCATTATCAAGCTTTCCTTTCAAAAGCTGAGGATCAGTAGGAAGCAAGCTGGAATTCTCCTGAGCATTAAGACTTAAAAAAAGAAAAGATCCAAATAAGAAAAGAAAAAACGTTCTCATAAATATGAATTGAATAACAAAGATATAGGTGAAAAACCCAAGTTTGTGAAATGTATCAAATAATAAAGCCCATGTTTAGTACATGGGCTTTGTGGTGCTTTACATAAATTAACGGGGCCATTTGGCTAAATATTTCGATAACTTCCGTTAATAGCTGAATGTGAATTGAAATTGCATTATATTTAAATATATATATGTGATTTGAGTTAGGATATAGGTGCCCTTATCAGTTATTTCCTATTTTTAGTTTGATAATTGGTCCAAAACCAATCGGTTACTTACCAATTAATTAATTGATAATCAATTTTTTATGAAAAAAAGGTTGGTTTTGGTCTTTTTTGGTCTTTTCTATTCCATTCTTGCTTGGACGCAGTATTCAGATAGCATTTTAATAGCTGAAAAGTCAAATTACCTTAAAAGTCTAATTTCTAGAGAGGGTTCAATTCAATATATCATGGGGCTCCCTAAAAAGATGGTACACCCAAGAGATAAATTTCATTATGAAAAGCCTTTATTATTAATTAAATCCGACAGTACCCTTTATTTAAGTTTTTCTGGGAGTGGGAGAATGTATAAACTGAATGGAGAAGATGATTCTAGCTATATTTTTTTAAGGCTAGATCGAACAGAAAATATCAACTACAATTTGGGGGCAAATTACTTTTCGTATAAAGGTCAAATATTTTCATTTGGTGGTTATGGATTTTGGAAAACAAACGGGAATCTTAAATTATTCAACCAAAAAGACCAGCAATGGGACATAGTCCCACTCAGTGAAGAGATCATCCCACAATATTATCCCCTTGAAGCCAGCTGGTTTAATTCATCTACTGGTAAGTTTTATGTTCCTCTTCAGTCTATTGTAAACGCGGGAATCGAGGGAACAGAGAATGTAAAAGGTAAAGTAATCCCTTATAGTTATGAACTTGATATCAATACCAAGCAGTGGAAAAAACTTGGAAAGACGAACAAAGACTTGATTGGAATTATTACAAACGGCCATCAAAGCGTTAGATTAGAGAAGAGCTTACTTATTGTTTACTATGACAAAGTTTATCTCATTGATTTCATTAAAAATCGGGTCTTGGTTTCCAACTATGATTTTTTTAATCAAAGTTTATCCAGAAAAGGGACTGGAGATTTCTTATACGAAAAAGATGGATTTATTTATAGTTACAAATACTTGACCAGAGAAACAGATTCAATTCAAATAGATTACGCAAAATTTAAAGACACGGGGTTAAGTATTTGGGAGCCACAATACAACTATACAATACCTCTCATCGCAATTCTGCTTATAGCAAGTATAACAATAATTATATATTTTGTTCTAAATAAGCGAAAGAGAAAATTTGATACCCCAGTTCCAGAAAGAAATTTCCGTATCCAATTTACTGATACCGAGATTGCACTTTTAAAGTTACTTGTTGTTAAGATGAAAGAAAACCAAAGAGCAAACATCAATGAAGTAAATTATGTACTAGGATTAAAACACAAAAACACTGGTTTACAGAAAAAAGTGAGGAGCGATACTTTCAGCAATATCAATGAAAAATTTAAGTATTTAAGCAAAACAGATGACCCCCTTATACAAAGCATAAGAAGTGAAATAGATAAAAGATATTTTGAATACTTTATCAATGTTGAGCATATAGCACTTATTTCAGAGTATCTAAACTAATGGAATCAATTTCAATTGCTCCAAGTTCAAAACCAAAATAATTCAATACAAGATTTACTTTATCCATTCGCAATGTTTTTTTACCCTGCTCTAAATCACGGATAAACCTCAATCCCACATGGGCACGCATTGCCAATTCGGGTTGAGAAAGTTTTAGTTCTTTCCGTTTCAATTTTACAAACAATTCCAATTTCATATTATATCATATCGGGTATAAATCAGATGAAATTTCAAGATATATACCCATTGGGGTATAAATATAATTTTAATGATAACAATCATTTTTAATTCGATTCTAAATTTTTATTTAGTGTGATTACAAATAAATAATAATTCTCATTTTTAATGAAATGATAAGCCTTTATGAACTGATTTGAATCCATTTTTTTTTATTTTTTAATCCAATTCCAAATGAAATCATTACCAATCAAAAAAATTGCACTTAACATCTTGATTAGTGTTGTAGGTACTTTCAGCTATGCCACTAACTACTATGTTGACCCTTCTTCAACTTCAGCAACAGCAAATGGAAGTTTTATCTCTCCATGGAAAACTATCTCACAAGTAAATAGCGGGACTACCCTATTGAATCCAGGAGATACTGTTTTTTTTAAAAGGGGACAGGTCTATTCTGGAAGACTAACAGTCAACAGATCTGGTTCTTCAACTGCCCCAATAGTTTACACCAATTATGGCACAGGTGAACTACCGGAATTCAATAATGCTGTTTCGGGTATTATCAATATCTATAGTAAACAGTATGTTGTAATTGATGGATTCAAAATCATTGATCGATCCATCAGTGAAACAGATCATACTGTACAAGCAAAAATCAGCTATGCAATCAACTTAGAAAATTCTCCTTATTGCACAATTAGAAACTGTGATATATCAAGAGTTGGCGTAGGGATATCAGTGACAGCAGGCTCCAACTATACCAACATCATTGGAAACTATATGCACAATATGCGTATGGTTAGAAATACACCAGTATCAGTAAACCCAGATGACGACTATGGTGCCAATCCAATGGTAATTGGAACCTCTAATAACATCATCAGCAATAACCGCTTTGAAGATTGCTGGGCATTAAGCTATGACTATGGATATGATGGTGGTGCAGTGGAGTTTTTTGGTGCCAACATGAACAACAACAAAGTAATCTACAATACTGCGATCAACTGTAATGGATTTATTGAAATAGGAAGTAATACTAATGGCCTGGCCGAAAACAATGTTATCGCTTATAATAAAATCATTAACTGCGGTATTATCGGAGTGTATCAAAATGGATCTACGTTTACAGTCGCTGTAAAAAACCTCCAATACTACAACAATACAATTGTTGAAACCATAAAACAATACTCAAAACCATCTGTACTTTTTTGGATGGCAGGAACAGGCACACCAGGTATGGTTACAGTAAAAAATAATATTTTTTGGCTTTCCTCAGGTGTTAATGTAGCAAGCAGTAAATTCAACACTGGTCAGATGATACACACTAATAATATTTATAGAATGTCTAGTGGAATCTTAGGTATGACCCTTAACAGTTCTGAAATATTAAGCAATAACGCAAGTATTTTTACAAACACAACTGGTGATGTTGCAAATTGGAACTTACAGCTACCCGCAGGATCAATAGCCATCAATTTTGGATCTACTGTTGGATTTGATAAAGATTTTTCTGGTAATCCAATTACCGACAATCCAGATGCAGGAATTTTTGAAAGTAGTTCACAAATACAGAAAATAACTATCCCTCCATTAATTGCAGATATTTCTACGGGTACAATCAATTGTTTTGGTGGTACTACTTCTATTAATGTTACAGCATCTGGCGGAGTATTGCCCTATACAGGAACAGGGTCATTCAATGTCAAGGCTGGCACTCATACTTACATTATTACTGATGCACAAGGAATGAAAGACACTGTATCAGCATCAATTACAGAGCCTACAGCTATCGCATCCTCACTCACATCAGGCACAATTAGTACTACTGGAGGTACCACATCAATTCAGGTAACAACTACTGGTGGCACAACTCCATATTCCTATAGCATGAATAATTTAAACTTTCAGTCTTCCAATATATTTTATAATATTCCTGCTGGTACATATACTATCACCACAAAAGATACAAAAGGCTGTACAGTATTAAAAAGTATAACAATTAATAGTTATTCAACACCATTATCTTATGTAAGATTTAGAGTGAATATTTATCCCAATCCAACTACAAACTATTTCATTTTAAGAATCTCAAATTTTTCTAAACCTGAAACTGTATTCATCAGTGTTTTAGATTTGAGTGGAAAAATAGTTTACACTACATCCGGAGATATATATTCTACATTTTATATTGGCCAGAGTTTAAACAGAGGCACTTATTATATTAAAGTAAAAGTAGGTTTAACAACTAAAACATATACTGTAATGAAAATATAGTCATAGATATAGAATGCGCATTAATGAAAGTGTACAACAGTTTTCATTAATACGCATTCTTATCTCCTATGAATACCCGTAAAAAAGTCATTGCAACAATTTTGATATCCAACATCAAACTCCAATTTTGCAAATACCAAAGATCACTTGAAATCCGATCCTTCAATTGATCAGGATGATTGATTTCTCCGCGAAAACTATTCACCTGAGCCCAACCTGTTATACCCGGCTTTAACAAATGTCTTACCATATAATGTTCAGTCATTTGTGAAAATTCAGCAGTGTGTTTTAACATATGTGGACGCGGTCCTACTACACTCATATCTCCTAACAATACATTCACAAATTGTGGAAATTCATCTAAACTGGTTTTACGTAAAATTGATCCTATCCATGTAACTCTTGCATCATTTTTTGAAGCTTGCAAATGCTCAGAATAATTATCATGTTTCATTGTCCGGAACTTAAAACAAAAAAAAGGTTGATCAGATATACCAGAACGCAGCTGCTTAAATATCACAGGGCCCTTAGAACCTAATTTGATCAATACTGCCAGCAATGGGTATAACCATGATAAAATAAAGACAACTACAAAGACACTTACCACAACATCAAATAATCTTTTTTTGATTCGATTGCCGACATCTTCAAGTGGATCTCTCCTCGTTGAAAACATGGACAAATCAGCATAATGATCTATTGTCATCCCTTTTTCCAAAAAAACAGAAACACTTGGCACGATGCGAAATCGTACACATAGTTGTTCCGATTCTTTAATCAAATCATTAATTGTATTGTTTTCATTAGGGCTAATCGTAGAAAATATTTCATTGATATTAAGCCGCTTAGCTAACTTGACAGTATTCTTTATCCCTGTAAACACTGGAACAAAAGTCAATTCATGAATATTTATTGACTCATCTACAAAGCCAACCAATTGCAAAGCCCCTGTACTCCCATTTAGGTAGTCGGCCAGCTTTTTTGCTGTATCGTTATAACCAATAATCAAGGCTCTATTCACAAATCCTTTTTGTTTGTGAATTAGTTTAAAGAGAATTAAATAAAGACCCCGCAGAGTAAATATCGTTACAATAAAATAAAGATAGAATTGAAATACAAGTATATTTTTAATAAAGCTAAAGTCGAATACGAACAAAAAAGCAACGATCAAAAGAAGCAAAACCATTAGGGATAATCCCGTTCTTTTTATAAACAAAAATAGATTCTTGACTGAATTAGATGAATAAACTCCAATTACTTCGGTAATAAAAAACCAGACTAAATTAATTACTACCGATAGCAAGAACAAATGAAAGTACGAAACATATGCTTTTGAATGAAAATAGAATAATGCAGCAGTAATTGTTACATTAACAATAGTATAGTCAAGCAAAAGAAGCAAACGTTTGATATAACGCATTAATTCCTTATCCACAGTTTTCCATTTTTTTATGCTTTCACTAAATCGTATTGATTGATTAAATCAACAGTATGAAAAATATTTTCCTTTGAAGAGGAACCAAATAATATTGATTCAATATTTGGTAATGAACACACATATTCAATTGCCTTATTTGGAGATGTGTTACCACCAGAAAATATTTGCATCGCAATATTTCTTGACTTCCCCTGACGCAAATACAATTCATACAATTCTTTACCGCCAGACATACGAAATCCATCAATATTAATCGATGAACAAATAATAGGGCGCTCTATTCCAGCCGAAAGAAGAACTTCCGTCAATTTGGGCATATTCATTGTTATATAACCTGGCTCAGCATTATATTTTTTTATGATATGGGTATGGAATGCCTTAAGTACATCTTTCATTCCTAAACCCAAAAGCAGATCTGTAATAACATTCTGTAAAAAGATAACAGGAGTAGACGCCTGCTTAAACATTTTTAGTTCTGCATCAATCATAAGCTCCATCATTGAAATATAGTCTTTCGATAAAAACGCAACACCGCCTTTAAATAATGAAGAAATATAGTTACCAGGCAGGTATTGTTTCACAGTTCCTAGTACACCTAATTCAGTAACTGCATTAGCATATTTATGTGCATAAGGCAAACATGGATAAATATTCATGTTTTGAAGTTTCTCATCATTTACCATGCGGTTTATTATTGCAATCATTCTATCATGTGTTGTACACATAAACGTATCAATCCCAGATGTTTTTGCAATTTTGAGTGTATTCAGAATGGCTTCATCATGACGATACTTTATTGACATTTGTCGCGACTTTTCATCCGAAACGTGATTTACTCCAAAAAATTGATTGTCGCCAAACAAAATTCGATCCATATTAAGCATATTTAAATTGTTTCATTTTTGCAATTACTATATCAGTTTGAAAAGCAGATTCAAATGTGTTGATTCTATTAGACGTTTTTCCATTTATCGACCGGATGAAATAGTCGAATTGAGCAGAATATTCTTCACCACGCAGATAAAATTCTACTGGAGTGGTTAATGTATTAATGCCTTTTATATTCCAACCTTTTTCATATCCTTTTATCAAAGGATTATTCTTGAAAAAAACTTTTAACTCAGTTGTATCTACAATTAGTTTTCCCGATGAGCCATTAATGGTTAAAACAGTTGACATTTTTCGAAATGTCTCATCACTCCAATTGGCATTTAATGATCCATGTATGCCATTCTCTGTGATCAAGTGTGCAAAAACAGCATCCTCTACATGATCAGAGAATACAGTAATAAAATCCGCTGATAGTACTTTATCTATAAAACCAACCTCATAATTGATCAGATCAATCATGTGAGCAGCATAATCCATTAAACAACCGCCACCTTCACCGGGATGTGATCTCCATGTTGCTTCTTTTTTCTTAACAATAACCGGTCCATTGATATCCCCAGAAAAATGATATAATTTTCCCAAGGCTCCAGATTCAATGATTTGTTTCGCCTCTAAAAATGTACCAATAAACTTATTGTGGTAGCCAACTTGGTTGACCAAGTTCTTTTTCTTTACCGACTTCACTAAATCTGATCCTCTATTCTTATTTAAAGTAAACGGCTTTTCTACAAATACATGAAGACCTTTATCAACCAAATCTTCTACAATTGGATCATGGTATTTGGTTGGAACAGCTACTACTACAGCATCGGGTTTGGTTTCCTTCAACATTTCTTTATAATCTGAAAAAACAGTAAAAGCTGAATATTGCTTTAGTGCATTCATTATAAATGTAGATGGATCAGCTACTCCAACTACTTTAACATCAGGATGTGCACCTGCAATGGCAAGATGGGATAGTCCCATTTTTCCAACACCTATAAATGCGAGTCTTTTCATATTCAGTTATTTTGATGAGTAATTTCATTGAAAAACATTTTATATGCCTTCTTCCCCTTTGCCATTAATTCATTAAAATGAGGTTCAGCATTAAACAAATTGAGATAGTCATGAATGTCTTCAATATGTAAATTTTTTTTATGTAACATTTGACCAGCATCGATTAAAAGCTTATCAACTTCAAGCAATTCATCCTGGTATACGGAAATAGTTGGTATTCCAATCATAGCCATTTCGCGCGTCATTGAGCCCCCAGCTCCAATGAACAAAGAACAATCTTTTGCTATGTCGTCGAAGCTTAATGGCGTTATTGGTACTTGAATTCCCCGAAACTTATCTGAAGTATAATGCAGAATTTGATCTTGATTACGGGGAAGAATTGTTATCGAATAAATTGATTTTGCCTGATTGATAAACTCATCCAGAAAATTTGCATCTCCTTTATAATATTGTGCAGTAGAGGGTTCTGGTCTTATATATAATTTTGGTCGCTGAATTGAAGAATGAATTTTTCTGTATAAAAGGTTATCCGACTTTCTCCACAAATAAATACCTTCCTTGATTCCTGGATAGCGTTTAACTTTCTTCTGTATGAGTCCCGTTAAACCAATATTAGAAAAGGCAAATGAATCTGGCACAAATATTCGCTTTGCGAACATGAATGCTGGAATATTACCAATCGCATGCTCATTGTCATTCGTATAAATAGATGAAATACCCAAAATAAATGACACTAGTGGAGAGTGAAAAGAACTCTGTGAAACAGCCAAATCAATGTGCTTGTCTTTCAAATACCTCCATAAATAAAAGACCCTTATTGGATACCCTAAGAACTTCATGAATAAATGCTTACCATAATGTATTCCTACTGGAGTGTGATTGATGTTGTTTTGATCCAACAATTCTATTGTATTGGCCAAGGGCCTTGATGTTACCACAATATCATGCCCTTGTAATTTTAATTCTTTAATTAAATCTTTAAACATTAAAACATGAGGGGAATTGGAAATGTCGAACCAGATACGCATTTTATTTTATTTTTCTGTTATCAATAACATAACGGTGTTTAGCATTACTACTTAACAAAAAAGGCTCGTTGATAAAAAGGCTATATTTTTTAAACCTTAAATATTCCTTTACTTTGTTTATATATTTATCATAAAGCATTTGATAAGGCAGATCCTGAATGACTTTTATATGTACTTCTATTTCATCTTCATTGAATTGAATTTGGAACTGTTCTACTGATGTGTCTTGCCGAAATAAATAGCTAAAAAAAGCAGAATGAAATACTTTTCCTTCTTCATCAACTATTATATCTACTGTTCTACCCAAAATTTCTGAAATGATGGGATAGCCTCGTTTACATGGACAATTATGAATATCATTGATTTTTACTTTATCGCCTGTCATATAATTTAATAATACAAACCCTTTATTTACAAGATTTGAGGCAATAAGATTTCCTTCACTATCAAAATCAACTTTTGTAGCGGTATTAATCAAATGCATATTATTATGTTCACATTCAAATGCAGATATACCAGCCTCGTTACAGCCATATTGGTTTCTTACTGGTACATTAAATGCCTTCTGAATATTCAACCTATGTTTTTCTTCTAAAACTTCAGATGTTACCACAATTCCTTTTAAAAAAGGGAATAGTATTTCAGGATTTTTATTCAGGTAATTCGCAATAATATTTATAGCGGTTGGATAGCCATAAATCAATTTTACTTGTTTCTTCTTAATATCCTTTAAATAAGAATGTATTGCCTCATCTCTTAAGTCGAAAGCAGAATAAATATTAACATTCATTAAGGAATAGAAAATATCGTGCTTAAAATTCTTTTTTGCAATAGCAGTACCTGCAATAAAAGCAACTTTATCACCCAATTCATATCCAACCACTTTCCATGAATGGATAATCCCGGCCCACATAAAGGACTGCGCTTTAGTGGTTGTAAAATACTTTAATGGAACACCGGTAGATCCTCCTGTTGCTTTAACCTCAAGTTTTCCACGATAAACAATTGACTTGAATTGCTCAACATTCCTTTTGATCAAGTCTTTTGTCAATATCGGAAATCTTTCCACTGATTTGTATTTGTTGTAGAAGGGTACATTTTTAACAGCATATGCGGAAAGAATAGAATATTTTTGATTAGAATCAGAAAGCAATTCCTGGCAGGACTTATACTGTTCTTTTTGTAAATCTGCAATTGCTGCAAGCACCTTTGTTCCACGCAATAAATCAATTGCATAGAAACGCGCATAACCCAATAGACCCATAAAAGTTTTATTTTGACTTTAAGACATCAGTGTAAATAGAATTCAGTTTTGCTGCAACTGTTTGTATATCATACTTAAGTGCCTCTGCCCTTGAATTGTTACCATAAACTTGGAGCTTAGTTTTATCAGTAAATATTTCATCAAATATTTTATCAAGCTGATGTATGTTACTTGGATTATAAAGCCATCCGTTATAATTTTCCTTTACAAGAGAGGGAATTCCACCAATCCGAGTTGAAATGATTGGTTTTGCATAAGACATTGCTTCAAGTATACTCATTGGCAATGCCTCGATATGAGAAGGCAAAATGAATATATCCATCATATTCATCAATTTGGATTTTTTCTCATTTTCAACCCAACCGTGATGTACTACGCTACCAGATATCCCATGCTTTTGTAGAAGCATATTCAATTGATGAGTATCTCCTACTCCACCAATATGCAAACGAATTCTATCAGATTTAAAATACTCGTTTGCAGATAAATACTCCAGTAAATCAAAGATTCCTTTCGTTGTTACAATTGCTCCAAGAAATAACAATTCAAGTCGCTCAGATTCTTTTTGCCCATTTATGAGGACAGGAAGTTCAATTGGATTAGATAACACCTTAACATTTTTTACTCCTAGTTGGTTTTTGAAATAAGTCTCCCACTCATCGGAAAGACAAATAACAGTATCCGACAAATTAAGAATAGCTAAAATATATCTTGAGCGTATTTCAGAAGAAGCAAAATATTCTTTAAATGAACCTCCATGGATATGTAAAATTGCTTTCCTCGAGAAAGTTTTAGTCACTAAAAGAACAATAGATTTTCTGATAAAACTTCCATTGGAAGCTGAATGAATATGTACGACATTGATACTTTTATCCTTTATTAATTTTTGCACCAGTAAATAAAGTGATTTAAGGAAATAGATCATTCTATTTCTAGAAGCATCATTAGGATATGTTTTTATCAATTGAAAGTCATTAAAATATCTGCGATAAACATTTAATACAGCTCCAATACCGCCTTTGTTGTTATCAGGACCAACAAATAGAACATTGGGCTTAAGCATATCCTATATGATTTACAAATACATCTTGTGGAAAGAGAAGATCTTCGTAATGATCAATCATGCTATGAATTGAAAATTTTTCAATGACATGATTTCTGATTTTATTGGGTTGTAAATTTGAATCAAACACTGTTTTCCAGGCTTTAGCCAGCTCTTTTGAATTGTGTGGCTTCACTAAGATTCCATTTAAACCTGAAACAACCATTTCTTTTGCTCCACCGATATCAGTTAATACAACAGGTAAACCCATGGACATTGCCTCTAATGCTGCAATTGAAAATGTTTCACTCTCCGATGTTAGCGTAAATAAATCTGAGATATATAAATAGGATCTTACATCTGACTGGCTACCGACAAAATGTACAAAATCATTTAGATTTTCATTTTGCACTATCTCTTTTAATGCAGATACATATGTAGATTTCCCTGATCCCACAATTATAAGATGTGTGTTTGTACCTATTTTTTGTGAGTGTAAAAATGATAACGCCAATATTGCATCTGAATGACATTTTTCTTTTTGAAGACGTGCTACCTGTACAATCACTTTATCGCTCACATTTATTCCTAAAGTATTTCTGAGTTCTTCCCTTGTATGTTGTTGAAACATTTTCGGATTGAAATAATTGGCATCAACACCATTATACACAATACTATCCTGGTGTTTTGCAATCTTATACGTTTTTTTCAAAAAGAATCGTTGAGCTTCACACAAATAAAGTATTTGATCAGATTCTTGTACAAATCTCAAATAAATAAGATTTTGAATGTAGTTGTACCTCGAAAAAGGAATTGTAGAATGTGGTGAAAGAATAAGATTTTTTGTATTTGAAAACAATTGTCCTAATCTGGTAATAAAATAAGCATAAGTATTGATGCACATGATAACATACGGATCAATAAAGTCAATTAACCTATTGACCCGTTTAGCAATTGTCAAATCATATCGTGTGTTTTTTAAAATCCTATAAACTGGTATCGATGGATTCAATTCACTAATCAATTCATCATCATTACTTAAAAGAATGATATGTGGCAGATATTTTCTTTTATAGAGATGATTAGACAATGTAATGAGGAATTTTTCTGCTCCTCCCATTGGTAAACCATGGATAACAAAAACTACTTTATTTGACTTGGGTAACATTTTTTTGTTTTTAAACATCAGGACAAAAAAGGATATAATCAGCGGTTGGATCTTCTTTAGAGATGATTTTGGCTGGATTACCAATCACAATACTATTTTCAGGAATATCGATATTTACATATGAATTTGGCGCTATTAGTACATTATCTCCAATGCTAATGTTGCCTACCAAAACAGCATTGGTCCCAATCCATACTTTATTACCAATTACAGGAGCTCCTTTTTTTGAGCCTCTATTGGTTTGACCTATTGTAATACCAGGAGAAAGATTGCAACATTCACCAATGACAGCTTTACTGTTAATAATTAAAGTGCCTCTATGTCCAATATATAACCCTTTACCAATTTTTGTTGAAGGATTAATCTGGAATCCATAAAAATAGGAGTGTATTAATAACATGAAGCGAAAGAAAATACCTGCAATAGACTTTTTGTTATAGAAAGCAGACTTTCTTAAAAAATATGTATAGCGAAATCCAGGAATCCAAAAAGCTCTTAACATATTACTTGAAGACATTTCATCTTCGTATCTGCATAAATCTGCTTTAATAATTGATTGATTTTTCATCTTTTGTCAATTACCGTATAAATCCGAAAAAACACTTGTATTATTGATAACTCGTTTTGGAACATATGTATTCATCTTGATTTCTAATTCCCTATAATGATCATTGAATAACATTTTCAGGATTCCTTCCTTGATCGCACGCACACTTGGGTCAACAAGCATACCATTTACATTATCAACAACGTACTCCGGAAATGCGCCGACATTAGTAGCCAATACAGGTTTATTCATTGCAAATGCCGTCATCAATACTCCACTTTGAGTTGCTTCACGATAAGGACATACTATAAATTCTGAATTTTTGATTAATTCTGCCAACTCCTGAATGGAAATATACTCATTAAGAATTCTAATATTATCTATTTTACTATCATCAGAAGATACATAGTCAATACTTCCTTTTCCTGCTATAACTAAATTTAGATTTGGGTATTGTGAGGCAACTGATTGAAATGCATCAATTAATAAATCTATACCCTTATAATAGGAGACCCTACCGAAATATAAAATATACTTTTCATCTTCTTTACTAGTTATATCTAATTTAGAAATATAAGAATAGGGCTTTAGTTGCGCAGTAAATATGCTAGAATGTGATTGCCGGTTATGGTGAATGAACTGGCGATATGAAAACCTCGAATAAAAAAGGTAACTAGTAATCATATTGCTATATACCTTTTTAATTATAGTCTTTTTGTAAGATTCTTCGCCAGTATGGGGAGTAGGGTCATGTATTGTTGCTATTCGTTTTAAGTTAAAAAGCAAAGGCAAAACAGGCATAAATCTGCCAGATGTTGTATCAAAATGCACAGTATTGATTTTATTTCTTTTGATGTAGAATAAAATTTTAAATGCCATTTTAAGATTCTTGAATGACAGCATTGGTTTAGTAGGATAAAATATGTATTTAGTTGAGGTTAATCCCTTTAAATACGGGGCCAATACTTCTTTAGTCCTGTCATCCAACACATCGAATAAATCACCAAAATTCTTATTTATCATCCTGGGGTCAATATTAACAACCGTACTCTTTATGGAATCAGGAGATAATTCTACAACCAGATGTACATCATAATAAGATTTTAAGTCATTCAACCACTCTAAAGCACTATCCATAAAGTAGGTATGTAAATAATAAAGTATTTTAGGCTTTGGCACGAGATAGTTTTAGTTGAGGTAAAAACACAAATAGTATAACTGTCCAAAAAATAGGAAATAGGTATAAAACCGGAATTAAAGTTTTAAATACTGCATAACCAAATAGAATAAATATTAGAATGAAGTAAAAAGCAAAGGCGTGCTCTATTTGAGTTATACCTTTCTTGATTAAATAAATTTCCTGCGATAAATGAAAAACAAAAAAAGAGATGAAGATCGAATAATTTATGGCTGATAGAGATTTTGTAATATACAAACCAGAAATAGCCAATCCAACATTAATCAACAGACTAAGCAAGTTTAGATACATATCAATTCGCTCCATTTTCAATGCTACCAATAGATTAGCTTGAAACAATACTGATGGGAAAAATAGTATAGTTAGAAACATCTCATTGCAATAATCTGCAGTAAGATTGTACTTCTGTCCAAATAATAAGGGTATTAAATCTTTTGAAAAAGATATGATGAAAGTATATACAAACAATCCATAAAGAAGATTCGCAATAAATACTGTTCTTATAAAATTGTCTGATTTCAAATGATTCAACTTTAACTTTTCCACTAAAACGGGAAAAACAGTTGAGGAAACCATTACAGGAATAATTTCTGCCATTGTAAACAGCTTAAATGAGATTTCATAATCAGCTACACGTTCTATATCCAAGAATTTAGAAACAAGAATATTTCCAACTGACCAAAACAATACTGAAATGCTACCAATTATTAAAAAATACCGGTTATTATATAATGTTTTGAATATAACTGCCGTATCTAAATGCAACTGAAATATTTTAGAAATTTTAATCAACCCTTTATTCTCTGATTGAAGAAATATTGATAATGTAATAATCCTAAAAAGTACCAAAAAGAGTGCGACTAGTATAATATCTGGCGCTTGATACAAAACATAAAAACCTAAACCTAATTTAATCAAAGCTTCAATAGACAATATTCTAAATGTCTTTACTTGCTGGAAAGAAATAATATTAATTGTTTTGAAAACATGAATCAGGTTATCAAAAATAATATTGATACCAAGTAAAATTGATAATATATGTATAGCTGACTCTTTATACAGTATATAAGAGAATGAAACATTAACAACATAAAAGAGGATGCCTGCAAAAAATTGAATCTTAAAAAATAAAGTCGAAATTCCTTCTGCCGACTTTCCTTCCTGATATTCCCGAATATACCATTGAGATAGCCCTAGTGATGAAAAAGATAATATCATTCCGTACAAAGTGTTGGCAAGTATATATTCAGAAAACTCAACAGTTTCGTAGGATCGCGCCATGATGATAAAGAAGACGCTGAATATTGTATTCTGAAATAAACTTGAAGCAACTGACCAAAAAGAATTAACAAACAGCTTATTTTTAAACATCTAAAAGATCTTGATTATAATTCCGGGAATTAGTTGACTTAAAAGTATTTGCTACCGTTAGTACAAGAATAGTTGATATCAGAATTTTTATACGTACATCACCAAATGAATAAACAGTATAGAAGCCTATCATCCATGAAATAATTGCTGCAACCAGATTTAGATTCTCGATATTTTTTGTCTTATTATAATTGTTGATTGCAGTATAAACAGGGTACAATATCAACATAAACAGAAGGATAAATCCAACAATACCTTGCTCGACTAATATTTTTAAGTACCCGCTCTCCGGATGATCATAAAAGGTTATTTCGTTGTCATGAATCCAAAATTGATCTGGATGATGCATTGAAACATAATTTGCATAGTTGCCAATACCTATTCCAAAATAGGGATGCTCATTAAATATTCCAATTGCCTCATTCCATATACTTTGTCTAAACAAATAGGACTCTTCAATACCCGCTCTTTTAAAAATTGGTATTTTTTCCTGAAAATAGAGTGTAAACAGTCCGATCAATAACGAAGCGAATAAAATCTGTCCTTTATACTTGGCTGGTCCTAAAAAGAGAATCAGAAAGATTCCTGCTAACCAGCCACCTAAACCAGCACGTCCACCTGTAAGAAGTAGAGATAAAATAGAGAGAACGGCCAAATAAACTCCCGATTTCAACTTTGAATTTTTGTTGTTTGTGAAATTCATAAACATCAGGAAACTCAATGCTGCCAAAAACTGAGCATATTTTTGAGGATCTTGAAAAAAACTGGGATACCTGATTGAAACACCACCTGCAACATTTATATTTTCTGACTTTGCAAAACTAAATGAGGGACCAAAGACAAACTGACACAAAAGAAATAAAAATGAAAATATTAATATGCCGCGTAGTAACAGAAGTACTTCATTTTTAAATGAAGTGGAATTAATTAACTCAAGTGTAAATATTCGAATAAAAATAAATATGCTAAATACTTGTATAATACTTGTAGTCGTATCTCGCGTTAACTCTTCAGCAAAGAAGAGCCCCAAAACAATGCTTACTATAAAAAGCAGGAAAATATGATTATAAATGCTGCTTGTTCGAAGAGCATAATCCTTGTTTTGATAAAATAACATTATAAATACTATTGTAAGAAAATCAAAAAGATTAAAAGAAATAATGCTTGGTAATAAGTCTATGCCTAAAAACGGATAGACAAAAAGAATATATTTAACATACGCCTTGTTTATGTCGGCTTTTGTAAAAAGCAT
>CAZVYI010000008.1:0-36151 GCA_964631755.1 uncultured Sphingobacterium sp. | reverse complement strand
CATTACAAGCTGGAATTGTCGGGTTACCAAATGTAGGAAAATCAACTTTATTTAATGCATTAAGCAGTGCAAAAGCACAAGCAGCAAATTTTCCGTTTTGTACAATTGAACCCAATATTGGAGTAATCACAGTTCCTGATGAGAGACTGGTGGCTTTAGAGAAAATTGTAAAACCTCAAAAAGTAGTCCCAACAACTGTTGAGATTGTAGATATAGCTGGTTTAGTAAAAGGTGCAAGTAAGGGTGAAGGTTTAGGGAACCAGTTTTTGGGTAATATTCGAAATACCGATGCTATTATTCATGTGTTGCGTTGTTTTGAAGACGACAATGTGATTCATGTTGATGGTTCAGTTAACCCTATCAGAGATAAAGAAGTCATTGATACTGAGTTGCAATTAAAAGATTTGGATAGTGTTGAAAAAAAGATGTCTAGGCTTGAAAAGATGGTAAAAACTGCCGACAGAGACGTAATACGTGGAATGGAAATTTTAAAAGAGTTGAAATCCCATTTAGAGCAAGGAAAAAATGCCAGAGCATTTGAGATTAGTTCGGAAGAAAAAGAAAAGTTTATCTACGACATGTTCTTGCTTACTATCAAACCCGTCATTTATGTGTGTAATGTAGATGAAAAGAGTGTGGTGAGTGGTAATCAATTTACAGAGATCGTAAAAGAAGCTGTCAAAAGCGAACAAGCTGAAATTTTATTGGTGAGTGCAGCTATTGAGAGTGATATTGCGGTAATGGAAAGTTATGAAGACAGGCAGATGTTTTTAGAAGATATGGGACTAACAGAAAGTGGTGTAGTAAGATTAATTAAGTCGACTTACAAATTATTGAACCTTGCCACTTACTTTACAGCGGGTGTTCAAGAAGTAAGGGCATGGACAATCACCAAGGGAATGAGTGCTCCTCAGGCAGCTGGGGTTATTCATACTGATTTTGAAAAGGGCTTTATCCGTGCTGAGGTAATTCGTTACGATGATTTTATTTCACTTGGATCTGAGAATGCATGTAAGGAAGCAGGTAAAATGGCAGTACAGGGTAAAGACTATTTGGTGCAAGATGGGGATATCATGCATTTTAGATTTGCAGTATAAATCTTTAAATGAATACATAAAAAAAGACCGACTGAATAGCCGGTCTTTTTTTATGCAATAAGGAATATTACTGTGGAAGTAATACCTGATCAATTTTATGGAAGACACCATTGATGGCATGTCTGTCTATTGCTGTGATATTTGAAAAAGTTGCATTTGCAGCACCTTTGACTCCACCACCCGGAGAAGCATTGAACGTCAAAGTTGGAGCTCCAGCTAATGAAGCAGACAATAAAGATGGTACTGGAGTCGCTACTGTAGGTAAGTTAGCTGCAAATGCTCTTCCCAACAGTAAATGATAAGCTACAATACCTCTAACAGTTGCTGCAGGCAACAATGCAAGAGAAGAAGGGTTTGCTGGTAAACGTAAGGCTGTAAGCAAGTTGATGAAAGCTTGATTAGTTGGAGCCATTACTGTGAAATTAGCCAATGGGTTAGCTAGAAAATCTTGAAACCTAGATCCTGCAGGAACACCTGCATCCGCAGCAAGAACTGCGGCAGTTAAATATTGCAGATCAGTATCTCTTGAAATTGTATCTAATAAAACCCTTGATGGTGGATTCAACATTGCAAATGTTACGTGGATTGTTCCGTTTGCAGCGGCAATATCAGGTGTTACAACAGGTATATTGTTAACCCAAACATTAGCACCTCTTTTTGATGGGAAGTTGCTGAACCTTACCAAAGGATTGGTATTGGGTGAAGGGAAAACAAAAGCAGTCGGCATTTGAATATTCGGGAAAGAAGTTGGAATTGCCGCTGAAGTAATACTTCTTCCAGGAATGATGTGGTATTGTACAATACTTGCAACTGTTGCTGCTGGTAGTGCGTTAATGACACCAGCTGAGATTCCAGAACGTGTGAATGCTTCATTATTTGGAGCAAAAACAGTGAAAACAGTGTTTTTGTCAGAAACAGCTGGCAATAAACCGGCCTTTGTAACTGCTGCTTTCAAGATTGAGAAATTCGGGTCATCTAAAATTTCTCCAATTGAACTTCCTGGAGGAGGTGTTTGTGGAAAAATAATATCGTCAGCAGCTTTATTACAAGAAGTTCCAACCAAAACAACCAAAGCCAAAAATAGAGTCCAGTTCTTGATTATGTTTAATTTATTTTTCATGTTCATTTATTTAGTTTGTTTTTGTTTTTGGGATCGATTAGAAAATATTGTAACCGAATGAAACATAATACAAACCACCTATAGATGGATTGGCCAGTGCAGTAATGTAGTATTGGTTCAACATATTGTTAGCGCCTACACGAACAACTGAGTTGATTTTTGGAAGCTTGTAGCTGATTTGTCCGTCTAATACTCTATAAGAAGGAACAACACCATTTGCTAAATCACTCTGATAGTCGAATTCAGATTGGAAACGATATATAAAGTTGAATCCTACGCGTTTGTTCTTACCCATTCCGTTGTTTCCAAAAGATAGATTACCACGCAATTTTGGAGCATTGAAGTAAGTGATGAAACCTGTTTCTACTTCGCCCAATTTATCAGAAGACAAGTTACCGGTAACATAGAATCCACCATTAAACCTGTATTCTGCAGAAACACCCCATCCAGAAGTTTGAACACGGCTTGGGTTGTTGATTGGAATAGAAAGAATTCTTCTTTTAGAAGGTACCAGGATATCAGCAGGACTTGGAGCGTTGGTGATTGATTGTGCTACAATTACTCTTGTAATGAAATCTTGGTAGTTTCCAATATAGTAGTAAGCGTCAATCAATAATCTAGACTTCAACAATAATCCTCTGTAACCTACTTCATATGACGTAACAGCTTCTGGTTTGAAATCAGTAAACTCTTGTACTTTCAATTGTCCCTGACTTAGTGCGGCAACATTGTAAACTGGGTTTCCAACAATGTTATATCCTTCTTTCATTGAAGGTACACCACCAATTAAGATGGCACCACCAGCTGCAAGGTTGATATATTGTTGCTGAGTTGAAGGGAAGCGATATGCTGTTTGATATGAGAACCTTAAGTGGTTGTTCTTAGCTATGCGTAAAGTTGCAGACGCTCTTGGGGTAAAACGACCTTTAAAGTTCTCGTTTTTATCATAACGACCAGAAACAGTAAACTTGATACGATCATCAGCAAAGCCTTTGGCAACCTGAAGGTAACCACCAAATTCATTGATCGGAATTTTACCAGTTGAATCGGCGAATAAAGTTCCCTCAGAGTTCAATAAAAACTGTCTGAAGTTACCACCAACCAATACTTCAGCCCAATCACCAGTTAGGTGAGACAGGTTATACTGACCTTCAACTGCGTATAGATTTGTTTTGTCAATGAAAAGACCACCACCATCAGCAATTGATCTTGATCTTACTGAATCGTACAATCTTTGGAATTGTCTAGAACCTGCCGCTGGTCTTCCAGCATCAGCTACTGATCTAGCCATATTGTGTGCATTGATGGAATTCATACCACCTAATAAGCTACCCAAATAAGCTTGTCCATACTCAGTATACCATTGTGGAGATGGCTTCCAAGCTTCGTTGAACAATCTTGTAGTAACTGTGGCATTATAAGATTGACCAGCATTTTCTTGTGTAGTATATGCTTTAAGGTTCCAGTTTTTGTGCTTGAATTCAAGTTTATACTGTCCCATTTTAAGATCTAACAAAGAATAGCGATCACTTCCCGTATAGACAGTAGTACCTGTTCCCCAGAATCCTGAAAGGATTGCTTCTACTGAATTGGTGATTTTATAATTGAAAGATGCACCTACTTTAAAGTTGGTTGTGTTTGGATTGGTAACCTCTCTTTCAGTATAACCAGTTCTTGAAACTGGATTTGGTGAACCAGTCAAAGTAGAAATATATGGTGCAAGGAATGGTGCCTGACCAGCAATACCATTTAAAACAAGATTAAGGTCAATTGTGGTTTCGTCACCATAAATGTTCATTCCATCATAGTTTGGATCCGTAGTTCGTGTTCCAGGAACTATACTTCCTAAGAAAGGACCAGACCTTGTTACATTTCTGTTGTCAGCAGCAAGCCAGTCTTTCGCCTGAATCAAACCTGCAGTGATTTTGTAAGCAAATCTTTCACTTACTTTTTTTGCATATCTAATATCCCAATTGTAATAACCAGATGGGTCACGGTATTTACCATCAGTATGCATCATACCATTTTTGATCTGGAAAGAAAGTCCCTGATGCTTAAAAGGATCTTTACTGTTAATGAGCAAAGTTCCGTTCATACCACCAGGTCCGTATAATGCTGAAGATGCACCTTGTAGAAGTTCCATGCTTTCTACATCAAGTTCACTCAAACCTACAAAACTACCTACTGCAAAGTTCAAACCAGGAGCCTGGTTATCCATTCCATCTACTATTTGAGTGAATCTGGTGTTACCAGAACCTGCAAAACCTCTTGTAGTAACTGTTTTGAATGTTAAGCTCGATGCAACCACATCAACACCTTTGAGATTACTTGCCATATCAAAATAATCAGCCGCAGGAGCGTTCCTAAGTGCTGTGCTGTTGATACGTTCAATAGAAACTGGAGATTCGAGAATTCGTGTTGGAGTTCTAGTTGCAGATACAACAACTTCTTCACCTAAAGTTGAAGATGGTGTTAAACTTACTGTAGGAATTACACCTGCAGCAGCAACACTTACTTCTGAAATACCATAACCAATAGAAGAAAAAAGCAAAGTGACTGGAAATTTAGTAGAAGCAGGTACGCTTAAAATAAAATTTCCTTTGTTGTCTGTAAAAGTGCCTGAAGTTCCTCCCTTCAATGTAACAGAAACTGAAGTAAGTGTTTCTGAGCCTGTAGCACTCTTTACATTACCTGAAATAGTAACATTTTGAGCATTAACAATAGCCGGCAGCATTAATATAAATAATGCTGCAAAGCGCGCTAATCTTTTCATAAGCGATAATTTTGGTCAAATTTGAGTACAAAATAGGCATTGTTGCACTTATAAAAAAATTTCAAAGCAAGAATCCTGATACTGTTTAACGTCTAAAATTGGCAGAATGGAGCCGCGTTTTTAATTTAGCACCATGAATACCTTGAAATTTCCTGGTCAGACTGCCTTTTACAGGGGTAAAGTTAGAGATGTATATACCATAAACAATAAATTTCTGGTTATGGTAGCCAGTAACAGGATTTCAGCATTTGATGTGGTTTTACCCAAGCCAATACCTTATAAAGGGCAGGTTTTGAACCAGATAGCAGCTTATATGCTTGAAAAAACAAAATCTGTTTGTCCCAATTGGCTTATGAATATTCCTGCACCAAATGTCTCAATCGGGCATTTATGTGTCCCTTTTAAAATTGAAATGGTTGTCCGGGGCAATTTAGTTGGCCACGCTTGGCGTACTTACCAGCATGGCAGGGAGTTGTGTGGACAAATCATGCCGGATGGTTTAAAAGAAAATGATTTCTTCCCCACTCCACTCATAACCCCTTCCACAAAAGCCGCAGCAGGTCATGATGAAGATATAAGTGCTGATGAAATTATTCGACAGGGCTTGGCTACAGAGGAAGAATGGGCAATTTTAAAACAATACACACTGGCTTTATTTGAAAAAGGTAAATCTCTGGCACTTCAACAAGGACTTATTCTTGCAGACACCAAGTACGAATTTGGAAAGCTAAATGGTCAAATTGTACTCATGGATGAAATCCATACACCTGATTCTTCAAGATATTTTTATGCAGATGGTTTCGAAGAGCGTCAGCAAAAAGAAGAACGTCAACTTCAGTTGAGTAAAGAGTTTGTAAGAGAATGGTTGATTGCTAATGACTTTATGGGTAAACCCGGTCAAGTTGTTCCAGAAATGACAGACGAATGGATACAAACAATTTCCAAGCGGTATATTCAACTTTATGAAAAATTGATTGGTGAACCCTTTGTACCTGTAGATCTCACAGAAGAAGAAATATACAATCAAACAAATGAAGCATTGTCTAAAATTCAAGCAGGGGTTTAATTCTGCTTTGATAAAGCTTCAATTCGTTGTTTTGATTTATTGAAAATATTTCTTCCCTTATCAATCCCTTTTCTTTTTTCTTTTTGTTCATCTTCTGATAGATGAATGAAAGATTGACATTCTGAACTGCAACATCCATCCAGACTTTTTTTACATTCCTCACATTGAATAAACAAAAGATGGCAGGCTTTATTGGCGCAATTTACGTGAACATCACATGGATTGCCACATACATGACAATTGGCAATCACATCATCAGTGATACGCTCTCCTAGTCGTTCATCAAAAACAAAATTCTTTCCTATGAATTCATTCTCTAAATTATTTGCATTTACTTGATTGATATAATTAATTATTCCACCTTCTAAATGAAAAACATTTTTATATCCATTGTGTAGCATCCATGCACTTGCTTTTTCACATCGAATACCTCCTGTACAATACATAATGATATTCCTATTCTTATCTGACTCAAACATTTCTGCAGCCATTGGTAATTGCTCACGAAAGGTATCGCTTGGAATTTCTATTGCATTTTTAAAACGCCCCACTTCATATTCATAATGGTTTCGCATATCAATGACTAAAGTATTTGCGTCTTTAACCATTTCATTAAACTGTAATGCATTTACATATTTGCCTTTGTTATCCATCGAAAATAATGGATCATTGATTCCATCAGCAACAATTTTGTTTCTTATTTTGATATCTAACACATAAAAAGAATGATTGTCTTCACGGACTGCTTTATTCAAACGAAGACCATTCAATTCAGTGTAACTATAAATAAAATCTTTAAGTGTTTCAAAATAGTCAACTGGACAATTGATTTGTGCGTTTATTCCTTCATTTGCAATATAAATTCTTCCAAATACTTGTATACTGTTTAATTTTTTGTACCAATCATCTCTGAATTGCTTCGGATCTTCAATATTAAAATAACAGTAGAATGAAAGTGTAATACGAGGAGTTTGATCGGCCATTGCTTTTTCTTTGAGCAATTTGCGCGATACCCTGTTGTGAAGAGTAGCCATTGTTTGATTTTAATTTCTGTTAATGAAACCTCAGTTGCAGGCTGAGCAAAATCGATAACAGTGCAAAATTATGTTTTTTATATTAATAGTCGGTAAACAAAGTGGAGAAACCTCTTATGCCAATTCTTATCCCGTTCTGAGGCATAACAGTTTTACCAAATCCCCAGATATAGTCTACCCTAAATAGTTTTAAAAGGTTATCGACTCCAACAAACACTTCAGAATAGTTTTTATTTTTCAACAACATGACATTGGCTCCTGTGACAATTCTTAAATTGAGTTTTTGGATTAAAGGTATTTTATTTGTTAAAAGTCCATTTAATCTATACTCACCGTTTAATTGTAAAAATATTTTTTCTTTATTGGAAAGTGCATAAAAAGGTGCAACCTGGAAACTTTCAACATAAGGAGTTGCTTTTCTAGTAAGATTACCAATAAAATGATTATAGTCGGGTACCTCAACCGATTTCGCATTAATAAAACCACCAGTCTCAACCCTGTATTTAAATTCACCGCCAAGTTTAAAATTAATATCGCCTGTTACAGAGAAACGCCATTTGTCAAAATCAATATCACTACCCAAAATATTCCTGACACCCTTTGTATATTGAAAACTAAATGTAGGTGTACGAGAAAAAGAGGAGATAACACGATCTGGTAATTCTATATATTTTGTACCCGGTCTAAAACTAATTCTGAAACCCACTACAAAAGCTTGGTGAGCGTTCAGTGGTTGATTTACGATCTCAGTTGGATAATTAGGTGTAAAATTATTGAACACCCTCGAATTACCCCAGGCATAATTTGTGTCTGTATTGACCAATGGAATTCTATCCTGGTAATTTACAAAAGCACTGAAGTCAAAACCATCACCCAAGCCCTTTTGAAAAGTTGTCTGGAAGAAATTTGCCTGATACAGTTTCATGTAATTATTACCATTCAAAATAGTGGCAAATGTATTCATGATTTGAGGGATAGGATTTGCGTTATTAAACTGATAAACCCTACTTCCGAAAGATGTAGTGATGTTGTTGACGTATTTCTTTCCAAATCTGTAGTTGGTTCTAAGGAAGGCATTGAAATGTTTGTTTGTTACCCCATATCTAAGAACAGGTGTAAAAGAAAGTTGATTTCTTCCTTTGAATTCTTTTTGCAGTGTACCAGAAAGTTGAAGAGCAATACCTTCAACAGTATTATAGCTTACAGATTTTAATAGAGGGTCGTAGGTATAATTCATTTTACGGTTACGATTGATCAGCGTTTGCCCATTTACAATCAATCCAAAAGTGTTAATTTTATTTTGTATTCTATCCAATGAATCAAGATATGCTGGATCTTCTCTTCGCTTTTCTAATGAATCTTTTTTTCTAAAATCGTTGATTTCTTCCATTAACAAGGGAATTGGACGTGCATTTTCCCAATATGAAAGGGGTTGTTTGTTTGATAATGAGTCGTATTTGAGCAATATTTTTCCAAAATCTTTTTTATCAAATTTTTTATTGATTTGATATTTACTGAAGAGTGTTGTAAAATAACCACCTGCATCAAAACCAAGAAATTTTACTTCTGGATAGATGGTTTGACTACCTACCATCCAAGTATCAAAATCAACTTTCTCATATTGTTGCTCTATTTTGATCTTATCGGCAAATTCAAGAAGCGATTGTTTGTCGAGCGTTAAACTAAGCGAATGAATATTCCATGAATTTTCAATGATTTGAATATAACCCTTGAACAATGGTTCGAAATTCCTTTTAGGAGTTACCAGTATTTTATTTACCAAAACATTATTTTCAGAAAAAGCACCCAAGTATTTATAATTGTAAAAAGATAATGCTCCATCAGCGATGGGTGAAACAAAACCACGCGGGTTAAAAGATTTAGGTAGGGCAACTATATTGTCATAGAAGGATAATAAAAAAGGAGTTGCCAGTCCCAACCCGTTTGTTTGTCCACTTACTCTTGTTGATTTTACAACAACCTTTGATTCAAAAGGTTGATTGACAAAAATATCTGAAACTGATTCTGACAGAAAGATGATTTTCTTTTTAGATGTGTCACCATCCTCAAAATCGATAGTTTGACCGAACAATGAGTTGGGATAATCATTGGTCCTGATCAGACCTTTTATATAGGCTTCACAATAATATGCGCCAGCCTTTTTACCATTATAATCTCTTTCTTTAATTGCATTTCTGATGATTGCATATGCAGGATCTTCAGTTCCAGCTTTTACAACAACTTCTGTAAGGCTTAATTCATTAGGCTTCAAATGGAAGTCGTACTGATGTTCTTTTTCATTTACATGAATTTCTTTTGTTACAGTAGTATAACCAACATGCTGACAAATTAAAGTATAAATACCATTGTTCAATTCAATAGTATACTCCCCTTCTGCATTGGATACGAATTTTTTATTGTTCTCTTTTACTGTGATTGACGAAAATGGAAGAGGTTTATGATGGTCGTCGTAAATCTTCCCTTTAATGCGTCCAGCATAAACGCTAAATTGAATAAACAATAAAATGAATCCAGTGAGAATGAAATTCAGTTTCAGTTTAGCCAACATCAAGATTTTTTTATAACAATTGCAAGTGATCTTCCAGTTAATGCAGATATTCCAGCAACCAAAGCAGATATCATAGCAGACACTGCAATAATCATTATTTCATTTTTATTCTTCAATACCAGGAGGCTAATTTTTTGAGCTAGAATATGATTATTAGCATTGCTAATGAAGAAGATAAGGCTGCTGTAAAAAATAAATGCCCCTAGAAAAGTAGATAAAAATGATAAAAAACGATTTTGCGGAATGAAGAAACCTGTTAATGCCCCTGCTAAGGCAACTGACCACCATGGTAATATCATACCTAGTGCATATGCTAAAATTGGGCAGATGATAAGTGATACTATAAATTTCATCATAACTTGTTTATTTTGAAGTAAACTTCATTATCCACTTGTATTTCTTTTGTTGTACATCATCCTGAGTCATCATTTTTAAATCGTAGTATTCCCCTTTTGCCCATGTATCAACAAAAGAATCGTAATACTGGCTGCCAGGATTACCACTTTGACCACCTGGATATACACCTACTGCTTTAACGGGAGTATCCATTTCAATAATCATTTTCCAACTTGGTCCGTGATCATGAGTGGTTGCATTAACAATACCACTTCCACCTCCAATCACTAGGCCCTCTCTTGCAAATGGCATGGTATTTGTTCGAAGTAAATGGTACACACTTGTGTTTTTGAAAGATGCCCATTCAACTTTGTTTTCTTTTTCCAATTCTGAAAATTTCAAGGATGCCTGTTTTAATGCCAAGACAACTTGATCTTTTAAGGTTTCCATTTTATCAGTAGAAACATCATCAATAAAAATAAAATTGGTATCCTTTGAAAGTGCCTCAAGCAATACAAATTTTTCCGGCTTAATAACTGGGATTTTATTTTTAATCAAATCATCATTTAAAATAACTGCACTCAAAGAGTCCCACCATAAATTGAAACAAGTTGGTCCTTTTTCTTTCACATCATTCATTAAATTCCAGGAAGAGGCAATATCAAGAAATCTTTTCTCATCTGTTGATAATAGTTCTCTATCTGTGTGTTGTAATAAAATTGGTCGTGCCATTTCTGCAAAAACATTGTAATTGTTGTTCTGCAAATTTTTCATATCCTGAATAGTGATATTTACTAATTCAGCCAATTTTCGATTGATGGTGATGGGTCTGTAAACTTCATAACTACCCGGCATAAAATAAGGATAAGTTGTATCTGCAGCACGCTGATTGGCACTGCTCAAATATCCGGACTCCGGGTTATAACTATGTGGATTCTCTTCCATAGGTATATAGCCTTTCCACATATAACTGCTATCTTTTCCAGGCATCACAAATAATCCTTGATCTTTCCATCTGAGAGGGAATGTACCCTGTTGCCATAAAGCAATATCTCCTGTCGAAGAAGCAAAAATCATGTTTTGTCCGGGTACATTAAAATGTGAAATAGCTTGATAATAATCATTGTAGTTCTTTGCTCTATTGAGCAACCACCACATTTTTAAAATATTAGATGTGTCGTGTGCTACCCATCTTAGTGCATATGCTTTTTCCTCTGATAAACTTGTTTTAAAAGCATGGTCATAAGTAACTGGTCCAAATACCGTATAGGCAACTGTATCTAACAAGGACACAGAATCCTTTATTTTGATATTTTCAACTCTTAATGTCGATTTTACCCATTGGCTATCGAAATAGTACTCTTGCTTTGTTTTGTCCTTGAATTGAATTTCATAATAATCTTTAACATCTCTCCCCGCATTGGTAAACCCAAATGCAATACTGTCGTTGTATCCAATTACAACTCCCGGAATTCCGGGAAAAGAAACACCGTAGGCATTGAAAGCTGGAGTAGATAATTGAATTTCATACCATATTGAGGGAAGCGTAAGACTCAAGTGTGGATCATTTGCAAGAATCGGTTTTCCACTTTTAGTCTTGCTACCTGAAACTACCCAGTTGTTACTACCATTAGCTGGATCTGGTTTGTAATCTTCAACAAATTGAATTGTATCCTTTCTTTTGAAATACAAAGAATCTGCTGTTCCAGGTGTATTAAGTTCAACATTTGATTCTGCATAAACAGTTCCTTTGGGGATAACTGGATACAAAGAATCTGGAATATCAGAATACAAAATCCGAAACTTTTCTTCCCCTAGAATTTCCAACGCGTTGGTATATTCCAGATCCCTATCGTAACCTGCCAAAGTATTGGTCATTTGCTTTATGAATAAAGCAGATTTTAAATTGTTCCATTTCTCAGGTTCATATCCCAGTAATTTATACTCAATAGGTAATTCACTTGTATTAAGTTTTTCAATATATGAATTGATTCCTGCCGTGTATGCATTCAAAGCTGTAAGCGTCTGCTGGTCTTTTTCCATGGCAGATAATGCATTTTCTGCAGCATAGACCATTCCAATTCTACGTTGATTTCTATCAAACTGAACTCCTTTACTTCCTACAATTTCACTGATTCTTCCAGCTGCTGCATGTGTTTGAAACTCCATCTGCCATAAACGAAACTTGGCGTGAAGATAACCCTGGACAAAATAGGCATCAGATTCTACTGCAGCAAATACATGAGGTACCAGTCTTTCATCAAAATAAACATTCACTTCACCCTGTAAGCCTTCGAGTTTCAAATCAGCATTGAAATTTTGATCTATGGGTTCTGCATTTTGCCAGATACCTTCCTGAGCACTCAAGAAACTACCAAGGGGTAAAGGAAGAACTTTTCTGGTATCCAGTACATAAATAAGTAATCCATTTACAAAAAGAGATAATACAAGTATGAAGTATTTCATAAAAGATATATGTCCTTAAAGTTAAGATTTAATTTTGAGTGAAATGGGCTAATTCTTTGTCCCAATTTAGTTCAGGAAATCTTGAAGACAGATCTAAGGCAATCTGTTTAAATTTTTCCATGAACTTTAAATGATCTTTTGATTTAGGGTGCATAGGGATATGTTTGACAGCATTATTCAGCTGATCAAGTTCTTTCATGAATGCTCTGGTTTTTCCATCAATACAAGTAATACAGAATTTTTCCCAAACATACTGTGTGGACAAGTAATTGGGGTGTACCATATCTTCTGCATAAAATCTGTAGTCACGCAGATCATCAATAATGAGTTCATAAGACGGGAAATACAAAACATCCTCATCATTGATGAGATTAGAAACAGAATGAATCAATACAGATTTACTTCTGTTGTTCTCTACGAAACCATCACGAAGATGACGAACAGGACTGATGGTGAAAACAAATTTTAACTCAGGGTTTAAAGACTTTAATTTTAGATAGAGGTGCTTAAATGCATCTTCAATTTCTTGAATACTTAACATCCGTTTTTTAAAATCAGCAGTTGGAACTTTGTGGCAATTGGCTACAATAAACTGTTCTTTATATTCATAAACAAATCCACTTCCCAAAGTAATAATCAACCAATTGCTTTGTTTCAAAAAATCATGAGCATTTGAAATAGCAGAATTCATGCTGTTGACAGCTATATCTTTTTCATGATGACTGAGTCTGGAATGAAAATCCCAGTGGTTCCAAATTCCATTTTGATAGAATAATTCTTCTTGTTTTATCTCTTGTTTAACTATGTATTGTTCAATGGATTTAAATATGCTGATAGGGTTAAAAAGAGTTCCATGCGGATTATCAAGACAATTAAACTTATAAGTTGAAAAATAAGCATGCATATGATCCGTAAAGCAAGATCCTACCATGATAATTTTATCATGAATATGAATTTTTTGCTGAAATGCAGGAGGGTCAAAGGCTAGACGAAATTCCATATTTCAAAAGAAATTTATACCATGCGTTGTTTTGAAGCTTCATACAGAATAATACCCGTTGCAACGCCTACATTAAATGAATCAAAATTTCCTTTCATCGGTATTGTAAATTTAACATCTGCTGCTTTTGACAAAAAAGGTTGTACTCCTTTGTCCTCACTACCCATTACAATACAATTGGGTTTTGCAAAATCGACATCAGACAACAAAGTTTTTGTCTTCATTTCAGATGTATAAACGGCAATTCCATTCAGGTGTAAGGTGTCAATTGCTTTAAGCAAGCTGTTTACCCTACAAACCATAATTTTTTGAAGTGCACCTGCTGATGATTTCAGAGCTTCTTCATTAAAAGCTGCAATTCCTTTATCAGGGATGATCATTACCTGTGCACCGCAACACAAAGAAGTTCGGGCGATGGCTCCTATATTTCTCACATCTGTTATGCCATCAAGCATAACAAACAGAGGGACTTCCCCAGATGCTACAACATGATCAATTGTATCTTGTAAATCTAAATATTGTATGATGCTGTTAATACCAATTACCCCCTGGTGATTGGCACGGGTCATGCTATTTAGTTTCTCAATCGGAACACTATTGATTGGAATTTGTAGCTTTTGTGCAAGTTTTCTTATTTCATCTATACCTTCTCCGCTTGCATTTTTTTGAATAAATACTCGTTCCAGTTGCTGTCCGTCCATCAAAGCCTCCAAAACTGGCTGTCTACCAATTATGTTTGTAGCTGTTTTTTTCATTTATAACTTGTTTTCCATTTGCAAAATGTAAAGTTTGAGAATGGCTGCGACTGAAATTGCATCTGTTATTTTGTTTTCATTCACTAACTTATAAGCTTGAACCAAAGATAATTTACTTACGCTGATGTCCTCTGTTTCTTCTAAATCCATTTCACCTTGGATTAACCCCTTTGCCAAATAGACGATTGCCTTTTCATTGGAAACAGAATTGGAAAGGTGCATCTCCATTAACTTCTCCCAATGAGTAGCCTCCAAACCCGTTTCTTCTTTTAATTCTCTTTTTGCTGAAATCAATGGATCAATAAAAAGATGACCTCCACCCTCAGGGATTTCAAGGCTATTTTGGTTCAAAACAAACCTGAACTGGTTTACCAGATAAATATTGTTTTCTTCATCCAAGGCTACTATACCAATTGCTATATTTTTAAAATGCACTTCACCATAAATACCATCATTACCAGTTGGATTAATAACGGCATATTCAGTTACTGAGATCCAGGGATTATCATATTTCAGTTCACTTTCATTAATAGTCCAATTCCCCCGTTTTTGTTCCATAGTTCAAAAATAAATAAACCCTCCATTTGGAGGGTTTAAAATATGAAATTTGCTTTGATTATTTGATATTGAAAGCCTTCTTAACCTTACTCACATAATCAAGTTTTTCCCAGGTAAACAATTCAACTTTGAGGGTTTTAGTTTTACCATCTGGACTTGTAAATGTTTTGGTTACGACCTCATTTTTTCTGCCCATATGTCCATATGCAGCAGTCTCACTGTACATAGGGGTTCTTAATTTTAATCTTTGCTCAATGAAATAAGGTCTCATGTCAAAGATCGACTCAACCATTTTTCCAATCTGACCATCAGTGAGGTTAACCTTTGCAGTTCCGAATGTATTTACATTGATGGAAGTTGGCTTAGCCACACCAATAGCATATGAAACCTGAACCAATACTTCACTTGCTACACCCGCAGCAACAAGATTCTTTGCAATATGACGTGTAGCATACGCTGCTGAACGGTCGACTTTACTTGGATCTTTACCAGAGAAAGCACCACCACCATGTGCACCTTTTCCACCATAGGTATCTACAATAATCTTGCGGCCAGTTAAACCAGTATCACCGTGCGGACCACCTATCACAAATTTACCAGTTGGATTGATGTGGTATTTGATATCGTTATTGAAAAGCTTTGAATACTTCTTGTATTTCGACTTAACACGAGGGATAAGAATTTCGATGATGTCTTTTTTGATCTTAGCAAGCATTTTAGCTTCTGAATCAAAATCATCATGTTGTGTTGAAACAACAATCGCATCAATTCTTACAGGTTCGTTTTTATCATTGTATTCTAAAGTTACCTGAGATTTTGCATCAGGTCTTAAATACTTGATGGCTTTGTTTTCTCTTCTTAGCGCAGCAAGCTCAATTAATATTTTATGTGCAAGGTCTAAAGCCAATGGCATGAAATCTTCAGTTTCATTACTTGCATAACCAAACATCATTCCCTGATCACCTGCACCTTGGTCTTCTTTTTTCTTTCTGTCAACACCCTGATTGATATCAGCCGATTGCTCATGAATGGCACTTAGAATTCCACAGCTGTTGGCTTCAAACATGTACTCACTTTTCGTGTAACCAATTTTCTTGATTACGTTGCGAGCAATGTCTTGAACATCTAAATACGCTTTAGATTTTACTTCACCTGCCAAAACAACCTGTCCTGTTGTTACAAGTGTTTCACAAGCTACTTTTGATTGTGGATCAAATGCAAGAAAATTATCAATTAGCGCATCTGAAATTTGATCAGCTACTTTATCCGGGTGTCCTTCTGAAACACTTTCTGATGTAAATAGGTAAGACATGATATTTAATTGTTTTTTTGCAAATATAGATATGAATATCAGAGTTTTGAATAAATCACTCTGAATTTCATTTTTTTGATACTGTGATTACCTCCACCAAGAACTACATTGCCCCTAGCTAGATTATTCAATGCAAATGCAATAAGCAAATCCTCATACCTAAGTGCATAAGGAGCATAAAGCTTAAGCTTGAAATTAGGGTTATTTCTGGTAATAATGCCTTGTACATATCTTGTTAGATTCATGTTGTAGGAGGATACGATGTTATTAGAATAATCATTTATGTATTTACGAGAACCGCCAAAGAAAACAGGCTCGAACTGACCATCTAAAAAAGCATCATTAAGCAAAGGAGAGAAACTGTTTTTTACCGTATCAACGTATTCTAAGTATAAAAATTCTGGTGTTCCGAATAAATCAGGTCTTCTTCCAGGTGTAATAACCTCTTCCATGGAAAGTTTTGCAAGGTGCACCATTACGTTCCCTTTCTTTTGTTTGAATTCATTCAAACCCGGAATTTGCAACAAGGCATAGGTTCCTGGAGCAGCTTGCAGATATACAAGACTATCTCCTACTGGTTTATTGCCAATAAATTTAGAAGCCTCACTTCCGTTATAATCTCTTTTAACATAATTAACCCCTGCACCTGGATACAGACTGTTGAACCTGAAATCACGAAAAGCAGTGTCACGTATACCATTTTTATCGTATTTGTAGTATATCCGTAAATGTGTTGAAGTATCACTCATTGCAAAACTCATCAACGCATTTGCAGAGGAACCATTGGTTTGAGGTACAAGAGCAAAGCCTTTGAAGAAATCTCTGAAAGCATTATCATTTCTGTAAGGGCTTCTGGAAGTTGTATCAAAAGAAAGTAGCTGTCTAGCAAAAGCGTTATTGAGAGGAATTCTAAGTTGATTAATTCTGGTCTGCCTGAATGTATAAATCGAATCATCAAGTTCTTTTGGCGCAAATGATTTAGTGCCTAACATTTCACCAAAACGAACTGATCTGCTGGTCTTGTATACAGAATCAACTCTCAATAGTTCTGTAACTTGGTGAACGTTTATTGTTTGAATTGCATTGGTATCACCAAAAGTATTTGTCCATCTTAAGCAAAGGACAGCTGAATCCAGATAAAGGCTATCAGCAGTATTTTGAAAGAAATAAGGGAATGCAGGGGGCAATAATTCAAAGAAAATTGAGGCAGTTGTTTTGCCGAATTGAGGATCATTGGAAATATGACCAAGGATATACTGCCCGGCATTACCATTGGCATCCCTTCCAATTCTTGGCATCAAGGAATCTGGTGTTACATAAGTTGTGGTAATTACTTCAAAAGATGTATCAAAAGTAGAGATATTATCTACAACAGGAAGCAGCTCAGCCCCAATATCAGTACCCTTGATTTTAGTACATTGGCTAAATGATAGGACAGAAAAAACAATAAGGAAACCATTCAACAAGCTTCTATGTCTCACGTAGTTAATTTTAACAGGATCAGATGATTACTTGTTTGCAAGGTCGCTATACAATTGTAAATACTCTGTTAAATCAGATTCAGGCTGGTAGTGAATGACTTTTTTGCCTTTGACCTTAGAAAATGAATCAACAAGTTTTTTATCAACCTGATCATCTCCAAAAGATAATGCATCCGCGTATGTGGCTCCACCATTGAACATGGCTAAATTATTACTGTCTTTGTAAGGTTCAAGCTCTTTTTCTTTAATTAAAGAACTGATCATACTGTTTTTTAAGAAATCAGCACCTAATTTTTCTTTAAAAGTATTCTGACCAATTGTAAACAATACTTTACTATTACTGAATACAGGCTCTTTTTTATAAGCTGTCTTTAGGAACATAGGTATTAAACCCGTCATCCAGCCACTACAGTGGATAATGTCTGGAGGCCATCCAAATTTTTTTACAGTTTCCAATGCTCCTTTGCAGAAAAAAACAGATCTCATTCCATTGTCATCATACCATTTTTCATCCTCGTCTGTGAAGACAAACTTTCTTTTGAACATGTCTTCATTATCCAGAAAATAAACCTGTAACCTTGCATTTGGAAGAGAAGCTACTTTGATTTGAAGCGGATAATCATCATTATCTATGGTGATATTGATTCCTGAAAGTCTTACAACCTCATGAAGTCGATGCCTTCTCTCATTGATGGTACCAAACCTTGGCATGATACACCTGACCTCATAACCAGTATCATTAGCTTTTATTGCCAGTTTGTTCACAATTTCAGAGAACTCAGTGAGTTCCAGATAAGGTGACATCTCATTGGCTATAAAAAGGATTCTTTTCTTACTTACCATGTTGATGGGGTTAAGGGGAAGTGAAACTATATGCGAAAATACAAAAAAAAGCCCAATTCTATTCGGCAAGGTAAATGGAGAGTTGCCTTAGAAAGACTATTTTTATAGGGATTTCGACCCAAAATGATCAAAACAAAAGTAAAAAAAGGCATTCAATTCATTCTTTTTCTATCTCTCGGTCTTTTTCTTATATGGTATACCACCACTTCCCTTACCGATGAAGAGATTAAAAAGGTTAAAGAATTGGTTTTCAAGGCTGATCTTTTCTATGTGTTTCCTTCTATTTCAGCCTTGCTTCTGAGCCATTATATACGCTCTATTCGATGGAAAATGATGCTGGATGAATTGGGTACCAAACCTGGACTAACCAATGTTTTTCTATCTGTTTTGGTAGGTTATTTTTTAAATCTTGTCTTCCCAAGATTGGGTGAAGTAGCAAAATGCAGCTTATTGGGTAAATATGAAAAAATGCCCGTGGACAAACTCATAGGAACAATTGTAGCTGAGCGTATTATTGATCTGGTCTGTCTTATTATTGTAATAGCTTTAACTGTTGTTGCACAGATAGACCAATTCGGTACCTATGCCGGTGAACTAATGGATAAATTATTAGGTAAAGCCAACCAATCGGCAAACACGGCCATATTCTTGGTTACTCTTTTTTTAATTCTGTTTTTATTGGTTTTCTGGTTTTTTAGAAAAAGTAAATGGATCAATTCACTTCAATCTTTTTTTAAGGGGATTAAGGAAGGATTGTTTGTTATCCGAAAAATAGAGAAAAAAAGAATGTTTTTACTTCATACGGTACTGATCTGGTTTTTGTATTTATTGAGTATCCGAATTGGCTTTTATAGCATGCTGGACACTATTTCACTCTCGTGGGTTCCATCTTTAACAATACTTACTTTTGGAAGTTTTGCAATGATTGCCACCCAAGGGGGAGTTGGTGCTTATCAACTGGCAGTTCAAAAAACACTCAGTTTTTATCAAATAAATGAGGTTTCTGGTTTGGCATTTGGCTGGCTTTTGTGGTCTGTTCAAACCTTTATGCTGTTGGTTGTTGGACCAATAGCCTTGTTTTTGCTTTTTTTGTTTAACAGAAAAAGGGTTTAATTAAAGAAGTAAACTTAAAATTTTCTGAAAATTAGCTGAGTAACAGCTTTAAAAGTTCGTTTATCCTAACTTGCCTTTAATATTGATACATCTATGAAATCATTCAAACACACTTTAATTGTACTCCTTCTGGCTCTTAGATTTGGTGGTGTTTTTGCCCAATCTTCAATAAATGTCTATGATAAAGCTTGGCATTTAAAAGACCCGGCTACCCTAACCTATGGCATAAAACTTGAACAAGCTTATACTGACCTACTCAAACAAAAAACACCAAAGAAGAAAATTATAGTTGCAGTCATTGATTCAGGTATTGATACCGCTCACGAAGATCTAAAGCCTGTTATATGGAGAAACGAAAAAGAAATTGCTAGAAACGGAATTGACGATGATAAGAATGGTTATGTTGATGATACAAATGGATGGAATTTTATTGGGGGTAAAGATGGTTCTAACGTAGGAAAGGACAGTTATGAAGCTGCGAGAGTTTATTATAAATATAAACCAGAGTTCGGCGATAAAACAATTGATGAAATCAGTCTTACAGAAGAAAAGAAAAAAGCCTTTCAAATTTATTCAAAAGCAAAATTTCAGCTAGAGTCTCAAGCGAAAGAGGCAGCTATGTATGTGTTGATTTTGAAAGATATTGTAGCAAAGCTTCCACCAGCAGATAGTATTCTCAAAATTGCATTGGGGAAACAGCAATATACTGGTGATGAACTTGCTAATTTCACAACAAGTGAACCAACAGTTGCTAAAGCGAGAGCAGCATTATTAGGTTTCTTTCAACAAACCAAACAAATGGAAAGCACCAATACAGCTTTGATTTCTGAATTGATTCAATTCTATGAAGGTGAGAAGTCTAAAATGGAAGCGATTGAAAAAGAACCCAAGAGGTACCGTGCTGAAATTGTAAAAGACAATTATGATAATCCCAATGATCGATTTTATGGTAACAATGATTTAATGGGTACTGATGCTTCACATGGTACCCACGTTTCTGGTATCATCGGTGCATCTAGAAATAACAATATTGGAATTAATGGTGTAGCAGATCATGTTGCAATCATGCCTATCAGAGCGGTGCCAGATGGTGACGAACATGATAAAGACATAGCCAATGCAATCAGGTATGCAGTTGACAATGGAGCATGGGTAATCAACATGAGCTTTGGTAAAAGCTTTTCTCCGGAAAAAAGCTGGGTAGACGAAGCAGTAAAATATGCATCATCAAAAGGTGTTCTTCTGGTACATGCTGCCGGAAATGATGCCAAGAATTTAGATATTGAAGACAATTTTCCATCCAGGAATTTTAACAATGATACGCTACAACCTTTTTCAAACTGGATTACCGTAGGGGCAAGTGGAGCAACAAAAAAAGAGATAGCAGCTACTTTCTCTAATTATGGTAAAAGGGAAGTAGACGTATTTGCACCTGGAGTTAGAATTTATTCAACTATACCTGGAGGAAATACCTATGGAGAAATGGATGGTACCAGCATGGCTTCACCAGTCGTTGCAGGCTTAGCTGCATTGATACTCTCCCATTATCCTGATTTAACTCCAGAACAAGTTATTTCAATAATCAAAACTTCTTCAACGAAAATAACAGATAAGATTACCATAAAGCCCGGAACCGAAGATGAAGAAGTTAGTCTTTTAGATCTATCTTCTACTGGCGGAGTTGTAAATGCTTATGAAGCCTTAAAACTTGCTGCAATTACAAAAGGTGAAAGAAAAGCAGTAACACAAAACAATAAAACCAAGTAAACCAATAAATCAAAAAATTGGAAAACACAGCACTAAGTCATCCAAAATTTTTTAACAGATATGTCGATAAGGTTTCCCATGGAGCTGTACATCAACTAATGGAACAATCCTATGCCGACTTACTTTCTGATTTAGAAATTCTTGAAAAACATGATTTCAGTTACTCCTATCAACAGAATAAATGGTCTATTGCTAAATTGATCAGACATTGTATTGATACTGAACAAATTTTTGGTTACAGAGCTTTGTGTATAGCAAGAAAAGACCCAAATCCCATCATGAGTTTCGATGAAAATCAATTTGCAGATGCTTCTGGGAATGAATTTGACAAGCAGCAATTGATTCAAGGTTTAGATACAGCAAGAAAACAAAATATGCTATTATTTAAAAGCTTCGATCCAAGCTGGTTTAACAGAAATAGCAAAACTGACAATGGCGAAAATATTAGCTTGGTCTCAATTGCTTACATCATTATCGGACACTGGCTACACCACAAATCAGTTTTGACCGATCGATATGGCATTCACTTCAAATAATCCTAAATTATTTTTGCATTACAAGTAAACCTTGTCTGATCATATCTGAAACTACCTTAGATGTTTCTTGAACATAGATATCTTTAGACAATGCACCAATCCACTGCTTTCTTCTCTCCATTTTATCATTATCTGCAGACAACCTCTTTTCATCAGTCTCCAGCATATTGACTTGCAAAGATTTTAAATCCTTACTGGCTTCATCAATTTTCTTGAAAGAATCACGCAACTGCTTCTGCTCTTCACGGTATTTTGACAACTGAAGTGAATACACTTTTTCATTTGCTTTCTCGAGTAGAACCGAAGAAGCTTTGATAGCATTGAAAGTTGGATGAGCTGCAATTCTTTCAAGACTATTTCTTTTTACCTGCTCAAGGTCATATGAAGGAATCACCTTAGAGTAAAAGGCTTTTTGAATTTCGTCCCATGGTAAAGCATCCGGATTGTCTTTTTCTCTATATTTTAAAGTTTCGTATTGATCAGGTAAAACAATATGAGGAGCTACACCCTTTAATTGAGTTGAACCTCCATTAATTCTATAGAATTTTTGAAGTGTAAGTTTAATTGTTCCAATATCTGTAGCTTCTTTGTTTAAGAAACCAGTATTGGGTTCAAGACCAATATTGCGCTGAACAGTTCCTTTTCCATAGGTTGAGGTACTCCCTAACACTACCCCTCTGCCATAATCTTGAATTGCAGCAGCAAATATCTCAGAAGCAGATGCTGAAAACTCATTGACCATCACAGCTAGTGGTCCATCATATAGAACACCTTTATCACGATCACGAAGAATCTGAGGGTTTCCTTCCCTGTCTTTCACTTGAACGATTGGTCCTTCTGGTATGAATAAACCGACCATTTGAACAACATCATATAGAGATCCACCACCATTGTTTCGAAGATCCATGATGATTCCTTCTACGTTTTGTTCTTTTAATTTAATGATTTCACGTGCTACATCCTGAGAGCATTTTGCACCATTTGGTCTTTCCCAATCAGCATAAAATTCCGGAAGAAAAATATAACCAATCTTCTTCCCATCTTCCATAATAACAGCTGATTTTGCATATGTCTCATCCAATACAACCTCATCTCTAATCATTGAAACGATTTTAATTGATCCATCGGCTTTCTTCAAAGTCAGTCGCACTTCTGTACCCTTTTTACCTCTGATCAATTTTACGGCCTCCTCTGTTTCAAACCCAGTTAAGTCAACCGCTTCTGCTGAACCTTGTCCTACTTTCATTACCTGATCACCAACAACAATTTGCTGGGATTTCCATGCAGGTAAACCCGCAACGATTGTTGCAATTCTAATTACACCACCCTCATCACTTCTCAATGAAGCACCAATACCGTAGAACCTTCCACTCATTTGTTCATCAAAAGATCTTTTCTCAATTGGAGGGAAAAAAGTAGTATGTGGATCCATGTAATTTGTTATTACATTGATGAACATATCAAAACGTTCGTCTGGCTTGGTTTTTGAGACCATACGCTCGAAATTTCTTGTAACAAGTTTTTTTACTTTCTCTCGAGCTTCTTTTTCAAGTTCAACATCATTTTTATAAGCAGAATCAGATTTGGTTAACTTATCTCTTGCATCAAGTAAATCTGAATATTTTTCAAGTGTGAGAAACTTGATTCTTTTTCTCCATGCCTCTTTTCTGGCCTGATCAGTTTTGGGATAATCAAGCTTTTCGGGATCAAGTACAATTGTTTCATCAGTAGAAAACTGAAAAGGCGAAGAAAGTAAAGAAGGATATTGTGAATTCAGTTCATTAACTCTTTTTGTATAAATGGCATCTACAGCATAAAAAAACTGAATTTTTGCACCATGCATCTCGTCATCAATGGTGGTTTCATATTTTTTTAGATCTTTTACATCAGAGGATAAAAAAATTGATTTATCAGGATCAAGTGCTTCAAGATATTTTTTGAAAATATTTTTTGAGAATTCATCATCAATTTTTTTGGGATTGTAATGAGCAACCTCAAGCATATCAGTCACCTGCTGAAGTATCAATTCGTATTTATCAGGAGGATTACCGATTCCTGAACTATTAAAGGTGAATAAAATACCTGCAACCAAAAACACCAATACAATCGGCAAGGATCTTTTACTAAACATAAATTGTAAAAATTTTGATGACATACTCAAAATTAACTGATTTGCTTGCCTTTTGAAATTCCTTTTTATACAGGTGGCGCAAAAGAATTGTTAAGAATAAAAAAGGGATCCGTGTTGGATCCCTTTTGGGAGGCTAATGGGTCTCGAACCCACGACCTTCTGAACCACAATCAGACGCTCTAACCTACTGAGCTATAGCCTCCATGAAATGGAGGGCAAATTTAATGCAAATGTTTTCTTCTTCAAAATTGATTTTACATAGGCCTTAATCAGCTAAATTTGAAAAAAAATAGTGATGAGCTTCTGGCTATTGTCAATTCCCTTTATTTCTGCCTTTATTGGATGGTTTACCAATTGGATTGCTATAAAAATGTTATTTCACCCCAAGGAACCAAAAAAAATCCTTTTTCTTACGTTCCAAGGTGTTTTCCCAAAGAGACAAAGACAGTTTGCAGAAAAACTCGGAAAATTGGTCAGCACCGAACTTCTTTCTTTTAAAGAGATTGAAGAAAAAATTGTGAACCCAGAGAACCTCAAAAAACTCATGCCATTTGTTGAGGCCAAGGTAGATGACTTTCTAAGAAGAAAACTCAGCGACGCTTTTCCAATAATTTCAATGTTTATTGGTGACAGCACCATAAATCAGCTCAAGACGATTTTTATGGCTGAATTAGAAATCATTTTTCCTGAAATGATAGCTTCATATATGAAGAATCTTGAATCTCAGCTGGATCTTGAAAAAATTGTTACTGAAAAAGTTTACGGATTTTCCAGCGATAAAATGGAGTCCATTTTGAATCAAATTATGTCTAAGGAATTCAAGTTTATTGAAGTAATTGGAGCTGTTCTAGGCTTTATCATAGGATTACTGCAGATAGGCATCACATTAATTGCCAATTAAACTTTACTGGAGTTCAAGCGTTAACCTTTTCTTATCATTTGCCTACGAATGTTTTTTATTTCATTAGGCATCTAATGAGGATAAAATAAGTGTAATGCAAAAAGTGTTTTTTAGCATCTTAATGTTTTTGAGTTTTCAAGGTTACGGGCAAGTACCAGGTGGGGGAAGACCAGGAGGTGGACAAAACATGAACATGGGTCGTTTTTACGGAAGAATTGTAGATGGTAAAACCAATAAAAGTATTGATGCCGCTTCTGTTCAATTGATACAGAGCAAGATGGATTCTGCAACAAAAAAAAGAAAGGATGTTGTAGTATCCGGACAATTAACGAAAGCCAATGGAGATTTTAGTCTGGAGAATTTACCTGTAATGGGACAGTTCAAATTAAAGGTCAGTGCTATTGGTTTCCTCCCATTGGAAAAAGCTGTAAAGTTTGAGCTCAATATGAATGGAGGGGATTTTTCAAAAATGTTGAATAATATAGACGTTGATTTAGGAAACATAAAACTCGAGGTTGATGCAAAACAACTTGATGAAGTTAAGGTTGTAGGTACCAAGCCTTTCATGCAAATGGGTGTTGACCGAAAGGTTTTTAATGTTGAAAAGAACCTGGTTTCTACTGGACAAACAGCGTCTGAAATGATGAGGAATATACCAGGTGTTGATGTGGACATTGATGGTAACGTGACGCTTAGAAATGCCTCTCCTACTATTTTTGTTGATGGTCGACCAACTAATCTTACACTAGACCAAATCCCTTCAGATGCAATTCAAAGTGTTGAACTGATCACAAATCCATCTGCAAAATTTGATGCATCCGGGGGAATGTCTGGTATCATCAACATCATTCTCAAAAAGAACCGTAAGGCAGGTTACAATGGAAACCTTCGTGCAGGTATAGATTCTCGTGCTATGCCAAATGTTGGAGGAGATATCAATGTGAAACAAGGGAAAGTGAATTTCTTTGCGAGTTCAATGTACAACAGAAGAAAATCAATAGGCGAAGGACAGTCACTTAGAGAAGAATTTATTGCATCTCCCAGTATCAGTTACGATCAATCCAACAAACCCATCAGTACTGGATTTTTTAATTTCAATAGAGCTGGATTGGATTTCTTTGCTGATAACAGGAATACCTTTACACTTTCAGGAAGCTATGTACAAGGTCAGTTTGACAACAGTGATAAGCTGTCCATTCAAACAGATACACTTTATCCAACAGGTATAAAATCAATTTACTCAGATAGAAATACCAGTTCAAGTTTCAACTTTAATAATATAGGAGGCGCTTTAGGATACAAACACCTTTTTAGTAAAAAAGGTATGGAACTTACTGCAGACCTCAATTACAACAACAGCATCAATAAAAGTAATGGAGGTTTTCAAACCCAATATTTTGATGCAAATAATTCACCAAAAGGTGATTTGATTGATCAAACACAAGAAGGTAAAGGCAGTAACTCCTTTTATACCTTCCAAACAGACTTTACCAACCCGTTAGGTGAAAAAGCTAAACTCGAATTGGGGTTGAGAGCTGCTATCAGAGATTTTCAAAGTGAAAACTTAAACTTCATTTATAACCTTGCATTAAACCAGTATATTCCTATTACTTCAATCAATGCAAACTATAAGTTTAACGATAAAGTTTTTGCCGCCTACGGTACTTATGCAAATACTTTAGGGAAGAAAACAAATTATCAGATAGGTTTAAGAGTTGAGAATTCAAGATATACAGGTACTTTATTGACCAACGGAAATACTTTTGGAAACTCTTATCCCTTGAGTCTTTTTCCTAGTTTAAACTTTACACACCAAATTGATCAGTCTCAGGATGTCCAGTTTAGCTATGCCAGAAAAATCAATCGACCTAATTTCTTCCAGATTTTACCATTTGTTGATTATACAGATTCCTTGAATATCAGTAGAGGTAATCCTGATTTAATTCCAGAGTTTACCAATTCCATTGAACTCAATTACCAAAAATCTTTCAAAAAAAGTCATAGTATTTTTTTCTCAGCATATTTTAAACAAACTGATAATTTAATTACCCGTTATCAAATCAAAGAAGAAAGTACTACTCCTGGAAAAGATATTCTAATAAATACTTTTATCAATGCCAATAGCAGTAGAGCTTATGGTTTAGAGTTCACTTCAAGAAATCCAGTGACCAAATGGCTTGAATTCACAACGAATTTGAATTTCTTCAACTCATCCATCAACAGCAGTAACTTGCAAGTTGATCTCAATAACTCACTTTGGAGTTTCTTTGGTAAAATAAATGCCAATATCAAATTGCCTGCAAATTTCACACTACAACTTGCAGGAGATTACAGAAGTAAAACTATTCTTCCTCAAAGTAGCTCAGGTGGAGGCGGCGGAGGTCGTGGAGGTATGGGTGGAATGGGCGGCGGAGGTGGCTGGGGTGGTTTTGTACAAACATCTGCACAAGGGTATATTGAACCAAACTATGGTATTGAATTTGCACTTAGAAAAGAATTCTTAAAAGATAAAAAAGGATCTCTAACACTCAGTATGAATGATGTATTCAAGACCAAGGTATTTGGTTCTTATTCAGAATCACAGTTCTTTACCCAAACCAATTCAAGAAGACGTGATTGGCAGGTTTTGAGATTGAATTTTAATTACAGATTCGGAAAGGTTGATGCTTCCATATTTAAAAGAAAGAATACCAGAAGTGGAAGTGATGGAATGCAAGAGGGAATGCAAATGCAACAATAACAATACAGGAAGCCGCTTTTTAAAAGCGGCTTTTTTTAACCTCTTTTTCCGACAAGCATGGGCACAAAAGAAAACTCATCAAATTTTTCTTCTAATAAAGAACCATCTGTTTGTTTAGTAATGCGGTGCATCCTCTGATTTTCACCTTCATTTAAAGGCAGTACCATCCAGCCACCTGGCTTAAGCTGCTCTAAAAGTTTTTCAGGAACATAAGGAGCTGCAGCAGTTATCAGTATTTTATCAAATGGTGCATAAGTGGGTAGTCCCTCAAAACCATCGCCGTAAAAAAGCCTGAGTGATGGATATTTTTTTAAATATTGAAAGTTCTTGTTGGCATCAAATAATTTCTTTTGCCTTTCGATAGAATACACTTTTACTTTTAATTCAGCTAAAACTGAAGCTTGATAAGCACTTCCTGTTCCAACTTCCAGTACTTTTTCAAAAGGCTTTAATTGCAACAATTGAGTTTGGTATGCAACAGTATAAGGTTGTGAAATAGTTTGGTCCTCACCAATTGGGAAAGCCCTGTCTTCATAAGCCTGTTTTTCAAAAGCTGAATCCAGAAAAAAATGTCTCGGAACGTTCATGATTGCACCTAGTACAGCCTCATCAGTTATACCTTTTTCTCTAATTTGTTCAACCAGTTTTGTTCTAAGTCCCTTATGCAAATAACTGTCTTCAGTAGCCCTCATGCCTTCTATTTTCCTGTTAATGCCATTCTTAATTCAAACCCAGATCAGATGTTATTTGATCAATTTTTGTTCCCAATGCTCCATACGCATGATCAAAATCTTTTATATCAGCCAATTTACCTTGTACACTAAAATAGAATTTGATTTTAGGTTCTGTTCCGGATGGTCTTGCACTGATTTTACTTCCATCTGCTAAAACAAATTGTAAAACATTGCTCTTGGGCAAATCAATTTTGCAGAACTGACCATTTGAAAGGTCCGTTGCTTCTTGTTTTTCATAATCATATAATCCAACTACAGGAATACCAGCCAATTCTGCAGGAGGTGTAGTCCTGTATTTTTCCATCATGGCTGCAATTTGCTCCTGACCATCTCTACCTTTTTTGGTAATTGATATCAAATGTTCTCTAAAGAGTCCATGTTTTACATATAATTCGATTAGCTTGGTGAACAAACTCTTGCCTGCGTCTTTTTCATAGGCAGCCATTTCACATAACAATGCGACAGCACTTACAGCATCTTTATCTCGTAATTGATCACCAATCATTAAACCGTATGATTCTTCACCACCAATAATATAATTTTCATGGGTTTCTTTAGACTTGATCAATTCAGCAATCCATTTGAATCCTGTCAATACACTATAGCACTTTATCCCACTTGATGTGGCAATTAAATCAATCAAGTCTGTAGTTACAATGGTTTTAACAACCATATCATTGTCTTTAGCCAACCCTTTTTTCTTTCTGGCTTCTATCAGGTAATTGAAAGCCAGTACTGCAGTTTGGTTTCCATTGAGCAAAACCCAATTACCATGATTGTCTTTTACCCCAATACCTACTCTATCCGCATCTGGATCAGTCCCCAATAAAATATCAGCATCAATTGCTGCTGCTTTTTTTAGTCCAAGACTCATGGCCTCACTTTCCTCCGGATTAGGATAAACAACAGTCGGAAAATTACCATCAGGTTTCATTTGTTCATCCACTACATTAACATTTGTAAAACCAAATGATTTCAATACATCCGGCACCATTTTAAAACCGGTACCATGAATTGGGGTATATACAATTTTTAAATCATGCTGACGTGCTATAACATCTGGATAAACACTTAATGATTTAACCATACTGATATAGGCTTTGTCCATTTCCTCACCAAGCAGATGAATATTGGATTCACCACCTTTCCATTTCACATCTTCTACAAGTTCAATCTTTTCAACTTCTGTGATTACATTTTTATCATGTGGAGGAACCAACTGACCTCCATCATTGAAATAAGCTTTATATCCGTTGTACTCCCTGGGATTGTGTGAAGCAGTACAAACAACACCACCATGGCACTTCATGTGTCTGATGGTAAATGATAGTTCTGGGGTGGGTCGAAGTGATTCGAACAAGAAAACCTGTATGCCGTTTGCTGCCATAACATTAGCTGTGATTTCTGCGAAGAATCTGCTATTGTTTCTGCTATCATGAGCGATAGCAATCCTTACCTGTTCATCTTTAAAATATTTTAATAGGTAGTTGGCAAATCCCTGGGTTGCCATGCCTATTGTATATTGATTGATTCTGTTGGTACCTATTCCCATAATACCCCTCAATCCACCAGTTCCAAATTCTAAATTTTTATAGAAAGCATCTGCCAGTTCATTTGGCTGATTGGCTTGCATTTCACGGATCGCAGACTTGGTCGACTCATCATAATTTCCATTCAACCACTTTTCAACTCGGGCTTGTATTTGCTGTTCCATTTCCTTGTTATTTTTGCAAACTTAATGAAGGATGCCTTAAAAGCCATTAACTTGAAGATCAATTCCTCAGATTTAAACAAATTAGTGAAAAAGTATATTCTTTTATGTTGCTGCCTTACATTGTGCGTATTTGTATCAATGGCACAGGATACGCTTAAATCCAGCTCAACCAAAAAATGGGTATTGGGGAGTGTACAGGTTGGTTTATGGGGTGGAAGTTTTTATGCTTTGAATAATGCCTGGTATGCCAATTATCCCAAGGCTAAATTTAAATTGTACAACGACTGGAATGAGTGGCAGCAAATGGACAAAGCAGGGCATGTTTGGTCAACCTACCAAATCAGCAGACATACCAGTAACATATGGGAATGGGCAGGTTTAGAAAAAAACAAAGCCATCTGGGTGGGTGCTGTAAGCGGGATGGCCTATTTAAGTGTAATTGAAATCTTAGATGGCTACTCAGACAAATGGGGATTCAGCATTCCAGATGTTTTGGCCAATACTGCTGGCGCAGGTCTTTTTCTTGGACAAGAATTACTTTGGAAAGAGCAAAGGATTTCATTAAAACTCTCCTACTCTCCCTATCAGTATGGTAATTTGAAATACAGGGCGGATGAATTGTTTGGCTCAGGAGATGTGGAACGTTTATTAAAAGACTATAATGGACAAATTATTTGGGCCAGTATCAATATGAAATCTTTTTTCCCTTCCTCACGAATTCCTAAATGGCTAAATCTTGCTGTTGGATACAATGCCAGAACCATGTTGGGAGGATATGAAAATAAATGGGAAGATGAACAGGGAAATTTGATTGTAAGAGACGACATCAAACGCTACAAAAGGATTTTAGTATCATTTGATATTGATCTTACCAAAATCGAAACAAAGAATAAGACACTCAAAACAGTATTTTCAATTTTCAATGTCTTGAAAGTTCCTGCACCTGCTATTGAATTCAATACCCTTGGTAAGATGAGGCTTCATCCTGTTGCATACTGATTTATTGCAAATAAGCACCGTCTAATTTGCCATTTTCTACTTCTACATAAATATGATCATGTAAGGTTGTGGCCAGTGAAACTCCAACATAATCAACATGAACAGGGTGTGTCTTGTAACTTCTTTCAACCAGGGTCAGCGTTTCTATTCTTTTTGGCGATGATTTGAGTAAGGGAATCAATGAATAAATTAACGTTTTACCACTGTTGACCACATCATCAACAACCACAATCACCTTATCTTTCAAATCACTTCCTTTTTCAAGTTGACAAACCAGTGGATTTTGTTTATCAATATCAACCAATAGCAACTCAACTTTGAACGATGAAATATCATCCAGAATTGTTTTTAACATTTGGGCTATGGCAAATCCATTTCCTTTAACACCTGCTAGAATAAGTTGCTTTTCAGTGCTATTTCTTTCAATTACTTCATAAGCCATTCTGCGTAATTTCATTAAAGCTTTATCTGCAGAAAGTATATATTTTCTTTCCATGAAAATGGGTTTAAATGAGATACATCATGTAATTTAGCACAAGAACATTGTGTAATGCATTTTCTACCTCAAATTCTTTTTCTCATTGCTTTTGCAGCAGCTATTTATCTTTTTTCGAAAAGGATAAGTGGCATCAGACGAAATATTTTATTAGGATTACCAGAAGACCTCAATGATCAGCCTGGAAATAGATGGAAAAATGTTTTTTTGTTGGCTTTTGGTCAAAAAAAAATGTTTAAAAATCCATTGGTAGCAATTTTACATTTCATTATTTATGCCGGTTTTATAATAATCAATATTGAAGTTTTAGAAATCCTAATTGACGGACTTTTTGGAACACACCGATTGTTCAACAGCTTTATCCCAGGTCTGTATTCTTACCTGATCAATATTTTCGAATGCCTTGCAGCAGGTGTAATACTGGTTTGTTTGGTTTTTCTCTTCAGAAGAAACCTTATGCCCTTATGGAGATTTAAACATCCTGATCTTAAAGGTTGGCCCTCAAAGGATGCTAATTTTATTCTCATTACAGAAATCATACTTATGGGTTTGTTCCTCAGTATGAATGCTACTGATACGATATTGCAAAGCAAGTCATACGGGCATTATGCTGATCAGCTTACCGGTAATTTCATCCTTTCTTCTCAATTACACCCCATTTTCATTGGGTTTTCAAATGAAACATTGGTTATCATTGAACGTAGTGCTTGGTGGTTGCACATACTTGGCATTTTTGCCTTCCTTAATTATCTCCCTTGGTCAAAACATTTACACATCATACTAGCCTTCCCGAATGCCTATTATACAAGATTATCCCCTCAGGGAAAATTGAATAATATGCCTTCCGTTCAGAATGAAGTTCTATATGCTTTTCAGCCTGAATTGGCACCTACTGAAGTCACATCAGGAACAAATAAATTTGGCGCATCTGATATACATGAATTGAGCTGGAAAAATATTTTAGACGCCTACAGTTGTACTGAATGTGGCAGATGTTCGAATGCTTGTCCCGCCTCACAAACAGGAAAGCTCCTTTCACCCAGGAGCATAATGATGAAAACCAGAGATCGGGCAGAAGAAATAGGTAAACGTTTAGACAGTGGTGTGACTGAGTCAGATGGGAAATCACTTTTGTTTGACTATATAACAGAAGAAGAATTAAGAGCATGTACAACTTGTAATGCATGCGTAGAAGAATGTCCTGTTAGCATAAGCCCGGTAGATATTATTGTTCAATTAAGAAGATACCTTGTCATGGAAAAAAGCAGCGCACCACAGGAGTGGACAATGATGTTTGGCAATATTGAAAACAATTTTGCCCCATGGAAATTTTCACCGACAGACAGGTCTAAATGGATTGAGGATTAAGTAGATTAAACAATTTCAAAATTAAGCTGATGCACGTACCAATACTTTCAGAAGAAATAGCCGCTGGCAGACAACCTGAGATATTATTTTGGGTAGGATGTGCTGGAAGCTTTGATCAAAGGGCACAATCCATTACCAGGGCATTTGTTCAAATTTTAAATAAAGTTGGGATAAACTATGCAATTCTAGGTTCTGAAGAAATGTGCACAGGAGATCCAGCCAGAAGAGCTGGCAATGAGTTTATGTTTCAAATGATGGCCTATCAGAATATTCAGTTATTGAATCAATATGAGGTAAAAAAAATCGTAACCGCTTGCCCCCATTGTTTCAATACACTAAAGAATGAATACCCTGAATTAGGAGGAAACTATGATGTTATCCATCATGCAACCTTAATACAAGACTTGATCAATGAAGGTAAAATCGTTATAAAAGAAGGAGGAAGTTTTAAGGGTAAGAAAATAACTTATCACGATTCCTGTTATTTAGGTAGAAGTAATAATATTTATGAAGCTCCACGTAATGTTATCATGGCTTTGGATGCGGAACTTGTGGAAATGAAAAAGTGTAAAGCCAATGGTCTATGTTGTGGCGCGGGTGGTGCGCAAATGTTCAAAGAAGAAGAAAAAGGTAATACCAGAATTAATTGGGAAAGAACAGAACAAGCGATAGAAACAAAAGCATCCATAATTGCTGCTGCCTGTCCCTTTTGCAATACCATGATGACTGATGGAGTTAAAGTAAAAGAGAAAGAAGCCGAAATCGAGGTTTTAGACATTGCAGAATTAATCGCTCAATCAATTTAACAATGAACTTGTCATTTCAAGAACTGATACCAGCAGATTTTTCACCGGAATCCAGGGTTTGGATTTACCAGGCTAACCGATTACTTACACTTTCTGAAGCGCTTGAGTTAGAAAAAATTTTAAATTCATTTATTAGCGACTGGAAGGCTCATGGTCAACTTGTAAAGGGGTTTGCAAACTTGTTTTTCGGACAGTTTATTATCCTTATTGCAGACGAAAATATAACTACCGTAAGTGGCTGCAGCACAGACAGTTCCGTTAGGATGCTTAAAGCAGTAGAAGATGTATTTAAAATCAGCCTTTTTGATAGAAATCAACTGGCTTTTGTTATCAAAGATAAAATTCAATTGTTACCATTTTCACAGGTTGAGTATGCTTTAACTAACCATTTTATTCAACCAGATACACTATTTTTTGATCATTCAGTTTCAACAAAAAAGGAACTTCTCGAAAGATGGATTGTTCCCTTATCTTCCAGTTGGTTAGGAAGAAGATACTTAGTCAATATTTAACAGGTGACAATTTGTCACTTTTTGCATGTTTTCTTAATTTTGCCGGATGTTAGATCTTGTACAAAAGAAAATTGACGAAACTCGTCAAGGAGAGGCATATCAGGGAGCAGTAGCTGAAGGTCATCAGTTTACTAAGCATTTCTATATAGAAAGCTATGGTTGTCAGATGAATTTCAGCGACAGTGAAATTATAGCTTCTATTTTACAAGGAGAAGGTTTTGGCTCAACAAGAAATGTTGAAGATGCTGATCTTATTTTTTTGAATACATGTTCAATTAGAGAGAAAGCTGAACAAACAGTTAGAAAAAGACTTTCTGAATTTAAGAAAATCAAAAGATCAAATCCTGGACTTTTAATAGGTGTTTTGGGTTGTATGGCGGAACGCTTAAAAAGTAAGTTATTGGAGGAGGAAAAGCTTGTTGATCTTGTTGTTGGTCCAGATGCGTATCGCACACTCCCCTCTTTAATTGAAGAAGCTGAAAGCGGAACCAAAGCAGTAAATGTTTTGCTGAGTAGAGAGGAAACCTATGCAGATATTTCCCCTGTCAGGATCAATACAAATGGCATTAGTGCTTTTGTCAGCATCATGAGAGGATGTAATAATATGTGTGCATTCTGTGTTGTACCATTTACACGAGGAAGAGAGAGGAGTCGCGACAACCTGTCTATTGTTGAGGAATGTAAATCACTTTTTGATGCCGGTTACAAAGAGGTAACGTTGTTGGGACAGAATGTGGACAGTTATTACTGGGTAGATCCCAAAACAAATCATGCTGTGGACTTTGCCATGCTCCTAGAAGAAGTTGCTTTAGTGAGTCCCCTTTTGCGAGTTAGATTTAGCACTTCGCATCCCAAAGACATCACAGATAAGGTACTCAATACGATGAAAAAGTACCACAACATCTGTAAATACATTCATCTTCCGGTTCAAAGTGGATCCAATAGGATTTTGCAATTGATGAATCGTACGTATACAAGAGAATGGTATCTCGGAAGAGTAAATAGGATCAAAGAAATCATGCCTGACTGTGCAATCAGTTCTGATATCATCGCTGGGTTTTGTACTGAGGAAGAACAGGATCATTTGGAGACCTTAGATATCATGAGAAAGACAGCTTATGAATACAGCTACATGTTTGCTTATTCTGAGCGACCAGGAACGCTGGCTGCGAAAAGGTATAAAGACAATGTACCTGATGAAACTAAAAAAAGAAGATTGGACGAAATAGTACAACTACAAAACCAGCTTTCTCTTGAATCCAACAAAAAAGATATTGGTAAAGTGTTCGAAGTTTTAATTGAAGGAGATTCAAAGAAAAGTAACCTTCAATGGATGGGTAGAAACAGCCAATACAAAGTGATGGTCTTTGATAAAACCGATCCTTCCCTGAAACCAGGTTCTTATGTACATGTTCAAGCTTTGGATTGTACACAAGGGACACTGATGGGTAAAATTGTAGACGCTTCACAATCAAGCAATGTGTAATGGAAATTCAAAGTATTAAAAACAGATTTGGAATTATTGGTAATTCACCCGCCTTGAATTATGCTTTACAAGTTGCAACACAGGTTGCCAATACAGACCTGACAGTTCTAATTGTAGGAGAAAGCGGCGTTGGTAAGGAGATTTTTTCTCAAATCATTCACGCCTTATCGCCTAGAAAACACAGTCCCTTTATAGCCGTTAACTGTGGTGCAATACCGGAAGGAACAATTGATTCAGAATTATTCGGTCATGAAAAAGGCTCCTTTACTGGTGCTGTAGATGCTAGAAAAGGCTATTTTGAGACAGTCAATGGCGGCACCTTGTTCATGGATGAAATTGGGGAAACTCCATTGGGTACACAAGCCCGATTACTCAGGGTCTTAGAAAATGCAGAGTTTATAAGAGTGGGGTCATCTAAAGTACAAAAAACAGATGTTC